>DJSG01000015.1:424-39464 GCA_002440265.1 Bacteroidales bacterium UBA6340 | reverse complement strand
GTGTAGGTCTTGTCGCCACGGAGGATATAGACAATACCATTGCGGATGACCTTGCGTGTGGTAGCCTTCACTGCATCGGGAGCAATGATATCCGTGCCGGTGGCTTCCTTGAACAGAACGGATATGACCACATTGCCTGCGGGCATAGTGAAGGTATGAATGCCTTCGCCCTCCGAAACCGTGGTCAGTTGCGTCTCGCCGAACATCACATGGATTTCGTCCAACTCGTAGCCATTGTCGGGTGTTACGGTCAGCGTTACGGTCTCGCCCACGTGCGCCGTCTGCTTGTCGGCAGTTACGTTTCCGCTTACCGAAGGCACAAGGGTAATGTCGTAGTCTATTGCCTTGAACGTTGCTTGCACTTTCACATCGCCGGCAGGCATCGTGAAGGTGTAAGCCCCCTCGTACTCGGCAATCTGCATAGTGTTGATAGGCATCTCACCATCCAGCACAGTCAGCCGGTCGAACTCGTAGCCTATGGCAGGAGTAATAGTCAGCGTTACCGTCTCGCCGTATTTAGCCGTCTCTTTGTCGGCAGTTACGGTGCCGTTCTCGGCAGGAACAATGGTAACGGGGCGGGCTATATCCAGTGCGCGGTAGCCCACTACGGGGGTGAACTGCGTCCATGCGTCCGTGCCGTCAGTGTTCAGCGGCATGATGGTGTACTCGAACTCGCCCACTATGGTCTCGAAGGATGTGTCCGCCCAACGGGTGGTGTCGGTGCAGATAGCCACCTCCGTAAAGGCATCGTTGGTGTGTGCCGCACGGCGACGGATAGAATAGGTGTGTATGCCTCCTTGCCGGTTCCACTCCAAGATGATGCTGTCGCGGTTGCTGCCTTGTGTGGCGGTGAACGTGAAGTCGGGTACTACATTGAAGGTTGCAGCGTACTCCATTTGTTCGCTGCTGCCACTGACAGGGTGGAGTATCAGCGTGATAGTGTTCATACCCCACTTCTTCGGTATCCATTTGCTAACGCCTTCGCCGCCAAGGTCTTGATTGCTGTTCAACAACTCGACATTATTATTGTTATCAGTAATGTCTGTCATCACTGCCGTCAATTTCCACCAAGCATCGTTTTCGCCGAAGCCGAGTTGTGTTGCTTCCAGTTTTGCCCAGCGTGTGGACCATGGAATAGAAATACTATCCACCTCGGAAGACGATACTTCGATGACTCCTATACGTGTATCCAAGTCGAAAGTGCGCTCGAACTTGATTTCTTCGCCATACTCGTCGCCCTGTAGCGTGACAGTTATCACGGAATTAGGCTTATACATTCCCCGTGCATCCGCCGGTGCGTCCCATGTGATACGGTCGGCATTCCCGAGGACAAACGGAGAGCGTCCGTCCACCTTTTCGCGTTGGATTCTCTTATCATTCAATGTCTCTTTTACAAGTGTGCTGACGAGCAACTCTTCTCCATTTTTAGTCTTTGCCGTGATGGAGACTTGCCTGTCGGGCAGGTTGGTGCCTGTCAGTTTTGCAAATCGGTTGCGCATCGTCTTGTAGGTGAGGTCTATATCCACCGTGCCGTTCCACGGGCGGCGTGTGGAGACACCTTTCAGTTCCACTTGGTCGATAGCCTTCCAGCCGACAACCTGCTCTGACATGTCGCTCGTTACATAATTCGGGAAGCACGCCTGCACCTTATAGCCTACAATACCCAACGCAGGGGCATTTTGGTCGATGTATTGGGTGCCGTCGAAGACATGCTGCGTCCTCTTCGTCGTTGCACCTCGTTCATCGACGGTAGTAACTTCAATCTGATACTTATATGCGTAAGGCACCGCGTCCCAAGTGAGAGTGAGGGCATCAGCGTTTCCGCGGGTGGCCTGCACGTTCTGCGGCACAGCCACCGGCATTTGGAAGAGGACTTCACTGGTGAGTGTTATCTGATTCGTCTCGTCCGTGTCGTCGGTGTTCATCTCGCGCTTGACGAGACGGAAACTCGGCCACAGGTCATCGTTTACGAGGGGTACCTCAATCGTTCCTTCGCCCGAATGTTCGGGGGTGTGCCATACCATAGTCTCGTCCGTCTCGCTGCCTTCCGGTTTGACGTAGAAGTTGTTGTTGTCATGCGCTTCTACGCGACTGTCCGTACGCCACCATTCCCATACAACAGGTATATGCTCACCCGGCGTTACGGTACGCTTTGTGCGCAAGTCCACCGTGATGCCTGCTGAGGTAACCGTTGCGGGTGCGGGTTTCGCTCCTGCGGGGGCACCCTCAGCGAGGGTCGGTACTACTTGCAGCGTGATGCCCGAGATGACACTCGACGAGAGTGGCACAGTAAGGTCTGCCGGAGCATTCCACCAGAGACGTGTCGTCGCCCCCGAAGGCAAACTTTTTGAGCCTAACGGGATGTCGTTAGGAAGGAGGTGCAGCCCGTCCACCGTCTCAAGGGTTAGATTCTCTCTCTTAATAGGTATCTCCGTACCATCCGCCATCTTGGCTTTGAGGGCGTAAGTTACTTCGCCGTCGGTGGACGATTGGCGTGCGCTCTTGTAGTAGATGTCAATAGCAACTCGCGTGCTCCACGGATAGAACTGGCGTGCCTGCACAAACTCTATCTTCTCAAGCGTGCGGTAGCCGCCGCTCCGGGGCGACGGAACAGGACCGATGGGTTCGCCGTCGGAGTTCAGCGGCACAACCGTATATTCATAGATAGTAGCCTCTTCCGCCGTCTTGTCGGTGTAAGTCATCACGTCAGGTCCCACGGTTTGGACTGCCTCGAAGGCATCCGTCGAACCCATTATGCGCCGCTGTATCTGGTAGCCGCTCACGGCATTCTGGTCGATGAGGCTCCACCACATAAGTTTGATGCCGCTCTTTACGCCCTTCGATATCGAGAAGTCGAAGTCGGGATATTTGATGACACCCGTCCACGGTTCGCCCTTGTCGGGAACAAGTTTCAGTTCGTTCTCGCCCCAGATGTTCAGTTCGTTCTTGCCCAAAGTAATGCTGCCGCGCGTGTTGCCCGCCTCATCCGGCAGTTCAAAGACCTTTGTGCCGTTGCAGAAGACATCGGCTTTTGTCGCACCATCAAACCAAACGAGGTCGGCATATACCGGTGTCCCTGCCGCAAGATTCACCACGCGTGGGCTGCGGGTGTCGAAATGCCCGATAGTGTACGATGCCGTGCCGCCCGTCCATGCCTTTGCAGGGACATCCGTGCGGTCAGGTTCAACACTTGCACACTCGATGGTCAGGGTGAGTTGGTCAAGGTACTGCGCACCAATGTCGGTACCTGCGTCCCATACGAGACGGCAATCCGAGACACCATCTTCAAACTTGAAACGGTTCGGATTAAGCGACCATGATGTCGTGTCGCTTGGCAGGAAAACTATCATGGAAAGCGTCTTTACGTCCAACACCTTGTCTCCCGCTTTGGCGGTCAACTTGAAATAGGGTGTGCCGTCCCATGTCCAGTCATCGCGTGCCGTCTTGTACTTGGCGAAGATGTCCAACTTGCCGTTCCACGGCGACTGCGGCTGAATACCTGCTATAGAGAGCGAATCCAATTGGCTGTAGCCATAGAACGGGCTGCTTGCGACAAACTCTTTGCCGGTAGAATCTTTGGCTATCACTTGGTAGGCATAGCGGACAGCGGGCTGAACATCCGTGTCCACAAATATCGTATCGGCGACATTGTCGGCAATGGTTGCATACGTATTATTGACATTATTGATTCCACGAATAATCTTATACGTTGCAGCGGTTGGTTCTTTCGGCCACGTGAGTATGACTGCGGGGTTGCCGCTGGCATCTGTACCCGGTTTTGCAGTACAAGGACGCGTGTCAATGGCTACTTTCCCGATGGCTTCGTCCACTACGAGACGCGGTTCGCCGCCCTCGGTCTCGGATTTTGCCCAGCCTTGTATCCAGATGGTTACGTCATCGTGGCTGTAATTCTTCAAATCCTGATATGCGTCCCACGTGATGGTTCCCGCATCAGCGGAAGAGGTCAGAGCGAAATTGCCCGCATCAATCTTTTTCGACTTGGTCGTATTGGGCGGTGTCAGCGTGAGCGACTGCACCGTAAGGGGAGTGCCGTCTCTCCGTGCGTAGGGTTTTCCTCCTGCGGCAGGGGATTCGGGGGTAGTGCCGGGCGCAGGGTAAGGGATTTCAATCGCCTTGAAAGTGAAATAAAGCGGCTTCTCACCCTCTGCCTCGCGCGAGGAGGTGTAGGTGTACTTGACACTGATGGAGGTGTATCCATTCAGAGGATGGGATGTGGTTGCTTCTGTGATTGCCAGTTTGTCGAGGGTCTTGTGTGCCGTCACGGTATCAGAGTACTCGCTAAAGTAGCCGTCGCGTGTGGGGTTCGTGAGTTCCCATGGGTTCTCCGGCTCGATATAACTGTAGCATTGAATACGGTACTGGTAGGTCTTGCCTGACTCGACTTCGTCCTCGATGTCCCAGTGGCTGACGAATGCTCCGTTGTTGTCCAACCGTCCGCGTGTTGTCCGCATCCACCATTCGCTCCAAGTGCCCGTGCCGGTGGTCTTCACTCGGCACTCGATGCTGTAGGTGAAGTTGGTAGGCACCGTCTTGCCGTCAATCTCTTCGGGGAAACCGTCGGCAGGCCACTGCACGCCATCCCACGAGAGTTTTACTTTCGAACCGTCAAGTTCCGCCCTTACGTTCTGCGGCGTCGGATAGGCGATGTGTTCGATAGTCGTCCATGTGCCGCCGGGCGCCGCATACGCACTCATGCCGCCAAACATGGCGGCAAGTAGCAATAATAACTGTAATTTCTTGGTCATAAAGTTTTGTTTTTTATTGTATTCTCGTTCCTATTCGGTGATTGTGTTTCTGTCATATAAAATGATTCTGTTATGTTAGTTATACGTTGATTATATGTTGCGCAGTGGTCACAACTGCAAACCACCCAATTTCGACTGCAAAGATAATACAAAATCGAAGAAAATCCAAATTTATTTTCTCGTTTTTGCTAAAAATATTCATTTCGTATTCTCTGTTTGGCAAATATAGATATTACCCTCCTCCGGATACCTGCGTGAATATGCTGAAATGTACAACTGTTTTTTTATAAACAAAAATCCCACAAAATTGTTCTTCTAAATAAACAATTTCCTATTATTCTCCATTCTCTATCCTGTTGTGAATATCGTAGTAAATACCGTTGCGGAGGATAAGCACTTGTCCTTTGCAACGGACACATTTTGCTGTTTTGTGCCCTTTGCAGCGGACACGGATACTATCCTAATACTCTATGCCGGGGCTTGTGCGCTTGCCTGCAAGGTTACACCCGTGAGAGTTATGGCAGCAAGTGTCAATGTGGGTAAGGATTTGTTCATAATACGTTGAATTTGGTTGATGGTCATATTTTGTTATTGGTTGATTAGGTTACAAAGGTACGAGTTATTTCTAACATACACAAATAGAGCCCGTTTGTAGTCCGATTCTGTCGGATACATGGGCGAATTTCGTACTTTTTTGACGATTTTCACCCACCTATCCGCACTGTGTTTCTCTGTACATGCCACTATGATTACGCTATGTGCATCACCATTTCACCTCATCTTCACCTCATCGCACATAAGGGTATAGGTCTTGCCGCCGCGCTCAATCAGCACTTGCCCGTTGCGCAATACTTTGCGGACTGCAGATGTCGGAAGGATGTCCGTAGCGGCAACAGTAATCCCCGTCTCCGCATCGGGGTCGCAAGGGCGGATAAGGCGAACTGCCATACCGATATGCAAGTCGAACTGTGCTTGCGGGGCGAAGCTGTAGGAGGATTCGTCGCCCTCTTGGAACGCCATAGTATACGTCTGGGATATGGTGTTGTCCGTCTGTGAGTCCTCACTCGTGGCGGGAATGGTCGTGGCAGAATGATACAGTCCTACACTCTCCGCGCTGCTCAGCGTTGCCATGTGCCGGCGGGAGAACCATTGATGATATTGTTGCCCCAGTCCACGAAATCACCGTCGTAATACTGTGTGGCACCGTTGAAGTCCGCACCGTATTTGGGTTCGCTGGAGACACCTTTGCCGCTCCGGTCGAAGAGGTCTATCGTGTCGTTCACTGCCAACTGACCGATGAAGTCGGTCTGTTTGTCAGCAAAGAACCATACCCTCGGGTAATCGTAGTAGCACTGCAGGTTACCCTGTGAGAACCGCATTGCTTTTGTTCTCTAATGTATGAGGAACATTTCGGGACAAAATCACATAAAATCTCGCGATTACACAATATCGGCATATTATTTTGCAATTGCCCTGCCGCAGCATACTCTGCAACCCGTCAGAAAAGTATAATGATAAATACTTGTAAATACCTGCCATTCCCCGAGAGAATACCGAGAGAACTCCGAGTGAATGTCGAGTGACTGCAATGATAAAAATGCTATAATTGTTAAGATGGTATAATACAAAAAAGCGTGGCACATCATAACACAATCATAACACAATACGGGTACCCTTTGGAAAAAAATATAGTTCATTTGTGTATGTTTGGAAAAAGTAGTACCTTTGCGGGCTGAAAGATTTGCGTTTGCGGCGCAAACGTAAATCAGTAATAGGTAATAATTAATAGTTAATATCGAAGATAAAACAACAAAGATATGGCAAAGAAAGACTTTAAGAAAGAAGACCAGAACTTGGAGAACGTACAAGAGGCGCTGACTACCAACGCCATGTGGATTGAAAAGAACCAAAAGGTTATTACATGGGTAGTGGTAGCCGTGGTGGCTGTGGTGCTCGGCATTATGGCTGTCAATCAGTACGTCATCAAGCCCAAAGCCGCAGAGGCAGACAACGAGAACGCCAAGGCGGTGGCTTACTTCATGCAAGGCGACTACGAGAAAGCACTCAACGGCGACGATGCCGAGTGCATTGGTTTTGAGCAGATTGCGCAAGACTACAAGATGTATCAGGCAGGCAAGTTGGCTGCCCTCTACGCAGGTATCTGCTACTACCAGACAGGTGAGTATGAAGAGGCTGCCAAGTACCTGAAGAAGTTCTCGGCAGACGACCTGACCATCGACCCCGCTGCGAAACAACTTTTAGGTGACGCTTACGTGCAGATGCAGGAGTATGACAAAGCCGTCAAGGCGTTTGAGGCAGCCGCTAAGTCGGGTAACGACCTGATTGCCCCGATGAGTCTGAAAAAGGCAGGTCTGGTTTACCTTGAGATGGGCAACAAGAAAGCCGCTCACAAGGTATTCTCGGCTGTTAAGGCTGACTACCCGATGTCCAACGAGGCACAGGATATAGAGAAATATATCGCGATTGCCGAGTAAAAGGTCGGGGAACCATAAGGACAAGAAACGGATAATCATAAGATAGTCAAACCATTATGACGACAAACCTGTCGCAGTATAATGCGGACGAATTGCCTAACGCTGACGTGCTGAAACGTCAGCGTTACGCAATTATAGTAGCCGATTGGAACAGCGATGTTACGTACCCTATGGCGCAAGGCGCGGTGGATACCCTGCTGAAATGCGGTGTGCAGGAGAAGAATATCCTTGTGCAGCACGTTCCCGGGACTGTGGAACTGACATACGCAGCGGCAAAATTGATACGGGAATCGTATGGGGAAGCATGGGATATGGCACGTGTATTCGATGGTGGTTTGTTCAATCGTGATGCCTACAAGGCAATCATCGTGATTGGGTGCGTCATCAAAGGCGAGACGCCGCACTTTGACTATGTGTGCCAGTCGGTGACACAAGGCACGGCGATGCTCAATGCCAAGGGACTGTGCCCCGTGATATTCAGTGTGCTGACGACACTCGACAAGCAACAGGCACTGGACCGTGCGGGCGGACGACTCGGAAACAAAGGCGTGGAAGGGGCGGTGACGGCAGTGAGGATGGGGAACCTGTAAGGAAGACTCCCCCTGCCCCCTCAGAGAGGGGGTAATCAGTAAAGGGAGACTCCCCCTAACCCCCTCAAAGAGGGGGAATTCGGAATGGGGAAAGTGGGGAAAAGGTTGGGGAGATGTGTGAGATGGCGATAATATAATTTAAGGATTGAGAGCGGAAGGGGAGTTTTGGGGCAACGTATGGGTTGCATAAGGGTTGCGTATCCCTTGCTGATGGGTAAGGACTTGAAACGACTTAATAAGAATTAAGAAACGAGGAAGATACAAGGGGCATTGAGAGACGAATAGAATCGGAAACGAGGATAAATGAAGGTCTATAAGTTTGGCGGAGCATCGGTGAAGGACGCGGACGGCGTACGGAACCTGCAACAAATCGTGGCTCAAGAGAGCGGCGACTTGGTGATTGTGGTATCCGCTATGGGCAAGACAACCAATGCGTTGGAAGCCGTACTGGCAGACCTTCTGGCGAATAAGGACGAGGAAGCGACCAAGAAATGGGAGGATATATTGAGATACCACTTTGGTATAATGATGGAGTTGGACTTTCCCCATGAGTTGTGTTGCAGGTTAAGTCCGAATTTCGGGGGAAAGTGGTATCCGAAACAGTTGCGCGATGCAGGTGTGAAGCGACTTCTCGGAGACTGGATTGGGGACGGGAGTGTGAATAATGAGGTGGCAAATGTGTATGAGAGGGCATACGACGGGGTGGTGAGCATGGGGGAACGTATGTCCACGACGATAGTGGCGGCGTACCTGCGGCAGTGCGGTATGGACGCGGTGCTGTGGGACATGACGCGGCTGCTGCGGACAGATGAGACGTTCCGCGAGGCAGTGGTGGATATGGACGCGTCGGAGAAGTTGATTCGCAAGGCTTGGGACAAGATTGAGGGGCGGAAGATTGTGGTGGCGCAAGGCTTTATCGGCGGCACGGAAAAGGGCGAACCGACGACATTGGGACGCGAGGGAAGCGACTACTCGGCGGCTATCATCGGCAATATATTAGGTGCGGAGTCGGTGACAATCTGGAAAGATGTGCCCGGAATACTGAACGCCGACCCGCGGTTGGTGAGTGAGACCACGAAGATTGACGAACTGAGTTACAACGATGCCGTGGAGTTGGCGTACAGCGGTGCGCAGGTGATACACCCGAAGACCATACGGCCGTTGGAGAATAAGCATATCCCGCTGTATGTCAAGCCGTTTGGCAATGCGAAGGCGGCGGGGTCCATCATCAAAGACGAGGCGAAAGCCATCAGTGTGCCGGTGTATATCTGGCGCAAGAACCAAGTGCTGATAACCATGCGGGCAAAGGATTTCTCGTTTGTGTTGGAGGAGAGTCTGAGCCACATCTTTGCTATTATACACAGATACCGGCTGCGGGTGTCGCTGATACAGTCGAGCGCGGTAACGATTTCGGTATGCGTGGACAACACGCTGTACGTGCAGGACGCGATAGAGGCGTTGCAGGACGGCTACAAGGTGAGTTGGAACGAGGGGCTGAGCCTGCTGACCATACGTGGCACCACACCCGAGATACTGCGGCGCGAGCAGGCGGGAAGGACGATTCTGCTCAGCCAGACCACCCGCAGAACGGCGCGGTTTGTGATAAAAGAAACCAATTTAATACAATGAATAACTACGTTAAACAGTACTTCACCGCCCAGTATTGGACGAATCTTCTGAAGGCCTTTGTGCAAGCATTAGGCACTAAAAAGTTTTGGAAAGAACTTGTGATGATGACCGTGGGCATGCTCTTCGGGGCTGCCGCAGTGTATTATTTCTTGATGCCCAGCCACCTGATAGTGGGAACTATCTCGGGTCTGAGTATCGTGATAAACACCGTTTTGGGCGGTAACCCCGATACGTTCTCGTACTTGGTGATGGGTATCAACGCGTTCCTGCTGCTGTTGGCGTTCCTGCTGATTGGCAATGAGTTCGGCGCAAAAACGGTGTACACGGCAATGATTCTGGGTCCGTTGACGCAGTTGTGGGACAGGATTTACCCCTATACCAACTTCACGCACAAGGTGATTGAGAACCCCGACATACTGGCGCAGTTGCAGGCAGGGCAGACGGTGTTGGATGCCAATGGCAACCCCTATCTGCTGAACCGCGCAGGGGAAGTGCTGATGCAGGTGAAGGACTCGGTGATGTCCGCAGGTATCGGCATGGGCGACGTGTGGTTCGACTTGATTTGTTTCGTGTTCATGCTGTCGGTATGTCAGGCGTTTGAGTTCCGTATCAACGCTTCGACGGGCGGTTTGGACATATTGGCAAAGATAATCAACAAGTACCTGCACTTTGATATAGGTATGTCGGTGACTATCGGCGGCGCACTGATTTGCAGTACAGCGTTCTTAATCAATGACTTCCGTATGGTGGTGATTGGCTTGATTGGTACGTGGATCAACGGTGTGGTAGTGGACTACTTCACGGCTTCGCTGAACAAACGCAAGCGCGTATGTATCATATCCAAGGACTACGACAGGATACGCCGCTACATCATCAACGACCTGCTGCGCGGGTGCTCGCTGTACAAGGTGTACGGCGGCTACAGCAATGAGGAGCAGATTGAGATAGAGGCTCTGCTTACGCAGGACGAGTTCGCTGCCGTGATGGCATTCGTGCGCGACAACGACATCAAAGCATTCATCACCGCAGGCAACTGCTCGGAGGTCTATGGCACGTGGATCAAGCACCGCAAACGCCACGGACATTTGGAAATAGACGAATAATAACTCTTAAATAAAAGGAAATGATGAAACCGACATTGTTTATTTTGGCTGCCGGTATGGGCAGTCGTTATGGCGGACTGAAACAGATAGATGGTCTGGGTCCGAATGGAGAAACGATAATGGATTATAGCGTGTTTGACGCACTACGGGCAGGCTTTGGCAAAGTTGTTTTTGTCATTCGTAAGGATTTTGAAGAGGACTTCCGCAGGGTAGTGCTCAGCAAGTACGAGAATCATGTGCCGTGCCACGTGTGCTACCAGTCGCTGGACAAGGTGCCCGAGGGCTATACCTACAACCCCGAGCGCACCAAGCCATGGGGTACCAACCATGCAGTGCTGATGGGCAAAGACCTTATCAAAGAGCCGTTTATGGTGATTAACGCCGATGACTTCTACGGCAAGGAGAGTTTCGAAGTGATGGCTAAGTTCCTCCGCGATGCGGACGGCAAACAGGGTGAATACTGTATGGCGGGTTATCGCGTGGGCAACACGCTGAGCGAGCACGGCAGTGTGAGCCGCGGTGTGTGCGCCGTAGATAAATACGGGTTCCTGACCGGTGTGGTGGAGCGTACATCGATTGAGTCGAAAGGCGGACATATCTGCTATGTCGATGAGAACGGCAAGGACGTGGAGATACCGTTCAACACGCCTGTGAGCATGAATATGTGGGGCTTCACGCCGGAGTATTTCGAGTACACGGAGGAGGCATTCAAGCAGTTCTTGAAAGAGAACGGGCAGGAACTGAAGAAAGAGTTCTACATCCCGACGCTGGTCAATGACCTCATCAAGGCGGGCAAGGTGACATGCCAGGTACTGGACACGCCCGCCAAGTGGTTCGGCGTGACGTATGCAGAGGACCGTCAGATGGTGGTGGATAAGATTCAAGCCCTTGTGAATGAGGGCGTTTACCCGAATAAATTGTTTTAAGTATGGCACGTATATTGGTTACCGGAGGTACCGGATATATCGGTTCGCACACGGTTGTGGAACTGATGCAACAGGGCTATGATGTAGTCATAGTGGATAACTTGAGCAACTCCAACGAGGGTGTGCTGGACGGCATTACCGCTATCGTAGGACGCCGCCCCGAGTTTGAGAAAGTGGACTGTAATGACAGGGCTGCAATGGATGGCGTGTTTGCCAAATACGCTGATATTGTGGCAACTATTCACTTTGCAGCCAGCAAAGCAGTCGGGGAATCAGTAGAGAAACCCTTGTTGTACTACCGCAACAACATCGGGTCGCTGCTGACATTGCTCGAGTTGATGAAGGCGCATGGTGTGCTGAATATCGTATTCTCGAGTTCATGTACCGTGTACGGTCAGCCTACACCTGACCATTTGCCTGTGGACGAGACAGCGCCTATCCAACCCGCGTTGTCGCCGTATGGCAACACAAAGCAGATAAACGAAGAGATTATCCGTGACGAGGCACACGCAGACAAGAATCTGCATGCCATCTTGTTGCGCTACTTCAACCCGATAGGTGCGCACCCGTCGGCATTGATAGGTGAGTTGCCTAATGGCGTTCCAAACAACCTGCTTCCCTATATCACGCAGACCGCAGCGGGATTACGCAAAGAACTGAAAGTGTTCGGCGACGACTACAACACTCCCGATGGCTCGTGCATCCGCGACTATATCTATGTTGTGGACCTCGCAAAGGCGCACGTGAAAGCGGTGGAGCGTATGCTGCAAGGCAAGGCATCAGAGCAGGTGGAGGTATTCAATCTCGGCACAGGACGCGGACTGAGCGTACTGGAGATTGTAAAGACATTCATGCAAGTGACGGGCGTGAAGATACCGTATCAGATTGTTGGTCGTCGCGAAGGAGACATCGAACAGGTGTGGGCGAACCCCGAGAAAGCCAACAAGGTGCTGGGTTGGAAAGCCGAAACGCCTGTAGGCGATGTGCTGCTGAGTGCGTGGAACTGGGAGAAGAAACTGAGGTCGCTATGATGCTGTACCCGCTCAAGTTCAAGCCGCAGTTGCTGCCCAAAGTGTGGGGCAGTGAGTCGTGGGAGGTGTCTTGCTACGGCGAGTATGTCTCCGAGGTCGAAAACGGTCAGTTGGCAGGCGATAGTTTGCAGGACTTGTTGGAGACCTATATGGCTGATTTGGTGGGTGATAGTGTATATGAGATATATGGCAACCGTTTCCCTCTATTGGCGAAGTTCATAGATGCGCAGGACGACTTGAGCGTGCAGGTGCATCCCGACGACGAGACGGCTTACGACCGCCATCGCGAGTTGGGCAAGACTGAGATGTGGTATGTGGTGGATGCCGAAGAGGGGGGCTCACTGACGCTGGGTTTCTCGCGCGAAACGGATATGGACGAGTTGCAGGAGGCGTTGGAGCAACATCGTGTGATGGATTTGTTGCAGCGCGTACCCGTGAAGAGGGGGGATGTGATATTCCTGCCGGCAGGTACGGTGCATGCCATCAACCGCGGTGTGAAAGTGGCTGAGATACAAGAGTCCAGTGACATCACCTACCGTATCTACGATTACGAACGTCCCGGATTGGACGGAAGGTTGCGCCCGCTGCACATTGAAGACGCCATTGAGGTGATTGACTACACCGTGAATGAACAGCCCAAAGTGCAGTATGAGCCTTTGGAGTTGGGTGCCGTGAACCTAATCAAAGACCCGCATTTTACGACTAACCTGTTGTGCTTCAACCGAGTAATAGAACGCGACTATGCCCCTTTGGACAGTTTCGTCATCTATATGTGCGTGGAGGGTGAAGCCACTATCGAGGCAGCAGAGTGCAATGAACCGCCATTGCATATTGGCAAAGGTGAGTCTGTTCTCATCCCCGCATGCCTGAATGACATACGTTTAACCCCCATAAGTCCTACTAAATTCTTGGAGATATACGTAGGAGCATAACAGCAGACAATATATGGCAAGGTACAATGTACAATCGGTCATTGTGAATCGCAGTGTTCGTATCCTCTGGGGCAGGGTGCGGACGCTTGCGTTGTTGGTGGTTGGTTGTATGTTGGTTAGTCTTTGCTCTTGTTCTCGTCTGGAGATGGATGGCAAGCACAACCAGCGTGCTCTCATCAAGCAGCAGCAACGCGCCATGGAAAAGACACAGGAGGTCATTGCCGCTATCCGAAACAACAATATCAACGCCCTGCACAGCCTGTCAGAACGCGACGACAATATCATGTTCTTTGTTTACAGGGGCAATGATGTCATCTATTGGTCGGATGCATGGCTCAACTCGTCGGGACTGCCCTTCAGGCGCGTCTATGACCAATGGGTGTTCAAACAGTGGAACAATGCTTATGGCATCTGCCGCAGGACGAAATATGATGACTATTTTGTGCTGGTTCTTATTCCCGTCAAGTATGACTATGCCATCACCAGCAAGCAACTGCACAACAGTTTTTTGGAACCCTTCCGCGGCAATGACAGTTGGACGCTGACTACTCACCAAGGCGATAGCGACCACTACTATCCTGTGTATTCCGACGATGGTTCGTTCCTCTTCTCTATCTGCGATATACCTGATAATGAGCCTCATTCGGTCAGTTCCTTTGCAAATCGCAGTTTCTCCTACCAATCCATCTTTACTTCGGCGCGCGAGGACAACACGCTGAACCTCAAACTGCAAATCTACTATTTCCTGACCATTGTACTCTTTGTCATTTTGGCAGCGGTTGCCATCTATTGGCTGTTGCGCTATCGCGGGTTCCGCAATATGCGTTTGGGCGGGAAGTTCCAGTTGGTGCTGGTGTCGTTGTTGTCGGTGGTCTTTATCTCGAACTTCGTTTTATCGGTTGTTTATATTCGCAAGATGTTCGTTACTCGGCAGGAGTACGGTCTCGAAAAGAAAGCGCAATACGTACAAAACGCTTTGCAAAACCTCTATTTCTGGGATTTGGAGTTGTCGCCTGCCAATACGCCTTCGCTCAATATCGACCTGCGTGACCTCTGCTATGCCTACGAAACCGATATTCACGTCTATGACATGGATGGTATGCTGATAGGCAGTTCGTCGCCGCAACTCTTCGACCAAGGCATCCTGTCGCGTTATATCTCGCCCGAACCGTTCTTCGGCAACTCCACCCGCGTGCAATACGAGCATATAGGCGATGTGAAATACCTGACCGCCTACACCGAGTTCTACAACGGTGGCTATGTGCAGATTGGCTATATCGCGTTGCCTTATTTCATCTCGCAAGACCAAGTGGATGCCAATGTGGACAACTATGTGGTATGGCTGCTGCCGCTTTATCTGGTGTTGCTGCTCCTTACTATATTGGTGGTTTGGATCATTGCGCGTATCATTTCCACTTCGCTTTCCGCTATCAGCAAGAACCTGCAGAGTTACCGTTTGGGGGAGAAAGGCACGCATATCGACTATTTCTTCAACGACGAAGTAGGGGACCTTGTGCACCATTACAATGATATGATGGACGCTCTTGCCGAGTCTTCCGAGCGTCTTGCACGTACCGAGCGCGAAGCCGCCTGGCGAACCATGGCAAGGCAAGTGGCACACGAGATAAACAACAGTCTCACGCCTATGAAACTCACTTTGCAGCAGTTGCAACGCCTCAAGGGCACCGACCGTTTTGACCAATACTTCGACCGCTCCACTCGTGTGCTCATCGACCAGACCGACAACCTCAGCAACATCGCCTCATCGTTCTCTTCGTTTGCCAAAATGCCCGAAGTCAACCCAACTGAGGTGGACATCGCGCAGAAGTTATCCTCGTGTATCGCATTGCTTAGCAACAACTTGGACAATATCCCGTTGCGCTATATCGGTCCGAGCAGCGGTGTCCTTGCCATAGCCGATGCCGACCAAATCACGCAGGTCTTCACCAACATCATTCGCAATGCCACCCAAGCCATGGCAGGACGTGAGAATAGCGACATCATCATCATTCTCAAGGAGTTACCCGTTGAACAGCAAACCGCCAAAGGGCTGGACAAGGACAGCCGTTGGGTGGAAATATCCTTCTCCGACAATGGACCCGGCATCGCTCCCGAAGTGCGTGACAAGGTCTTTGTACCCAATTTCACCACCAAAAGCACGGGCATGGGACTCGGACTCGCCATCTCGAAGAATATCGTGGAAGGCAGTGGCGGAAAAATATGTTTTCAAACATCTGAAAAAGGCACGACTTTCTTTGTATATCTCAGAAAAAATGTGTAATTTTGCCGCCTGTTAGCGGATAGCAAAGTGTAAGCAAATTTGACTAACAACCGTATTAACCAAATACATTTAATTATTTAAACCATGAAGGTAGAAACAATTATGCAGCAACTTGCTGCGAAGCACCCGGGCGAAGCAGAATACCTGCAGGCAGTCCAGGAGGTACTCGAGTCCATCGAGCCAGTGTACAACCAGCATCCTGAGTTTGAGAAAGCCAAAATCGTTGAGCGTATGGTAGAGCCGGATCGTATTTTCACGTTCCGTGTTACTTGGGTGGATGACAACGGCGAAGTACAGACCAACCTCGGATATCGTGTACAATTCAACTCGGCTATCGGTCCCTACAAAGGCGGACTCCGTTTCCACAAGGCTGTTACCCCCAGTATGCTGAAGTTCCTCGGCTTTGAGCAGACATTCAAAAACGCCCTCACCACATTGCCTATGGGTGGTGCCAAGGGTGGTTCCGACTTTGACCCCGTTGGCAAGTCCGACGCTGAAATCATGCGCTTCTGCCAGGCATTTATGCTGGAGTTGTGGCGTTGCATTGGCCCCGACCAGGATATTCCTGCTGGTGACGTAGGCGTTGGCGGTCGTGAAATCGGCTTCCTCAATGGTATGTATCAGAAGTTGGCTCGCCAATACCACACAGGTGTCCTCACCGGCAAGGGTATGACGTGGGGTGGTTCTATCCTCCGTCCCGAGGCTACCGGTTTCGGTGCACTCTATTTCACACAGCACGTGCTCCACACCGCAGGTCACGACATCAAGGGCAAGACAGTGGCTCTCTCGGGCTTCGGCAACGTGGCATGGGGTGCTGCTATCAAGGCTAAGGAGTTGGGTGCCAAGGTGGTTGCTATCTCGGGTCCGGACGGCGTTTGCGCTATCCCTGAGGGTATCACCGACGAGATGATTGACTATATGCTCGTGATGCGTGCTTCCAACCGCAACAAGGTGCAGGATATGGCTGACAAGTTCCCCGCACAGGCTCACTTCACCGCAGGCAAGAAGGCTTGGTCGGTTAAGTGCGACATCGCTCTGCCTTGCGCATTCCAGAACGAACTCAGTGAAGACGACGCTAAGGAGTTGGTTGCTAACGGCACATGGTGCTGCTGCGAGGTAAGTAACATGGGTTGCCAACCCGGTGCTATTCACTTCTTCCAGGCACAACCGGGCTTCTTGTTTGCTCCGGGCAAGGCTGTGAACGCAGGTGGTGTGGCTACTTCGGGTCTCGAAATGACGCAGAATGCCGAGCACCTCAGTTGGACCGCAAAAGAGGTTGACGAGCGTCTCCACCACATCATGCAGTCTATCCACGAGCAGTGCGTTAAGTTCGGCACGCAACCCGACGGCAAGATTGACTATGTCAAGGGTGCTAACATCGCCGGCTTCATGAAGGTTGCTCAGGCTATGCTGGAGCAGGGGACTATCTAATCTATCTATAATATATAAGGTATGTACACCGAGTTTCAAAAGCACCTGCAGGCTACCTTGCAAGACATCAAGGACGCAGGGCTTTACAAAAACGAACGTATCATCATCACGCCGCAATCCTCCGCCATCAAGGTGGAGGGCGGCAAAGATGTGATTAACTTCTGCGCCAACAACTATCTGGGCTTGGCTGACAACCGCGAACTCATCCAGGCAGCCAAGGACCGTATGGACTCGCGCGGCTACGGTATGGCTTCGGTGCGTTTCATCTGCGGTACGCAGGACACCCACAAGCAACTCGAAAAGGCCATCTCCGATTTCTTCGGCACCGAGGACACCATCCTCTATGCGGCTTGTTTCGATGCCAACGGCGGTCTCTTCGAGCCCCTGCTCACCGACCGGGACGCTATCATCTCCGATGCCCTCAACCACGCCTCGATTATCGACGGTGTCCGCCTCTGCAAGGCAGTGCGCTATCGCTATGCCAATGGCGATATGGCTGACCTCGAGGAGCAACTCAAGAAGGCGCAGGCACAGCGTTTCCGCATCATCGCTACCGACGGTGTCTTCTCCATGGACGGCAATGTCTGCCCGCTGGACAAGATTTACGAGTTGGCACAGAAGTACGATGCCATGGTCATGGTGGACGAGAGCCACTCGGCAGGTGTCGTAGGCAAGACGGGACACGGTGTTACCGAGCAGTTCAACCTCCGCGGCAAAATCGAGGTGCTCACGGGCACTCTCGGCAAGGCGTTTGGCGGCTCTGTAGGTGGTTTCACCACGGGGCGCAAGGAGATTATCGACCTTCTCCGTCAGCGCAGCCGTCCGTATCTGTTCTCCAACTCTATCCCGCCGATGATTGCGGCAGCAGGGTTGAAGACCTTCGAGATACTCACCCGCAGCAACGAACTGCAGGACCGCCTGCATGCCAACACCGACTACTTTGTCGGCAAGATGAAGGAAGCCGGCTTCGACATCAAGCCCACCCAGTCTGCCATCTGCGCAGTCATGCTCTACGACGCTCGCCTGAGCCAGGAGTTCGCTGCCGCTTTGCAGGACGAGGGCATCTATGTCACGGGCTTCTACTATCCTGTTGTGCCGCAAGGGCAGGCGCGTATCCGCGTCCAACTGTCGGCTGCGCACACGCGCGAGCAACTGGATAAGGGTGTTGCCGCTTTCGTCAAAGTGGGCAAAGCATTGGGCGTCCTCAAATAACGCGAAGTCCACTATCGCGAAGCCTGTTATCGCGAAGTCCACTATCGTGCAACTACCATCGCGAAGCCACTATCGTGTAACCACCATCGTGCAACCACCATCGTGAGCACCGCGAACAACCAACACAAAGTATTCAAAATGAAAGCGTTAGTAAAACGATATCCCGAATACGGCATCTGGATGGAAGACGTCCCGATGCCCGAAGTCGGACTGAATGATGTCCTCATCAAGGTCACCAAAGCCGCTATCTGCGGCACCGACCTCCACATGTACAAGTGGGACAAATGGTCGCAGACGCACTGCAAACCGCCTTATATTCAAGGACATGAGTTCGTAGGCGTAGTGGCTGAGGTAGGTCCAGGCGTGCGCTATATCAAGGTCGGCGACCGTGTCACTGCCGAGGGGCACATCGTCTGCGGGCATTGCCGCAACTGCCGTCGGGGCATGGGGCATGTGTGCGAAAACACCCTCTCCGTGGGTATCACCCGCGACGGTGCTTTTGCCGAGTACGTGTCTATCCCCGAGTCCAACGTAGTGCCCTTGCGTCCCGAGATACCTGATGACTTTGCTGCCATCATGGATCCCTTTGGCAACGCCACACACACCGCGCTGGCATTCCCATTGCTGGGCGAGGACGTCCTCATCACGGGCGCAGGTCTCATCGGTACTATGGCTGCGGGTATCTGCCGTTACGC
Organism: Bacteroidales bacterium UBA6340; assembly: GCA_002440265.1. Lineage (GTDB taxonomy): Bacteria > Bacteroidota > Bacteroidia > Bacteroidales > Paludibacteraceae > Colicola. The sequence continues at coordinate 20,373 of DJSG01000015.1, read as the reverse complement.
AGGTGCCAAACACGTGGTCGTAACCGACATCAACGAACTCCGTCTCGACATCGCCAAGAAGATGGGCGCAACGCTCACCGTCAACGGCGCGAAGGGCGAGACTATCCAAGGGGCGATGGAGCAACTCGGTATCCGCGGCTTCGACGTGGGACTCGAGATGTCGGGCGCACCCGCTGCGTTCAACGACATGATTGAGCACATGTACAAAGGTGCCAACATCGCACAACTCGGCATTCTGCCCGAGAATACGCAGGTCAACTGGTCGGACATCATCTTCAACGCTCTGACTATCAAGGGCATCACGGGTCGCCGCATGTGGGAGACCTGGTACCAGATGGAGCAGATGTTGCTCGGAGGGCTCGACCTCAGTCCTGTCATCACGCACCACTTCAAGTTCGACGACTTCCAAAAGGGCTTCGACGTCATGGTCAGCGGCCAGTGCGGAAAGGTCATTCTGGAATGGTAATCATAAGGGTTGCAGCGGGCTTTCGTGCTCTCTGCAACCCTGTCTTTTGCTCTTTTTAGAGCCACCAAAACAGCAAATTCAACCCCCTGTCCGCCGAGCGACCCGCGATAGACCCGCGACAAATCCCCGAGAGAATACCGAGAGAACTTCGGGAGAACCTTGGGTATAGAGCCCTTGAACGCCACATGATTTTCGATTATTAATCGATATAAACGAAGAACCATCGGCTACCATTCAGCAAGGGATACGCAAGGGATACGCAACGGAGAGGCAACCGTTAGAAAGGGATAGCAAATATATAAATAAGGTAATAACTTAAAATTTATGAAGAAAAAACTTATCTTAGGTGCACTGCTTGCAGTCTGCACTTTCGCGTTTGTACAGGCGCAGTCCCGTGAAGGGCTCAGTGAGTACAAACTGGACAATGGTCTCACCGTGATGCTGTGGGAGGACCACGACCAACCCGACGTAACCGGCTACGTAGTGGTTCGTGCCGGTGCCGTGGACGAACCCGCTGAATATACAGGTCTGGCGCACTACCTCGAGCACATGCTCTTCAAGGGTACTCAGCGCATCGGTGCCCTCGACTGGGAGAAAGAGAAGCCCATGTACGACTCTATCATCGCCTTGTACGACCAATACTCTGAGACTACCGACGAGAAACTGCGCGCACAGTTGGCTACGCAAATCAACGAGGTATCCATGCGCGAAGCCAAAGTATCCTCTACCGAAGACTTCTTCAATATGATGGACCTCATCGGTGCAGAGGGTGTCAATGCCTACACCTCCTACGACGTAACCTGCTACCATAACTCGTTCCCCTCTGTGGAGATGTATCGTTGGCTCACCATCTTCTCCGACCGACTCATCAACCCGGTCTTCCGTACCTTCCAGGCTGAGTTGGAGAACGTGTTCGAGGAGTACAACATGTACGCCAACGAACCCTCGTCGCAGGTGCACAACCAGGTCTTCGCCGACATCTATGCCGGTTCGCCCTACGAGCGCAACGTCATCGGCAAGCCCGAGCACCTCAAGAACCCGCGCTTGAGCAAACTCATCGAGTTCTTCAATACATGGTATGTACCTAATAATATGGCACTTATCCTTGTCGGAGACTTCGACACCGAGACCACCAAGCCGATGATTGAAGCCACTTTCTCACGTCTTCAGCCCAAGGAACTGCCCACTCGTCCTACCTATCAGGATCCCGCTATGACCGGCTCCAAGCACTACAAGATGGGCTACAACCCACAGATTGCATGGGCTTTCCAAGGTGTCAAAGAGGGTGACCCCGACGAAGACGTACTCGGCTTTGTAGTCAACCTCCTCTCCAACGGACAGACAGGTCTCCTCGACAAACTCAATATCAACGGTGACGTGCAGGGCGTATATGCTTATTCCGACACCCGCCGCAACACCGGTCGTATCATGATTCAGGCTGTGCCGTACTATGATGCCAACCAGCAGATGTTCGAGTCCGACAAGCAGACACAGACCATCGTATTCAACGAGGTCAACAAACTGACACGTGGCGAAATATCTGACGAACTCATCGCTTCCGTCAAGCGTATGTACGACCAGTCCAGCAAGGTGGCTGACGAACACTCGTCCACCAAGATGAGCCGCCTTGTCAACTGCTTCACCTACGGCAAACCTATCGACGACATCTTCACTGCGAATGCCAAGATACAGGCACTCACAAAGGAGGAAATCGTCGCGTGTGCCAAGAAGTACTTCGGCGCAAGTTATATGACACTCTCTTTCGACGAAGGAACCGTGAAGGCTAAGACCCTGCCCAAACCGCAAATCAAGCCCCTCGACCCCGTCAAAGATGCACATACTGCTTACTCTGAGGAGTTTGCCAAACTGCCTAAGGGCGAACTCAAACAGACCTTCAACAACTTTGCAGACGTTACCGTGTCTTCTCTTGGTGAGAACGTGAAGTTGCACTATACCCCCAACACCAAGAACGACATCTTCTCCCTCACCCTCCGTTACGGCGTAGGCGAGCACGAACTGCCGTTGCTGCCGTGGGCTACATCCCTCATGAACAACGCAGGTATCATGCCCAAGACCGAGGGTAAAGACTTCCAGATGCAACTCGCCAACCTCGGCGCAGACGTGTCCTACGGTTGCTCCGACAGTTACTTCACCATCTCTATCAGTGGTGAAGACAAGAACCTCGGCGAGGTAATGAACCTCATCAACCGTCAGTTGCTCATGCCGTACCTCGACACCAAGCAGTTGGATAACCTCAAGGGCTCCACGTTCTACTCGCGTTACAGCCGCCAGAAACGTACGGCTGTCCAGAAGGCTGCCCTCCGCCAATACGCATTGTATGGTGACAAGTCCTCGTATATCGACGAAGTACCCTTTGCCGATGTCTGGGCACTCAACGGCGGCAAGGTACAGTCACTCGTGGCTTCGGCTCGTACCTATGCGCTGGATGTCTTCTACTGCGGTACGCTCACCCAAGAGCAACTCGTATCCAACCTGCCTCTCACCGAGGGTATGCAACCGTCCAACTCGCCCGTGGTCAAAGAGCGCGTAACCTACGACAAACCCACTATCCTCTTCCTCCCCAACACCAACGTACAGCAGGCGGACCTCTATTTCTACATCAACGGCAAGCCGTATGACATCGCAAACGATGTAGTGATGGACGCATTCAACCAGTACTTCTCCGGCGGCTTTACGGGTGTCGTAATGAACGAGATTCGTGTGAAACGCTCCATGGCTTACTCGGCGTACGGTATTGTTTCCACACCTATCCTGCAAGGCAAGAAAACCTATTTCCTGGGTTATGTAGGTACCCAGTCCGACAAGGTGACAGACGCTGTCAATGTCTATATGGACCTGCTCAACAATATGCCCAACGACCCGACCAAGATGGAGGCTCTCCGTGCCTCGCTCAAGCAGGCACAGCAGACTGCCAAACCGTCTATGCGTGGCAAGGCGTTTACCTATGAATACTGGACCCGTCTCGGATACAACGACGACCCTGCACGTATCAACTCGCCCAAGGTGGACAACCTGACGTACAACGACATCGAGACCTTCTACAAGGACAACATTCAGGGCAAGCCGGTTACCATTATCCTCATGGGTGACCCCAAGAAGATTGACATCAAGGCTATTGAAGCCAAGTTGGGATGCAAAGTAACCAAACTCTCACCATCCAAACTATTCAAGTCCTTAACAGACCTTGACGTATTCTAATCTCGGATAACGTTTCATCGGATTAAGAGGGCAATGTGTTCCCACACAGGAGCATACGCCCTCTTAATTCTTAGATATTAGAGATTAGAGAATAGAGGTTAGAGACGACACTTGCAATTCATAATTCTTAATTCTTCATTCTTAATTCAATGCACCATCGTTCCGGTTTCGTAAATATCGTAGGCAATCCCAACGTAGGCAAATCCACACTGATGAATGTCTTGGTGGGGGAGCGTCTGTCTATCATCACGTCCAAGGCGCAGACCACGCGCCATCGTATCATGGGCATCGTCAATGGCGATGACTTCCAGATGGTGTATTCCGACACCCCGGGTGTGCTGCGTCCCAACTACCGCCTGCAGGAGCAGATGCTTGAGTTCTCGCGCTCCGCATTGGTGGATGCCGATGTCTTGCTCTACGTCACTGATGTCCTCGAGAACCCCGAGAAGAACGCCGACTTTCTGGATAAAGTCAAACAACTAAGTTCACGCTTAAGTTCACGACCAAGTTCTTCTAATATGAACCCCTCCTTTGAAGGAGGGGTAGGGGAGGTCCGAGTATTTCTCGTAATCAACAAAATCGACCTTACCACGCAGCAGACGTTGGAGCAGTTGGTGGAGTACTGGCACCGTCAGTTGCCGCAGGCGACTATATTTCCCATCTCTGCGCAACAACGCTTTGGCACTGCGCAACTCTTCGACGCCATACGCGATGCCCTGCCCGAATGTCCGCCGTTCTTTCCCAAGGACCAACTCACGGACAAGCCTTCCCGATTCTTTGTGGACGAGATTATCCGCGAGAAGGTGCTGCTCAACTATGACAAGGAAATCCCTTATTCGGTAGAGGTGGAGGTCGAGTCTTTCCACGACGAGGAGCCGTCCCCTGAGCACCCGAAGGGCATCATTCGCATCAGTGCTGTCATATACGTGGAGCGCGACAGCCAAAAGGGTATCATCATCGGCAAGGCAGGTTCGGCATTGAAGCGCGTCGGCACCCAAGCCCGCCATGATATAGAGGAGTTCTTCGGCAAACCGGTATTCCTTCAGTTGTTCGTCAAAGTGGACCGCGACTGGCGTTCCTCCCAATCCCGCCTCCGCCACTACGGCTACGACCTCAATTAATAATCAGGCAACTTTCTCTTGCCCGATTTCATTGCGGTCGCAATTGGTTGAAGGGGAGTTATTGTCTGTCCAATACACGGCGTAGTTGTTTTTCAAGAGTGGTCTTGTCTGGCAAATAGAGCATATAGCGGCTGACAAACAACTGATTAGAGATGCCATCCAAAGCATACTCCATAGTCAGGGTGTCAGCGTTGGCACCCAAGACAATACCGATAGGCTCATTATCACCTTCCGTACAAACCTCCTTACGAAAATAGTTGAGGTAGAAGTTCATTTGCCCGATATCCTCATGCTGCACATCGCCGCGCTTGAGGTCTATGAGACAATAGCATTTGAGAATCACATTGTAAAACACCAAGTCCACGTAGTATTGTCGCCCTGCTATACTGAACCGATACTGCTTGCCCACGAAAGCAAAACCCTTGCCTAATTCCAAAAGGAACTGACTGAGGTTATCTGTCAAGGCATTCTCCAAGTCACCCTCTTTGTACAAAAGTCTGTCGGGAAGCCCAACAAATTCCAATACGTATGGGTCTTTAATGATGTCTTCGGCAGTCTGTATCTCAATACCTTCATTGGCGAGTCGAAGCACTCCCTCCTTGTCCTTGCTCAGTGCCAAACGGTGAAAGAGCATACTTTTCATTTGCCGTTTCAGTTCTCGGACACTCCAACCTTCTTTCTCACACTCCTTGGTGTAGAACGATATTTCCAGCGGGTCATCGGCTTTTAGTATCTCGTAGTAGTGACTCCAACTCAATTTGCGGGACAGTGTCCCGCAAATTGGAAACGCGGAATATAACTTTCTCATATACTGCAAGTTACTTCTGCCAAAGCCCTTACCATACAGGCGTGACAAATCTGTGGATAGACGGCTGACAAGGTTGCTTCCATACTCGGCTTTTTCATTGCCATACTGCTCATATTCCACGATATATTTCCCTATCTGCCAATAGGTATCCACCAGAATGGTATTGACAGAGTATGCCACTTTGGAGCGGGCATCATGGAGCAGCGTGCCAATCTCACCCAATAGAACTTGGTAATGGGTACTTGTACTTTGAGGTACATCGCTATTTGGATGTATGTGGATATCGCTCATAAAATTCCGAACTGATTATGTGTGCAAAAATACGAAAAGAAATTGAGTTAGGCAAATTCGTGCATTAACGGAGACCTCTGAACCTGTAAAATGCCCGAATAGAAACAAGTATTTTTAATCTTTATTAGACATACGGACACCCCATTAGGGTACATCGGTGAATGATGTATCGCTAAACAGCAAGTCATACATCGAATTTCCACCAAGGCTTTATCGGGTTATTCCCGAGAGAATACCGAGAGAACCTTGAGAAATCTCCACCAGTATATGTCAGCAATAGGCATTGTGTTTATCACGAATTTCCTAACAACTCTTTTTAATATTCTGCTTTTTTACGCATAGTCTTGCGCCGTATGTACAAGGCACAGACGGCTGCGAGAAGCAGAAACAGCCCTATAGGTACATCGCCGATAGGCAGTCCTTCGCCCGGCTCACCGAGTCCGCCGCCAGGGCTCACACGGCGGAGTCCCTGTTTGGCACCATCGATATAGCCGTTGGCGTACCCGATGCCCGCGGCATGGGAGGCTCCTACAGGCGTGATGCAATAATCATTGCTATATGGCGTCCATGAAGATGCCACGCTGCCGCTGAATGCAGTCATGCAGGTGACCTCGGCATAATTGTTCCCCGAAGGATTAATGTACATGGACGTGGAGTACATATCCAGGTCCCATTGCCCGAATTGCTGCGCCTTGGCAGGGGTGCATGGCATACACAAAACCATTATTATGCCGCACAGTAAGACGGATATGTCGTGCGAAAGGTAAGGAAAAGTGCGATTAGAAGTCTTCATGGTCTGTTAGCGAATGATGGTTTTGGTGGTGAAACTATGGTTGTCGGCAGTGATGCAGATGGTATAAACACCTGCGGCAGGTATGGGCAAGGATAATACGGGGTACCGTGTGCAGCCCTCGTGGAGCAGTGTACGCCCCAGCATGTCGCAGATATGCACCTCGGCACCGACGGGCAGATTGCCAATAGTCAGCGTACCTTCATGCACAGTGACGTGCGGCGCGTGGGGGGCAGTCTGCGGGTTGTCGGTGGTGATACCGGATGCACGCCGGATGTCAAGACTGTAGCCTGCTACGAGTCCTCGCGTGTCAGCCGGTATCTCATAGTCGGAGTAGAGCAGATTGGCTACGATAGCACCTTCATAGAGCAGATAGACGGCCTCGGCATCCGCGAGACGCGAACGGCTGTTGACCGACAGCGTGTAGGTGCCTGCCGAAGGAACATACAGTCCGAGAGGGATATGCTGTGCGGACGCATCGGGAATAGCGAGGTACGCCATCATACTGTTGGCGGCATCGTAGGTGAAGAGTTGCGGCTTGGTTGTCGCGGCGTACATCTTGACAAGGTCGAAGCCTATCTCGTAGTCGGTGCTGTAATCCGGGCTGACTTGGATACCCGCATTGTCGCGCAGTGTGCCGTTAGCGACGGTGAGTTCCATGTAGATATTCGTGTTGCTCTTGCCGCTTGTCGTGTGTCGTGGTGCGGCTTCGGGCAGACTGCGGTTGGACTTGCTGTAAGTCAGGTCGAGAGTCTGCCCCTCATCGGTGGGGTCTATCGCCTGTACAAAGTATGCCATAAAGGGCTTGAGCGTGGTAGAGGTGGCCGGCGACTGGGTGTACGTATTGGCATCGCCGGGGTCAGGGATGGACACAAGCACGTGGTCGGTGCCGATAGTCTCGCCATGGACATTGATATAGCCCATACGCAGACTATGGGTGTTGTTGAGTCCTTCGTCTTCTTCCGCGGAACCGAAGAGTGATATGTAGGGAGAACCGACGAAATTCCAACCGTGGTGTCGGGGCGCAGAGGTGAGATTATCGCTCCAGTTGTAGATATGAGTGGTCTTGGTGTCCTCGCTCTCGGTGTAGTTACTCTGGGTGGCAGGGGTGAAATAGACGGATTTCATCTCGTCCTCGTTGGGTCCGAATAGCCCGATGATGTAGCCGTGATTGGCTTCGAGGGTGGCGTCGGCAGCCATCATCGTCCAGTATTTGGACACCTCACCGGCGGGCGTGGTGCTGTTGCCATCGCGCTGGCGGCGTTGACCGTCATAGAACTTGATGCCCCAGTCCGTGCCGAAGGTGCCGAGCGACTGCCCGTTGAGTTGGCGTATGTCGGCAATACGGCAGTCGTAGGGCAGGGAGAACGGATACCAATAGTGCCCGTCAATACGCTTGACATGAACCACTTGGCTGACAGACACAGCCGCTCCGCCCCCGTCATTGTTGTCCAGAATGGCGTAGGAGACGCGATCGTTGGTGGCATGGAGACGTATCTCGTCAAGTGTGAGACTGCTGTTTCCTATGAGGAGCCTCCCGCCTGCGTAGATGTCCATACGGTTGAATTGGAGCAGCGAGTCGGAAGTATGCTCCAGTAGCACGCCCTCTTGCACGACAATATCGCATTGTATGCAGGAGTCCACCGTTAGACCTTTGCGGAAATAGGTGGCATCGGATGTCGTCGTGTTGCCGGACACGATAATGGGTACCCGCTGCTCGGATTGGGCGATGATGCGGTTGTCTTTCCGCAATGTGAGGCGCAGGCGTGAGCACGGCAGCGTGTTGAGTTCGGGAATAGGAATGGTATAGGTGCCGTCAGCGTTACGTTTGGCGGTAAGGTCACTGACGATGGTGGTCTGCTCTTGGCTCTCGATGTGGAGTTCAGCATCGGTGACATCCACATCGCTGGCGAGTTGTATGCCGTCCGTATGCCATACAATCGTGCTGATAGTGCCACAAACGGGCGTGGTAGTGAAGAGCAACTGCTTCTGACTCTTCTTGAAAATATAGAAATTACCCGCAGTGATTTTTGTTTTAGTGGAACCGAAGGATACGCTGTTTGCGCTTTGAGTGACGCTCATCCAACGTTGGTTGTCTGCGCGGGTGAGGTAGAACATTCCGTTGTCTGCAGTAAGTGTGAAGGCAGCATTGGTGGGGCCGTCTGCTATTTTAATATCCGAACTATTAAAGTGAACATAGTTGGAACCGCTGGCTTTTAACCTCAGATTATCACCATCTGCTTCCAATAGAAACGCTTGCGTGGCTGGGGTCGCCACATTATCGTCTGTGACGGCAAGTGCAGCCGTAGCATTGCCGCTTGCCGCTTTGAGAGCATACCACGCACCCGATGTGGACTTGGCGGCTATGACAACGGAGTCGCCTGCCGCGGGAATGTCCTTTGTCAGCACAAACTGCGGAACCGCATTTACGTCCGTGTATTGATATACGGCATACAGTGTGACGTCGCCTGCGGGCATAGGGTAGGGGAAAGTGACGCGGGTATAGGTGCTACTGCTATCGGAAACAGGTGCAACAGCCCAACCGCTGAAGGTATAGTCTATATAATCGGTGCATACACCGGCGGGAGAAGTGGGCTGAGGTATGTTTGTGCCCGCACTGTACTGACCGCCATCGGTGAGGTTGCCACGGTCGCTGAGGGTGAGGGTATATGTGCGGGGAGTGACGGTGACGGTGGTACTGCCGCTCTTTGCACAACCCGCTTCGGTGTAACTGGCGGTCAGGGTATAGGTCCCCGCTTCTGTAGTCTTGAACGTGCTGCCGTCGAAAGTCGCGGTGGAGGGAGACACGCTATATGTCCACGTGCCGTCATTTCCGCCTTGCTGCTCACAACGGACGCCGGTACTTGCCTCACCGCTATCGTCTATGGTGATAGTGGTGGCTGCCGGTGTCACGGTAACCTCAGCAGGATTGTTGCAGCACGAGGAGATGTAACCGGTGGCAGACGGACCGCTCTTATACATAAAAAACTGAGTGTAAAGCCCATTACTTATTTCGGAAACTTCATAACATCTGTAGTACGATGTTTGTTTGAACATACAATATGTCGTCCCGCTTACGGAAAATGTGAAATAGCCGTCACTATTGAATGTCAGTGTCGTAGGAGATGTGCTCAACTTGAATACTTTGTTTGCCACAGTAACGCCTTGTGTGCCATTCTTCAAAGTGAACGCGCTTGCGGTACCATTCACTGTAAATGGCATCCATTCTGAAATGGTAGAACTGACAGTAGCGTCTTTATTGTTACTGTTAGCACCTGTGACACCATTCTCTGTGGCAGAAGTCGCCAAGTAGATTATATCTCCATCACTAATGGATGTTGCTTTTTCTAATGCTCCTCCCTCCGTAGCATCGCTAAACACCGCATAGTATGTCGCGTCGCCATTGGGGCGTGTCTCTGCGGTCACTTGTGCTTCGGGCTTGGTGGTAGCAATGATACCATTCTCGCCGGCAGGAGTGGTAAACCAACCCGCAAAGGTGGGATATGCCTCGTCACACGACGCAGGCTCTGTAGCAGGCAATACAACAGCGTCACCGGATGCGACAGTCGTGGTGCTTGTACCCGCAGGGGTGCTCCATGTGATGGTGTGCTTTACCCGTTCCCATTGGGCAGTCAGCGTGACATCGGCGGTGAGGGTATAATCCGTTCCTCCCGTGTATGTGGTAGTGCCGTCCGACCAACCTTGGAAGGTGTACCCGTCGCGGGTGGGGGTAGGGAGCGTGACTGTGCGCTCCGTGTCGCTCTGCTCGCACGAGTAGTCGCCTGAATAGGTGACACTTTCCCCATTCACGTATGTGATACGGTAGTACGGCACGAAGTGAAGGTAACCGTTCGTAGCATTGTTGTCCGCCCACATGCGGAACGTACCCCGCGTACCCTCGGCAAGTGACTTGCCGGTCTCCCAACCGTCGTCAGCACCAGAAGTCTTGTATGGCAAGGTGCTTATGCCTTGCTCGCCCGACCAATACGATATGCCGACACCCGCGTCCGACGCGGAGAACGTGGGCTGTGTATAGATATTGACGCAGATATTCTTGGCGAGCATGTCTGCGGTGAGCGTCATAATGTCCGATGTATAGACATTGCCGTCCTGCGTCAGTCGCAGCGTCTGCCAATCGGAAACGCCGTGTGTGCCGTATCGCAACAGGTAGCCGGCGGGCAGAAAACCGATATAGAGGTTGTCATCGGAGTAGTCGCTATGGATACGGAGTGTGCCGTATGCACCGGTCTGCGGAGCGTATGTGCCCTTGGACTGCAGCACTGCTGTGGGGAGGTTCGCAAAGGTTACGGATGCTGATTTGGCATTTTTGCTACCGAGGTTGCTGTAGTAAAACGAATTGTTGTAGCCCACCCAGTAGGAGTACGTGCTCACATCGGGGATTGTGAACCCGCCTATCTGGTATTCCGACGTGTTGCCCACCTGCTCAAAGCACAGTTTGGTGTCGGCACCTTGGGGTGAACTTTGCCAATAGGAGAGGGTGTATTGCTCTGTGCAGGACGCGGCTAAGGTGCTGAAATCTTCGGCTTGACTATCCTTACTGTCACAATAGGTGGTGCCGTTGCCGAGTGCACACACTGCCCATATATACGCAGATTGTGCCTCAAGGTCGGTGAGCGTGTACGTTGTGGCGGTGACATCTACCGTCTGGCTGCCTGTATTGTCCACGAGCCCGTAGGTCAGTCTGTAACCTGTGGCATTGGCTACGGACGCCCAACTGAGAACAGCACTATTGCTTGAGATGTTGGATTCGCTGAGTCCTGTCGGGGTGTCTAATGGGGTGCAGGCGGAGGGCGTGGTGAACTCGCCTGTTTCCTGTCCGCTGTCACTATTGGGGGTATTGGCATCAATGGCTTGTACGGACCATATATGATAGGTCTCAGGGGCTAACCCTGTGACGGATACGGATGTCGTACTGACGGTTTCATTGAAAACAGACGCACCATTCTCATCTTCAACACTGACTATATAGCCTGTCGCACTTGTGGATGCGTCCCACGATAGCACAGCACTCGTGCCGGTTATATCGCTTGCCTTTAGGTTGGTGGGGGATTGGAGTTTGCCATAGATAGTGACGGTCACATCGTCTGTAAAACCGTCAGACGGCATAATCCATAGTTCTCCGCTTGCCGCATCCCACGTGTATCCGTCATTGGAAGACAGGGTGGCTTGTCCGATAGCGACCACAATATCATCTGGCAATAGGTATCCTGTATTGGCTGTATAGGAAAGTGTGATGCCATCTTCCGTTTTTGCAATGCTTGTCGGATTGCTCGCAACACTCGTTACGCCAAATAATTTCTGCTCCAAAGAAACACTCGTTTCTTGCGAACCCGCTTCGTAAGTAATGACTATAGAGGAGAAATAACATGCTCCACTTACCTTTATTTGGAAATAAGTATCGCCTGTATTCTTGACATTTGTGGTTGATGTAGAGGTGCCTGTTCCCGCTGTAGTTGTCGGTTTTTGGACGGTTCCTGTGGTGATAGTGTATGTATTGTTACCCGATGCTACATTAACTGTAATACTTTTCAATCCGGAGATAGGGGTGGTATTGTAAAGTATTCCGTTTCCCTTTTTTTTATTCATCTGGATGCATCCACCATTTTGAGTTCCTTTATACCCCTCATCAATAGTAAAGGTGTAACCATCAACGGTTGCAGACTTAAGGCTATAAGAACTGCTCAAGCCAAAACTGCTGTAGGTCAAAGTGATAGTTTTGCTCTCTGCCAACGCATTCATGCTCCCTGCACCCAACAGGGCGAGGGCAACGATAAGTAGTTTGAAATGTTTCATTATGTAGGTATTTTGAATTTTCGATGATGGTAATGCGTCCCTCCTGCATATAGTTCTCGGAACGCGCTACCGATACGCACAAGTCTTCCTTCGGGGTGGGTTCAAATAAACGGTCCTTTTTCGTGAACCCTCCTGAAGAATAGCAATGCGTATCTCAAAAGGTCAACATTGTTGCACAACAACAATCGTATTGCCAATAATTACATATATAAATGACATAAATAGCAATATCTTTGTAAAAGTCATACAATAATGCTACAAAGGTACTGCTTTCTGTGAATGTATGCAACGTCAATATGTTAATTTTTGGTGATTTTTGTATGACTGTCTCCGACTGCAATGGGATTGTCGATGGGGCGTATTAACTATTAACCATTAACTGTTACTACTAATGTCATACTATTAACCTGATGTTCCATCGGGTTAATAGTATGACATTAGTATGTGATTAGTATGATATTAGTATGTGATTGCCGAGTGAATACCGAGAGGATACCGAATACAACACAGAGGTCGGCGAACCTTGTTCGCCGACCTCTGTGTTGTTGTTCTCTCTTCTGCTGCTTATATCACTTGCAGCCGCCGCAACCTCCGCTGCAGTCGTCGCAGTTGCTTTTGCAACCACCGCCGCAGCAACCGCCATGATGGTGTATGGCTTTCAACTCGCCTTCCGTGACATCGCGTATATCTATCACCTTGCCTACAAAGTGCAGGTTCTCACCCGCCAACGGATGATTGAGGTCAATCACAACGGTATCTTTGTTCACTTCCGCGATTTGGGCGTTCACTATCTGCCCGTCAACCGTATTCATCGGCACGATGTTGCCCTCATATACGCGCTCGGAATCAAACTCGCCGTCGCCGTTGTAGAACAGTTTCTTGTCCAGTGTCAGCACACCTTCGTCATCGTATTCGCCGTATGCGTCTTGGCATGCGATACGGAAATCGAAACTGTCGCCCGCATTCAGACCCGTCATGTTGCGCTCAAACTCGGGCAGCATCATTCCCTGTCCGTGGCAGTATATCAACGGACGCTCTATTGTGGCACTCTCTACTGCCTCTTCCTGTCCGTTCTCCCCGTCCACATACAAATCATATTGGAGGGTCACTACTTTGTTGTCTTCAATCATATCCTGTTGTATATCTGTTTTGTTTATTTGTGCAAAGGTACGCTTTTTCTGCGGAATAAGCAACGCAAAAAAACTACAGTTTATGACAACCGCATCAAAAGTTAGCGTTTTTTAGGTACTTCGCAATAGAATTATCATGTTTTGTATTGTTATATATACCCAAATTAGTGCAACTGACATTAAATTAGGGACAGCCCGTGTGGGCAGTCCCTAATCGTTACAAAGTCTCTCCTATGGAGAGGTTCTCACTTCACCTCTATACCTGTGGTGGTATATGTCTTGTTGCCATGCTGAATGAGGACATGTCCGTTGCGGAAGACCTTGCGGGTGCTGTTGGTGTCGTCGTGGGTCGGAGTGGCAGCAGCATTGGTAGCCACAGAGAACGTAGCCGACAGCGTCATGTTCTCCGTAACAAGGATAGTGCGCGGGTTGTCGGTGTTGCCGTCGCTCCACTGCGAGAACTGATAGCCGTCGTCGGGTACAGCGGTCAGCGTCATCTGCACGGCACCGTTCTGCTCGGCGTCCACCACTACGGACACCGTGTATTCCGAAGCGGGTATCTCCTCGAACTCTGCCGTGAGGGTGGTATCGCCCACTACGACAAGCGTACGCGGATTGGTGGTGATGCCGTCGCTCCATTGGCGGAAGCGGTAACCCAGGTTCGGAGTGGCAGTGATGTTCACTTGCTCATTGGCTTGGTAGGACCCCGCACCTGTTACAGCACCCATCACGTTGTCGCAATTGAGCGTCACCATACACGGAATAGCGGTGATGACATTGAACAGGCCCCACACAGGGTGAATCTTGTACTTCTTCACACTCTCCGCCGGCACATGCAACTCTGCCAACTTGCTGACACCTCTAAATGTGCCATCATAACTGGAACTTGCACTTTCCGCAACAACATTCGGTACCTTGGCTGCTCTCACAGTCATCTCATAGATATTTTGGCAACCACGGAAAGCCTCGTCACCTATATCCTGCACATTCTCACCAAACTCCACGGTCTCTAAATTGGAGCAACCATAGAAAGCACTACTTCCAATACTCGTTACACTATTGCCAATAGTAACAGAGGTAAGACTACTCATATTCTTACATAGATCTTCAGGAATAGTAGTAACTGAACCACCAAAAGTTAATGATTTAATTTGATTGCGTATGTCATATGTATAATATGAATGATATTGATACCACAGAGAGTCGGTGCAAGCCTTATTGCCAGTTAATACTATGGAGGCAAGTGAAGTGCAGTTACTAAACAACATTGTTCCGGCAACAGGTAGTTCGATAGAGGTAAGACCCGTACAACCGCTGAAAGCATTCCTTCCAATACTCGTTACACTATTTGGAATAGTGATAGAGGTAAGCCCTGTGCAACCACTGAACGCTCCACTTCCAATACTCGTTACACTATTAGGAATAGTGATAGAAGTAAGGTTTTCACACATGTAAAAAGCATCGTTCTCAAGAGCAGTGACACGATATATGATACCGCTATGAGTAACAGAATCGGGAATGTGTATAGAACTATAGCGAGTATAGTGAGAGCCGCAGGTAGTACCACAATACCAAGTATCAGCGACCTCCACCGTCTTATTGCTTTCACTTGTGATGTTGTAATAAAGGTTGCCCTCGTTGAAATCATACGCCCAAAGGGCTGTAGTGGCAAAGAGTGCCACAAATAATGATACTAATTTAGTTTTCATTGTTTTGTAATTAGTTTTCTTGTTAGACATATTTTATCTGTTTCTTCTGTGATGATGTTGATTTTCATTTCTTTGGTCATAAATGATTCGACCAACGTAGTGCAAAATCAGTAAGATATCTCCTACAGGAACACCAGCAATAGCCACATTAGTCAATTTTAGAGCATTTGTTAATATGTGGACAATAGTATCTTCATGATTAAGGATAAAATTACCAATGGCATCCAATACTCGTCTGAAAGATTCTGTAGTGTCGTGAGGAAGGAGTCCGAGATAATGTAGCCCTCGTACCATCTCCTTCGTTATGACAGGAATACTGCCAAATACAGAGGAAATAATAGTTGTGATAGCGCGCATTCCAGGTTTCCGAAGTCCGCACTCTTTCAGCATCTCTTTGACCCGATTATACAAATCACAACACCGATTTCTTATGTTTTCGTGCTGCCAATCCAAGATATTTATATCGGCTAAGTCTGCAAAGTCTTGAGAGATATTATCTAAGATATGCGCCAATTGCTCTGCGGTGAGGTGCTCTGTATAAGTTCTATGTAGCCCTCTTAGTTTTGTTTGCAATTGTGCAATACATTCATCACGATGCTCTATATCAAATGGGACATTGGGCGATAGGCATACGCTTGTTGTAGATTGTATTGAGCAATAATTGCCTGAATTAAATATTCGTCCATTTTAATAAATTATTTGTTTAGTTGTACAATAGTTTTTTTTTAGGCAACCCCTTTATGGCTTACCTGCAGTTGAATGATACTGATGTTATATCTCCATAGGCACATACGATTTGTTGCCCGATGGACTCCGAGTGGGGCGGGTGGTGGTATATAAATGATAGGCATACAAAAAAAGCGTGGAGTCCGATTGTCATCGTTCCACACATTGAGGCTGTCGCATTGCCCAGAAAATTAGAACTGACAACGCGAAGCCCACGCCAATACGAGAAAATGCACCATCAAAGGAGAATGACGGTACAAAATTATACCTATCGAGCATATAACGATAAGAGTAGGCAACTCTCATATACATACACTCAAACGACGCGAGCCGCGTCGTCTCCCATGACAGAATATACTCATATTCCGAGGACATCTATCGTTGCTAAGTCCTGAATTTTCTTGAAAGTTGCGACATTTCAATGTGTCAGAACAAAGCGCAATAAACGCCTTTTATGTAATACTATGAAGCCCATAAGAACTTCACGGTGCAAAGTTAAGGATTTATTTGCACGTGTGCAAATGGCGATTGGTCAAGTGTCGGGGCAACCGCACCAAAATAGCAATAGAACAAGCGAAAAGCAGCACAATAGTCCCCGCAATACCATTCAAATGCCGTCAAAAAGGCTGCACTCGGAACTGTTAGAGAATCAAGTAGGTTGTGTCTTTCTGTTCGGAATTTTTGCGTAATTCAGCAGAAATTTCTAATATGTGCTGTTACTATCCAATGCCCAAGGCGGTAGAGGGTATGGCGGGTGATATGGAGAAAACGCCCGTGGCTGACCTCATCACCGCCAAATCGGGATTTGAAGGTGCGGACACCATAAGGCGTGTCGGGCGTGCCGGCTCCCATAAAGTCGAAGCAGGCTATGCTGCGGGTGGCGGCATAGTCTATCGCCGCATAGGTGGCTAATACGGAAGGATACAGGTGCCGGTATTCTTTGTCCAAACCGCAGATGTACCATTCGTATAGTGTGCGGCGGTCGAGAATGGGGCAGGCAATGCCGCCAATGACGGTGTCGTGGTGCTTGACCAACAGGAACACGGCGTGGCGGGTATGGTAAAGAGACAGGAAAAACGACAAATCGGGTAGGGGAGTCTTCACCTTATTTATATACAGGTTGTGCAAAATACGGTACCATGCTGCGATGTCCTCGTCCGATTGGGCTTCCACGATACGCGCACCGTTGGCAAGTCCTTTGCGGATTTGACGGCGACGGTTGCTTTTTATGCGGCTGATGACCGCGCTGCGGTCGGTACAATCCACTTGGAAATTCAGGTGCGGCATATAGGCAAAGCCTTGTGCGGCAAAGATGTCCCGATAGCATGAATAGTCGTGCAGGTTGCGGAACTCGATGTATATCGCCTGTTTGCTGAGCGTATCGCGGGTGGCGGATAAGAGCAGGGACAGGGCATCCGTGCTGATGCTGTCGCCCAACAGTGCGCCACCTATGATGATGGCACGGCGTGTGAAGAACTGACGGACGGGGTTTGGGCTGTGCGTGATATAGCCTGCAACAAGTCCGCAGAGGGCATGGTCTCGCTCCACGGCAAAGACAAAAGGGCGTATGGTGCGGGACTGCTCGGCATAGAACAGGTATGCTTCGCGCGTCTGGAACCACGTGGCATACGGAGACTGCTCCACAAGCATATCCCATGACTGCGGGGAAATGTCAGTATATCGGGAGAGCAGTCGTATCATAGTCAGCCGATGAATTGGAGAATATCGGCAGGGTGATGGGCGAGGTGGTCGGGATGGGCAGCCTTCAAGTCGCTTTCCGAACAGAAACCCCACGTGCAGGCTATGACAGACAATTGCGCATTGCGGGCAGTGGATATGTCAACCAACGAGTCGCCGATGTACCATGTCTGTTGGGAGGTGCCGAGACGGGTGAGGATGTCGTGGACGATTTGCGGGTCGGGCTTGCGGGGAACATCGGGACGCTCACCGAAGACGACATCGAAAGTATTCGGGAAGAAATGCTCAACCAGTTGGGTAGTAGCCGCCTGGTATTTGTTGGAGGCTACGGCAAGACGGAAACCTCGTTGCTTGAGGGCTTGTAGCAGTTCGGGAATGCCCTCGTAAGGCTGCGTGCGGACACAGTTGTGGGTGTCGTAGTAGGATACGAAGACTTCGCGCAGGCGGAGGACAGTGGCTTCGTCTTTGTGTCCGACGGGCAGGGCACGCTCAATGAGACGGTTGACACCGTTGCCCACAAGGTGCGGGTATTCGTCCAAGTCGTGCAGCGGAAAGCCAAAAGCCGCCAAGGCATGGTTGCAGGCAGTACCAAGGTCGGCAATGGTATTGAGTAAGGTACCGTCAAGGTCGAAGATTACAACCCGATTTCCGACTCCCCCTGCCCCCTCAGAGAGGGGGTGAACAGTACTATCTATGGAATCCTCCAGCCCCCTCAGCGAGGGGGTAACTGCCTCTGAACTATTTACGATTTGCATATTTACGATTTACGAATTTATGTACGATTGGCGACGATGTCGCTGTTATTTAGATATTTGCATAGTCTGCTATGACGACGCGAGCCGCGTCGTCCCCCAACAACGTCTGCCAATTACGCATTGCGCATTATGCATTACGCATTGCGGTGCGTTGGCGGAGGGCTTCGTAGAGCATGATACCGGCGGCTACACTGACATTGAGACTCTCAATGGGTCCGTGCATTGGGATACGCACCTGCTCGGTACAGAGACGGAGGTTGGGTTCGTAGATGCCGCGGTCTTCACTGCCCATGACAATGGCAAGGGGCGTGGTGAGGTCGGTGTCGGTGTAGTTGTGGTCGGCGTGTTCGGTGGCAGCCACCAGTTTGATACCTGAGTCACGGAGGTATTGCAGGCACTGCTGCAGGTTATCCACCTTGCAGACGGGCAGGGAATGGAGTGCTCCCGCGGAGGTCTTGACCGCGTCACCGTTGATGCTGACACTGCTGCGGGCAGCGACAATGAGCGCATCGGCTCCCGCACAAGCGCAGGTACGGGCTATGGCTCCGAAGTTGCGGACATCGGTGATACCGTCCAACACCATAAGGAGAGGCGTTTTACCCTCTTCAAAGAGGGTGGGGATGATGTCCTCAATACGGTGAAAATCAATGGGTGAGAGGAACGCAATGACCCCCTGGTGGTTCTTGTCGGTATATTGATTGAGTTTCTCGAGGGGTACTTTCTGCACGGGCGTGGCGGTGCCTTGCAGGCGTTTGAGCAGTTCACGCCCCGTGGCAGAAGACATATCGCGCCGCAGAAGAATCTTGTCGAGCGTCTTGCCGGCTTCGATAGCCTCAATGACAGCACGTGTGCCGAAAATCATTTCCTTTTCCGGCACACGGCGTGTCTCGTATTTGGGTTTGTCGGGATTGAACATAGCGGTTATGCCTTGGCTTTCAGTTCTTTAAGGATTTGTGCGCGTACATAGTTGTCAAGGCGGCCGTAGATTTTGCGTTTGCCCGTGCGCGGGTCGAGGGGAGCGTCTGCTTCGGGGTGCTTGAGTTGGTTTTCCCAGCGGCTGACCCATTGGGGACGGGCAGGGTTGTGGTCTGCGAGTTGCTCCTTGGTCATCCGGCACGCCTGTTGGAAACGCTGGATTTTAGCCAGTTCGGCACCCGTGGCAGGGCGCTTCTTCCAGTCGCGGGGGTTGGAGATGACATACGCTTCGGCTGCGCATGTGCCTATTTGTCCACCCTCGGCAGTGTAGATGCCCTTTTGACGGTAAATGACTTGCTCGCTTTTACTCAGTTTGCCCCGCACGCTGTCCACAGGGTGTGAAAATTCAATGTGTGCCATAAAATTTATTTACAATTTAATTATTTACGATGTACGACTTGCATATCCTTCTACAATAATCGTGCCAATCACATACTAATCACATAC
>DJSG01000015.1:0-362 GCA_002440265.1 Bacteroidales bacterium UBA6340 | reverse complement strand
TAATTAATAGTTAATGGTTAATGTGTAGTTGATGGTGAATGCATAATTCCCGGTGCGCAATGCGGAATGAGTGG
Organism: Bacteroidales bacterium UBA6340; assembly: GCA_002440265.1. Taxonomy (GTDB): domain Bacteria; phylum Bacteroidota; class Bacteroidia; order Bacteroidales; family Paludibacteraceae; genus Colicola. The sequence continues at coordinate 288 of DJSG01000015.1, read as the reverse complement.
GTGGGTGTGGGATGATGTCCTTATATAAAATAAAGAGAGGGCTGGAAAATACATAACATTTTTGGCTCAATGAGGGGTTGTAGGAGTGCGGGAAAAAGAGTACCTTTGCACTCGAATTCGGAGGAGGTTGTTTGAGCGTTTCGGGGTGCGATACGGGTAAAGGCACACGGACGGCGGACAGACACACTTTCGGATTCAAGAGAACCTCACTCTATAAACAGGTGCAAATGGAACAGAACAGGACGAAGCAAATACGTATTCCCGCCTTGGTGGATATGCATGTGCATT
>DJSG01000082.1:62775-63526 GCA_002440265.1 Bacteroidales bacterium UBA6340 | reverse complement strand
ATACTGCCAGCAGCAATACCGCTACAAACCGTGTGTACAACCGTCTCTTCATGGATAAGCGTATGCTATCTTTTTGTCTAAAAACGCTGCAAAAATATATCAAATCAGCCAACCGGACAAATTTAGTCTGTATATTTTGTCTTTTTTATACTATATCGCGCCAATGCTACTGTATATTATACCCCTGCTATTGTTGTGCTAATCTTTGGCATCGGCACTTTGTGGATGACTTTTTGAGTGAACGATTCTTAAGAGATGTCGCTTTGTGGAGACAATGCTTTGTGGAGATGCCTCTTTACAGGACTCTCTGTGGGGGACGACTCTTTGTGGGGACGTGAAGCGTAAGGCAGGTGCAAAGCACTGAATGTCGTGGCGAAGACGTAGCCCTGTGGGCTGAGTAGAACTCCTTATCGGCTCGTGTCTTCGTACATAGCGTATCTCGCATTGCATCAGGCATATTAAATCGTACATTTTATTGAGCCCCTCCTCTGGAGGGGTTGGGGAGGTCTATCTCCTTTGGAGGGGTTGGGGAGGTCTATCTCCTTTGGAGGGGGTGGGAAGGTCTCCCATTTTTTCTCTGAGGTGGGGGAGCCTCCTGTAAGGTGAAGGACGTACGCCTTATTGCAAATTTGTGTCCTTTTTTGAGTCCTCCCCCTGCCGCGGGGTCCCCACAAGTCCGTGGACGCAGTGGGGTGCACTTGAAGGGGGAGGTAGAGGGGGTCTTGGAGGTCATCGGGTTAAGTGTATGAGA
>DJSG01000082.1:52240-62744 GCA_002440265.1 Bacteroidales bacterium UBA6340 | reverse complement strand
TAGTATGTGATTAGTATGAGATTAACGAGAGGATAGCGGGGGGATAACATCTCTTTTGGCAACATACAACGTTAGTTCGATATGATTTTTGGATATAATTTTATGATGAATGAGTGATAATACGGCATAGCCGTCCGTTCCCCAACGGCTCCCTCTTGGTTATTTGATTGATTCGTGACCATACTTGTCTGAGAGTGAGGCGCATGTTGCACCGCAAAAAAGTTTTTGGTGCTCTTGTTTTATGAGTTCTCGTTATGTCGGACTCACGTAATATGCAAAAAAAGAGGGAACTGCCACCTCACAATCTTGGCAGTCCCCTGACTATAGCGTTTCTCTGTATTTCTATGCCCCACCATATAGGGGCGTATGTGTTGCTGCGATTAGAACTTGTAGCGTACGCCGATGGAGATACCGGTATAGAGGCCATAGCCGTAGAAGTCTGCCCAACCGTCTCCGAACCATGCACCGATATTAGGACGATAGTCAACCGACAATTCCAGCGGGAACCAGAAATCATAAGCCACACCGCAGTGACCTACCGCACCTACATAAGCACCCATAACGCCCCACCAGAAACCGGCACCGGCACCTACACCGAGACTCCAGTTCCACTCTCCTTTGTTGTTCCAAGGAATTTGGGTGTGGAACGGGTTAATCCAATCATAAGTGCAGGTAGCACCTATACCACCGAATCCGGGAAACTCAACTGCCAAATCAATCATGTTGGCAGCACCCAAGTTGTGTTGATACGAGGCAGACAGACCATAACCTAAGTTACCACCCACTGCACGGGGTTGTGCTACGGCGCTTGCCATAGACAGCATTGCCATAACGGCAATCAAGAAAAAACTTTTCTTCATAATTATTCTATAAGTTTGACTTTATACATTTCCAACCGTTTTGCTTCCAAAGTGGGCGGGTAACCTGCGCTTCGAAAAGACACTGCAAAGGTACGGCAAAATAGGGATATCGTTGTTTCAATATCGCAAAATCGGTGTTTCAAAAAGGGAATAAGACGCTTTATTGGCTTTCGTCCGTGCCCGATTGCCCTTGCGTGAAGTCCGTAGGCGAACAGCCTGTGATGGCGGAGAAGTTGCGCCATGCACTCGTGCGCGAACGGTACCCCGCATCATAGAACAGGTTCTGCAGATTTTGATGGGGAGCAGTATGCAGTTGCTCCTGAATGTAGCGCACTCGGCGGCGGTTAATCATGTCGGGGTAACTGTCGTAACCCAGATATTTGATGGCTAATTGGCAATACCGCCTGTTGGTACCTATCAGACGTATCAAGTCTGTTTGTGTCAGGTCAGGGTTCTGCCAGACATCGGGATTCTGCATGGCTTCGGTGAGTCGATTGGCCACTTCTTTGATGACATCGGATACCTCCTGCGGGGTCGGTACATCGGGTGTCGCCGGTATAGGCGCGTCCGGTTCCACTATGGGCGGTGTATAGATAGTGTCTGCTTTGTCATCGGGGACACGCAGACGTATAGCCAGTTCTATATACAAAATCAATACGGTGACAGCGGTATAGAGTGTCTCGTGTGCCACATTGGCCCAAAACAATCGTAACCCGCGGCTGCCGAAATAAGTGATGGTCATACACATGGTGATGACTACAACGGCATGTATCCACGGGAGCGGGGCACTGCTGTTGCGCCAGTTGTGCTGCATCACCAGTAACCACACGCCATAAGGTATATAGATGAACGTGAGCAGAATACGCAACCATACATTGGGCTCATGGATATAAGTGGCGACATCGTTGAGGGAATGTAGCGGACGCACGGCAAAGTGTTCCCCTATCAGTAGGGCTGCGGATAGTATCAACCACGGCAAGAGCATAACAACAATCCGTCTCGTATTCAGCCACTTCGGTCGCAACACTTCCACAGGGTAGAGCAGAAGCAAAAAGAAAACAGCAAACCCGCAGAGGATAATCATAGGGTCCAACAATAAGAACCCGCCGGAGTATTGCGGAGCCCATAAAGCAATGATTATCTCGCCTACGGATGCCACTGCTGATGCAGCAAAGAAAAGGGCTATGAACAACCGCGAGCGGTCATTCTGTTGGCGGTGCTTGGCAAACATAATGCAGGCTGCGGCTGCCTGTATGACCACATGCACCCCAAACAGGATAAGGGTGATGAGGTCGGTATGTAGCGGCTGCGTCAGCGTCATAATCTGCAGTATTGTCCGCAAAGATACACCTTTTTTCATAAATATGCAAATCACAGGCCACTTGCTTTTATGACCAAAACTTGTATATCCGAAGATATTCTTGTACTTTTGTAGTCTCAAAAGAGAGCAAAAAGAGTGTATGATAGGTGTTTTTGATAGTGGTTATGGTGGCTTGACCATACTGCGGGAGATACGCAGGGTGCTACCTGAATATGATTATTTATACTTGGGCGACAATGCACGTGCCCCCTATGGCACACGCTCGTTTGAAGTGATATATGAATATACACTGCAAGCGGTCCGCTATTTGGAATCACTGGGCTGCAGCCTGATTATCTTGGCGTGTAATACCGCCAGTGCAAAGGCCTTGCGCTCCATACAGCAACGCGACATTGACCCCGAACGATTGCGCGTATTGGGCGTAATACGACCAACGGCTGAGATAGCACCACTACGCACCAAAACAGGGCATATCGGCATCTTGGCAACACCGGGGACAGTGTCATCGGAGAGTTATGTCATAGAGTTGCACCATCAGAACCCCGACATCATTGTCACGCAACAGGCATGCCCCATGTGGGTGCCGCTGATTGAGGCAGGGGAACATACGAATATAGGGGCAGATTATTTTGTGGAAAAATACATCACGCAGTTGCTGGCACAAGACCCGAAGATTGATACTATCATATTGGGCTGTACGCACTACCCGCTGTTGCTGCCCAAGATAAAGGCATTTGTATCGGGCATGGGCATTGATGTGATGGCTCAGGGAGAGATTGTAGCGCGTAGTTTGCAGGACTATCTGCACCGTCATGCCGACATCGCGCAACGAATCCGCCGCCCCGTACTGCTACCATGGGAGACGCCTGCACCGCATAGTATTTCCTGTCCTGATGGGAATATGGCAGGAAGAGTGACCTATCTGACAACCGAGTCCGCAGAGAAATTCGTAGATTCGGCTTCGCTGTTCCTCAAAGAACCTATTATGGCACACCATATAGACTTGTGATACACATCGGAATGTAAAACAAATCAGGTATCAGAAAGGATATAAAACAAAGAGAGGTCACCCGCATAAGGCAGCCTCTCTTTTTGTCTTCAACGAATCATGCAATTCCTAATCCCTACTCTCTATTCTCTAATCTCTAATCCCTAATCACAGCATCTCCACACTACGGTTCACGAACTTGGCGAGTGCTTCGCCTTTCAACTGACCGCTTGCCAACATAGCAATGTCAATCAATTGGTGTACCTTGTCCGAAGCCTTGGCATACTCGCCGTACTGCTCTTTGAGTTGCTGACGCAGAGCAGCCAATTCTTTCGTAACATTGGTAACGGCGTCCTTCTCCTCTTGTGTGAGGTCAGCCTCCTTCTTGTCTTTCTGTGCAGTACGGAGGTCGTCCTCCTCTTTCTGCTTGGCGGCTATCTGCTCAAGCAACGGAGTAGTCTTCTCACTGCAAGCGGTGTTGATGTCCTGCAACAGAGTTGTAACTTTCGGGTTGGCAGTGTTGATGACCAAGTTGTACTGGTCAGGCATCTGCCCATAGAACGACATGCCTTGCTGATGGGCGGACATCTCTTTCATACGGCGCATGAACTCGTTCTGAGTCAGGAAAACAGGTAGGGCGTCAGCCGAGACAGCCTCAAGACTGACTACATAGTTGGTTTTATCGGTTTTTGGCAACTGAGTTTCGAAAGTGTAGCGCAGCGCATCTTCATCGGCTGCGGACAGGTTGACAGCGGCTTTGTCTGCCTTGCTGATGAGGTTCTCAATCACATCGGAGTCCACGCGCACGAAGCGGATGACGTCTTTCTTATCGTCGTCTGTGCCGTTGCCGTAACTCTTCTGTTCGGCTTGGCTCATGGCGTGTACATCCAACTCACCGTCCATCAGCAGCACATCATAGCCTTTCTCCTTGGCGCGCTCGATATAGGCGTACGAAGCATCGGCGTCTTGTGCATACAGCAGAATGAGGTCTCCGTTCTTGTCCGTCTGATTGTCTTTGACCTTTGCCTTGTACTCGTCAAGGGTGAAGTACTTGCCCTCGATGTTCTTCATCAACGCGAAGCCCACTGCACGGTCGTAGAACTTCTCATCTGAGAGCATACCGTATTGGATAAACAACTTGATGTCGTCCCACTTCTTCTCGAAGTCCTCACGGTTGTTCTTGAATATCTCTGTCAATTTGTCAGCCACCTTCTTGGTGATATATCCGCTTATCTTCTTCACGTTGTTGTCGCTCTGTAGGTAACTGCGGCTGACGTTCAACGGAATATCCGGACTGTCTATCACACCATGCAGCAACGTCAGATACTGAGGCACAATGTTCTCCACTTCATCGGTCACGAACACTTGGTTGCAATAGAGTTGTATCTTATTGCGGTGGATGTCGAGGTTGTTCTTAATCTTCGGGAAGTACAATATACCCGTCAAGTGGAACGGATAGTCCACGTTCAAGTGGATATGGAACAGCGGCTCGTCCATTTGGTCGGGGTACAACTCGTGGTAGAACTTGTCGTAGTCCTCGTCCGTGAGTTCGCTCGGCTTGCGTGTCCATGCGGGGTTCACATCGTTGATGATATTATCCTCGTCGGTCTCCACTTGCTTGCCGTCTTTCCACTCTTTCTTCTTGCCGAAAGCAATCTCAACAGGCAGGAACTTGCAGTACTTCTTCAGCAAGCCCTCAATGGTAGCGTCCTCCAGATACTGCTTGAACTCGTCATTGATATGCAGCACTATATCTGTACCGCGGTCTGCTTTGATGGTCTCCTCCATCGTGTATTCGGGCGTGCCGTCGCAACTCCAGTGAACTGCTTTGGCATCCTCCTTGTACGATTGTGAGAATATCTCCACCTTGTCGGCTACCATGAATGCACTGTAAAAGCCCAATCCGAAGTGTCCGATGATGGCTTCTGCCTTGTCCTTGTACTTGTTCACGAACTCCTCAGCACCCGAGAACGCGATTTGGTTGATGTACTTGTCCACCTCTTCGGCGGTCATACCGATACCATGGTCGCGCACGGTGAGGGTGTGCTTGTCTTTGTCTATCAGCACGCGCACACGTGTATCGCCAAGGTCGCCCTTGACTTCACCCACACTGGCGAGAGTCTTCAACTTCTGCGTAGCGTCCACGGCGTTACTAATCAACTCACGGAGAAATATCTCGTGGTCTGAATACAGAAACTTTTTGATGACGGGGAAGATGTTATCTGACGTAACCCCGATATTACCTTTGTTTGTCATATTGCTTTTTGTTTTAATCATTATACATTGCGCATTATGCATTTAGCATTACGCACTATCTATTGTACAAATACTTTGCCAAAGGTAATAACCTGCCAATATGGCAGAACAACCCGTGTGATAATATCAAGGTACCACAAAAAACGACCGTTTATTTGAACCTATACCACGCAAATGCAGATGTTGAACATTTACAGAAAAATAACACCCAAAAGTTTGTGTATATCAATAAAAAGCAGTACCTTTGTGCCGATGTCGTGTGTTGAGCGGTTGGAAACACAAGGTGGGTTCAAATAAACGGTCATTTTTTATGAACCGGCAGGGTGGTAAGATGATGACTGTATTGGGTGAGATATAATGTAAATCAAATAACTAAAAATATAAATCAACACAAAATTAATAGTACTATGAGAAAAGTTTACTATCTCCTGTTTGCTATTTTGGCAGCAGCAACACTCTGTGCTCAAACTGCACTTTCCCAAAACGCGGTCCCGCTGTCCGAGGAAGAACTCAGCGGTCAATGCGGTGAAAACCTCTATTGGCACTACGCCGATGGCACCCTCACCATCACCGGCTCCGGCGAGATGCAGGACAACACCCCTTTGGGAGCCACAGCAGCACCATGGTACTCTGTCCGCGACAGCATCACCACAATTGACCTGCCGCAAGGACTGACCTCTATCGGTGCAAATGCATTTCGTCTTTGCAAAAATATCAAACACATCTCTATCACAGATAGTGTAACTCTTATCGGAGACTATGCCTTTGCCAGTTGCTACCAACTTTCTTCTGTTGTCATTGGCAAACGCGTTACCACTTTAGGCAAATATGCTTTTGCCTATTGCGATGCATTGAAACGCATTACTATTCCGGATAGTGTAACTACTATCAACGATAATGCATTCTGTTCAGGAGTCTCTCTCCTCACCGTCACCATCGGTCGGGGTGTTTCACAAATAGGGAATCGTGTTTTTAGTTCTTGCAAAGTGCTTTGCCATATCAATATGTTAGCAGAAACTCCGCCAACTATCACCTCGTCCACTTTCAGTAACACCACAGCAGGGGTACCTATCTTCATTCCCTGTGGAGCACAAGAGGCGTATGCCAACGCTGAGTACTGGAACGAATGCAACATCCAAGCACTACCGAGCCACACCATTTACACATTGACCGAAGATATTTTAAAGGGGTCTGCACAGGTTAGCAAATCATTGTGCGGCAATAACAACATTGAAATCACAGCCACGCCAAACGGAGGTTACGTATTTTCTCGTTGGAGCGATGGGGTTACAGATAATCCTCGCACCATCGTGCTAAACCAAGACACCACCTTCACAGCCTTGTTTACGCCCATTTATTCCGGCACTTGCGGAGAAAACCTGCAATGGACGTACAATGCCGGTGTATTGTCAATCACAGGATTTGGAGAAATGAACTCATATTCTTCCTTTTATTCCTCTACAGGTGCTTTCATGACAAATAGTGCTCCGTGGCAGTTATTCAGGGACAGTATCTCTGTTATCAATCTTCCCCAAGACCTTACCTCCATTGGGTCGTATGCCTTTGTACAATGCAAAAATGTCAAGAATATAACGATTCCTGACAGTGTAAAGACAATTGGTATATATGCCTTTAGCGGTTGTAAGGTATCCACCGTCTATTGGAACGCACGGAATTGTGCAAAAACATTCTATCAAAATTACAGTGGTAGTATGGATCAGTATGGTCCGTTTATGGGTGGACGAGATAGCATAACCACATTCATCATAGGTGAGTCGGTGGATAGTATTCCCGCCTATCTATGCTATGGAATGAGCAAACTGCAACAAATCCGTATCCCTGAGAAAATCACAACAATTAACGAAAGAACATTCTACAACTGCAGTGCACTCCAAGATATAAATCTGAACCACATTACAATCATTGGCAATTCTGCGTTTAATGGGTGTAAATCTCTGACTTCCGCCAAAATGCAGAACGTCAACCAATTAGGCAGCAGTGCCTTTTCATCTTGTTCTGCACTATCATCAGTTTCCATTGGCAGCGACCTCAATACAATTAACTCATATACTTTCTACGGTTGCACCTCACTTTCTCTATTCACAATCGGAAACGCGACACCGCCTGCCATTGATACCTATGCTTTCCGGAATGTACGTAGCGATATGTGTGTGTTGGTTCCTTGCGGCTCCCGAGACACATACCTCGCCACCGATTGGGGACAATTCAATCTGCAGGAAATCCAGAATTACAAGGTGTCTGCATATAGCAGCGACCCCGTCAGAGGATATGTCCTTTACGAGAAATCTGATTGTCAGTCGGATAGCCTTGTCATCACGGCTGTTGCCAACACCAACTATGTATTCTCATCGTGGAGCGACGGCAGCGAGACCCCAACCCGCCGTATCAAACTCACACAGGACACCACTTTCGTTGCACACTTTGCCTACACGGGTGTCTGCGGTGACAATGCGCATTGGACATTCATTGATGGATTGCTGTTGATTACGGGTAGTGGTGATATGTATGATTACAACTCCTCAACTATTCCATGGATTCTGCTCCGAGACTCTATCACTATGATTAGTATCGGGCAAAACATCACATCTATCGGCGACTATGCGTTCTATCAATGCAAGAACATCACTTCCGTCATCATTCCCAACAAGGTAAAGAGTATTGGCATTTATGCATTCCGGGAATGTACCAATCTGTCATCTGTTATTATCGGCAAACAAGTTGAAAGCATCGGCACCTCTGCTTTCAACGGATGTACACTTCTCAGTGCCATCATGATTCCCGCAAGTGTCATTGATATTGGCAGTGGTGCCTTTAGGAACACGGCTTGGTATAGTGAGCAACCTAAAGGAATAGTATATATCAACAGTGTTCTGTACGACTACAAAGGCACGGTACCTCGCGACACTGCGCTTGTCGTCAAAGCAGGAACCGTTAGCATTTCCCCGTCTGCGCTAAGTTATAATCATATCCTGTCCGTCACCATTCCAAACAGCGTTACTACCATTGGAACCTATGCATTCTATTCCAAACTGACCACTTTGCGATTAGAGAGTACTACACCTCCCGCAATGGAGAAACAAAACAGCAGTATATACACCCAAGCCACCCTTTATGTGCCTTGCGGCGCTGTAGATACGTATGCTTCGGCAGAATGTTATCAGAAGTTCAGTAATATACGCGAGCGCAGTGCTTTTGACATTACCCTCTTGACCAATGACTACAACAAAGGCTATTGTACCACCGCACAATCGTCCTGCGAAAGCAGCAATGTCACCATTGTGGCGATTCCCACGAAAAACCAATATAGTTTCTCTCGTTGGAGCGACGGCAATACCGACAACCCGCGCACGCTGACGCTTACCCAAGACACAACCCTTACGGCTATTTTTGACTATGCAGTGTCCGGTCATTGCGGAGACAACCTGTATTGGGCGTATGACCCCATAGACAGGGCACTCACCATTACGGGCGACGGGGATATGTACAACTACAATGGCAATTCCCAACCTTGGTACAATTGGCGCAGTACAATAGTTTCCATCAGTCTCCCGCAAGGCATCACATCCATTGGCTCCTATGCGTTCTACAATTGCAGCAAACTGACCGCCATAGACTTCCCTGACAACCTCGTTTCCATAGGGAGAAGAGCGTTCTACAATTGCAGGAACCTCGAATCCGTCACAGGAGGAAACAGTTTGCAACGTATTGAAATAGATGCATTTAGCACAAGTAGTACTTGGTACAAAAGCCAACCTGACGGATTAGTGTATGTCGGAAAAGTGTTGTACAAATACAAAGGATATAACAACTACAACATGGAACTATCTGTCAGAGAAGGAACTGTCAGTATCACCACGTATGCATTCAGCAGTTGCAGCAGATTATCCGCTGTCACTCTGCCAAGCAGCCTTACCTACATAGGTGAGAGAGCGTTCTCTTCGTGCAGAAACCTCACCTCCATCACTTCTTATGCTGACGTTCCTCCGACCTGTGGCGAAGACGTATTCTACAATGTCCCCACCTCCACACCTCTCTATGTTCCCGAAACGGCGGTAGAGGCATATAAGACCACATCGCCATGGAGCGACTTCACCGACATACGCGTCATCTGCGTACCCAAGCAGTATGATGTACAGATGATGGTATGCGATGCTGACTATTATGATTGGAACGGAGTCGTTTACACCGAGAGCGGTACCTACACGCAAACACTGGCGAACATCTATGGCTGCGATAGCATTGTCAATATGACACTGGCATTCAAGCACAACGATTTCTCCTACACCATTGATGATGTTGCCGAGACTGCCACAATCACGGGGCTGCGCAACGATACCATCACCCATGTTGTGATACCGGATATGATAGGTTGTGATGTACTCTACCCCGTTGTCGCCATTGCAGACAATGCCTTTGCCGGCAACACCGCCATCACCTTCGTGAGTGCGGAGCACAATGTGGAAACGATTGGCAGCGGAGCATTCAGCGGGTGTACGGCTTTGGGCAAGTTGGTATTGGGCAGTGAAGTACGAAACATCAGTGACAATGCATTCTTTGGCTGCCGCAACCTGATTCATACCTATTGCAACGCTACCAATCCGCCGTATGCAGAGCAGAGCAGTTTCTACAACTACAACGGATACCTGTACGTGCCATGCAGCAGCCTTGAGACCTACCAGACAGACATGGTGTTCGGCTCTTTCAAGTTCATCCAATGCACAATGGATACACCTACCGACCTCGAACCGGTTATATCTCCCTGCGCAGGGACATCCGCTCAAAAAATTATACGCAACGGACAGTTGTATATCCTCCGCGACAATAAGATATACACTCCTGCAGGCGTAGAGGTCAAGTAGCCTCTAATTTCTATCTTCTGCACAAAGAGGCTGTCTGACAAGCACAAGGCAGCCTCTTTGCATTGAAGTCCCCTGCAAGTAGAGGTTTGGAATACCCCCTTATTCTACTCGAATCAACAGGCCTTCCTGTTGATGCTTGTTCACTACCCTCACGGGCAGTATTAGTATGTCAAAGAACACGGGCTGCTTACGTCTGCAG
>DJSG01000082.1:48712-52203 GCA_002440265.1 Bacteroidales bacterium UBA6340 | reverse complement strand
AATCACGATGCAAAGATACTACACTTTCCCGCTTTTTGTTGGTAAAGTATTACCAATAATGCAAAGAAAATGCAGAACCTTTGTATCTGTCTGAGAAAGAGTCCTTTCTCACATCGTTATCGATACTATTGAGGGTAGATATGTTCCGCGATTTGTTTGTTTTTCGCTATCTCTTACGTTTAGACTGTATCTTCATCAAGGGCCACCTCGCTCCGGATCCTCAAACATAGTCATACTGACATGTGAATACCACGCAGACACCAACACACTAAACGTGTATCAACATCGTCAGATAGTTCTCAGGCGTTACCACATCCGTGTGAGCAGGCTGGTATGTGTTTACAAACAGATTCGGGAATTTCGTGTTCTGTCTCTTGGCGTTCCACTTCATCTCAAACAGGTGCAGTTCGCCGTTGCTCTCCTCCACATAATCTATTTCCTGTTTGTCTGTTGTGCGCCAGAAGTACGATTTCACAGCACGGTCGGCGTAATGATTGTACTTCATTCGCTCCATGATGAAAAAATTCTCCCACAATGCCCCTACGTCAGAGCGGGTCTCTAATGGCGCAAAGTTGTTCAGAATGGCATTGCGGATACCCAAATCACAGAAGTATATCTTCTTACCTTTGGTCAGTTCGGTACGTATATTCCTGCTGTAACTGTCAAGACGAAAAACAATAAAACATTTCTCCAATATGTCAATATATTTCTCCACCGTCTTACTATCAATGCCAACGGTCTTGCTTAGTTCATTGTACGACGCCTCGCTACCTACCTGCAACGCCAACGCCGTCAGCAGTTTTTGCAAGACGGCGGACTTCCGCACCCCCTCTATCTCCAACACATCCTTGTACAGGTAACTGTCTGCCAATTCCCTTAACGCTTTCTCCGGAGGCAAGCCCCCGAACAGCACGTCAGGATAACTGCCGTATATCAAGCGCGAGGACAATCGTCCGCGTGTGGCAATCAAGCCTTCCGCACGATAAATCTCTTCTGTGGAGATAGGGAATAGCCGGTACTCAATCTTTCTGCCCGTCAAGGGCTCGTTGATATGGTCGTGCAAACCCAATGCTGAAGAACCCGTAACCATCAGTTGTACAGCGGGAAAATTGTCGGCTATCAACTTGAGCGTCAAACCTATGTTCTCCACTCGTTGCGCCTCATCTATCACCACTACACGATAGTCTGCAACCAGCAACCTTAGTTCCTCCAATGACGGGTTAGCCAGCACATTACGCGTCTCCGCTATGTCGCAGTTGAGCCACAGAATACGCTCTGTGGCGGAGTCCACTATTTGATGAAACAGCGTGGATTTACCCACTTGCCGTGCCCCGACCAACAGTATCACTTTCCCTTTGCCTATATAATTGGCAATGACAGACTGCAATGTTCTTTGAATCATATATCTCTCATCTGTTTGACGCTGCAAAGGTACTGCTTTTCTGTCTCTATTCCAAATTTATTGCCATATTTTCGGATTATACTCCAAGAATATTGCCATATTTTTGGATTTCGCACACAATACCAACCGCATACCTCACTACATAAATGGTAAACACACTCCGAATTAATGGCTAATTACATGGGAAATTACATATTCCTTTTCATGGCTCCGGTGGTGTCACCAGCACGAAGTTTATCTGGTGTTTCTCCACATCCACCTTTGTCACCCGCACCCGCACCCTGTCCGACAAGGTATATTTGTTGCCGCTACGTGCCGCCACAAGGCAGTAGTTCTCCTCGTCGAACTGCATATAATCCCCCGGCTCGATGGTACGTATCGGCACCAGTCCCTCTGACAGTGTGTCGGTCAGTTGCACAAACAGCCCGAATTCCATCACACCCGACACTATGCCGTCAAACTCCTCGCCCACGTGGGCTGCCATCCACTCCGCCTGTTTCTCCTTGATGCTGTCGCGCTCTGCCATCTGTGCCGCTTGCTCGGTCGCGGAGCAATGCATACAAGCCTCCTCCAGCACCTCTTTCTCCACCCTGCACTCGTCCTTGCTGTGCATCAGGTAGTGCGCCACAAGCCTGTGCACCATCATATCGGGGTACCGCCGAATCGGCGAAGTGAAATGCGTATAGTACGGAAACGCCAACCCGTAATGCCCTATGTTGTCCGTCGAGTACACGGCTTTCGCCATCGCGCGGATAGTCAGTGTCTCAATCAGAGTCTGACAATCACGCCCTTTGCACGTGTCAAACAGGTGGTTGATGGACTTGTTGGTCGCACTCCTTTTCGCGTTCAATCGCAGGTGCACCCCAAAATGCTGTATGAAACGACTCAGCCTGCCCAACTTCTCCGTATCGGGCACATCGTGCACACGGAATACAAACGGCTTCGGTTTCACCCGTGTCTCGTCTTTCTTCTTCGCACGCCCCATCTCGGTGGCCACTATACGGTTGGCGAGCAGCATAAACTCCTCTATCAGCCTGTTCGTATCCATTGCCCTGCGGAAATACACACCTGTCGGGTGTCCTTCATCGTCCAAATGGAAGTACACCTCAGGACTCTCGAAGTTAATCGCCCCATGCCTGAAACGCTCAGCACGCAGTATCTTCGCCAGTCCGTTCAATGTCTGCAAAGCCTCTGTCAATGAAGAGGATACAACCAACGTCCCGTCTATCATCTCCTGTGCCTGCTGGTACGTCAACCGGTAGTCGCTTCGTATCACCGTGCGGCAAATCTTCTGCTTCACCACTTGCGCCTCTTTGTCTATCTCCATCACCACACTCATGCACAACTTGTCCTCATTCGGGCGCAGACTGCACAGTTCGTTGCTCAGTCTTTCGGGCAGCATCGGTATCACTTTGCCTACCAGATACACACTTGTCCCGCGGCTGTATGCCTCATCGTCCAATGCCGTCCCCTCTTTCACGTAATGCGTCACATCGGCTATATGCACGCCCACGCGGTAGTTGCCGTTGTCCAGCACCTCCAGCGACAACGCATCGTCGAAATCTTTCGCGTCGTCGGGGTCTATGGTAAACGTCAATGTCTCGCGCATATCACGCCTGCGCAGCACCTCTTCGGGCGTAATCGGCTGACGGGGAAGGGCATTCACTTCTGCCAGCACCTCGTCCGAAAAACCCGTAGGCAACGTATACTCGTCTTTCTTATCGTCTTTCGCGTCATTACGCATTGCGCATTGCGCATTCTGCATTGTATTCTTCTCTCTGCGTGCCCGTGCTTTCTCACGGCGTTCACGCTTGGCTATCAAATCTTTTGTCTTCATTCTACACTAATTCAACGCTAATACTTGTACTGATTCTACACTAATTTTGCACTGATTCTACACCACTCCCCACAAAAACCGTGCAAATGTTATGACTCAATGTCCGAGAGAAGGAATAGAGGGCGACCACCCTCCTTCTGTATGAGCATCAACCGGAGGACAACGCAAGGACAACACAGGGACAACGCGGCTCGCCTCTTCCTCGTATCTATCTCGAAGTAATAGTATGCTATTAGTATGAGATTAGTATGT
>DJSG01000082.1:45761-48681 GCA_002440265.1 Bacteroidales bacterium UBA6340 | reverse complement strand
GTGATTAGTATGATATTACCGAAAGAATGTCAATAGAACGTAGAGGGTGGGAGAAGTGCTTCATAACGTAAATAACAAGCCCCTCCTTGGGAGGAGGGGTTAGGTATAACTATAGGGAGACGACTTTGGAGAAAACTAAATATACTTCCCCGTAATGCTTTTCGGATTCTTGCGTATCTCTTCCACGGTGCCGGTGGCGACGACCTGCCCGCCATCGCGTCCGCCTTCGGGGCCCATGTCGATGATATAGTCGCAGGCACGAATCACATCGGGGTTATGTTCGATGATAATCACCGTATTGCCCTTGTCCACAAGGCGGTGCAACACACCCAGCAGTACACGGATATCCTCGAAGTGCAAGCCGGTAGTGGGCTCGTCCAATATATATAAGGTGTCCCCCGTACCCGGACGTGCCAGTTCGGTTGCCAGTTTCACGCGCTGACTCTCGCCGCCCGACAGCGTAGTAGAAGACTGACCCAATTTGATATACCCCAATCCGACGTCCTGCAACGTCTTGATTTTCTTCAGTATATAAGGCTGGTTGGCAAAGAACTCCACCGCTTGGTTGATGGTCATATCCAGCACCTCGGCTATGGACTTGCCACGGAAACGCGCCTCGAGTGTCTCGCGGTTGTAGCGTTGTCCGCCGCACACCTCGCAGGGCACATACACATCGGGCAGGAAGTGCATCTGAATGGTCTTGTAGCCGTTGCCTGCGCATGCCTCACACCTGCCGCCCGCGTTGTTGAACGAGAAACGACCTGCCTTCCACCCGCGTATCTGCGATTCGGGCAGTTGGGCGAAGAGGTTACGGATATCCGTGAAGACCCCCGTATAGGTGGCGGGATTGCTGCGCGGTGTGCGTCCGATAGGCGACTGGTCAACGGCTATCACCTTGTCTATCAAATCAATACCCTCTATGGAGTCGTATGCCAACGGAGCCTGCAAACTGCGGTAGAAGTGCTGGCTCAGGATAGGATACAAGGTCTGGTTGATGAGCGTGGATTTGCCGCTTCCGCTCACGCCTGTAACGCCAATCATACGCCCTAAGGGGAAAGCCACGTCCACATTTTTCAAGTTGTTACCGCGGCAACCGTGCAGCACCAACTGCCCTTTGTCGGGGAGGTCTGTGCGTGTCGGGTGGTCGTCACGGTCTGCCTCACCGCGCAGGTAACGGGCAGTCAGAGTGTCGGCTTTCAGCAGTTCGGCAGGGGTTCCCTCGAAGCAGACGTACCCGCCAAGACGCCCTGCCTTGGGACCAATGTCCACTATATAGTCCGCTTGCCGCATCATCTCCTCGTCATGCTCGACGACAATCACGGAGTTACCCATATCGCGCAGTTGCTTGAGCGAGTCGATAAGCCGCTGGTTATCACGCTGGTGCAGACCAATACTCGGCTCATCGAGGATATATAGCACATTCACCAACCGGCTGCCCACCTGCGTTGCCAGACGGATACGCTGGCTTTCCCCGCCCGACAGACTGTCCGAAGACCGTGAAAGCGACAAGTACGGCAGTCCCACGTCCAACATAAAGTGCAGACGCGAGGTGATTTCCTTGAGTATAGGTTCTGCTATAGTGCGCTGTTTGTCAGACAGTTGCGGAGCGATATTCTCCAGAAAAGGCGTCAGTTCGGCAATATCCATGCCTGCCATCTCGGCGATATTCTTGCCCGCGATGCGGTAACTGAGTGCCTCCTGCTTCAGTCTTTGCCCATGGCAGACGGGACATTCCACCCACGACACCTCGGCATCGTCCTTCTCATCATCGTCCTGCTGTCGGACATACTCGAGCATACGTTGGTACCAATTGGCATCATCATGAATGATGTCGCTCATCGCTGCCTCGTTCTCCTCGATGGTAGTGTTGGCACGCACGCGCCCCAAACCCTTGCAACACGGGCACCAGCCCTGCGGCGAGTTGAACGAGAACGTATGGGGGGCAGGCTCGCTGTACGAGAGCCCTGTAGTCGGGCACATAAGGTTGCGCGAGAGATAACGGGGAGCGACATCGGGTGCATCGGTAGCACGCACAATCATCATCACACCGTCACCCTGCGTCATGGCTTTGTCCACCGTCTGCCTGAGCCGCTTGATATCTGCCTCGGGTGTTGCCCCAAGCAAGTCGGGAGCAGGCATCTTCAACCGGTCCACCACCACTTCGATAGAGTGGTTGCGATAGCGGTCCACCTTCATGCCGGGGGTTACGTCCATCACTTCGCCGTCCACCCGCACACGCAAGTACCCCTTGCGGCGGATAGTCTCGAACAGTTCCTTGTAGTGCCCCTTGCGGTTGTGTACCAGCGGAGCAAGGACAAGCACCTTCTGCCCTGCATAGTCGCGGAGCAGCAGTTCCACTATCTGCTCGTCTGTATAGCGCACCATCTTCTCGCCCGACAGGTAGGAATATGCCTCACCCGCCCGCGCAAAGAGCAGTCGCAGATAGTCGTAAATCTCTGTAACGGTACCCACCGTACTGCGCGGGTTGCGGCTGGTGGTCTTCTGGTCGATACTGATGACGGGCGACAAACCCGTTATCTTGTCCACATCGGGGCGTTGCATGGTGCCGATGTACCCCCGCGCGTAGGATGAGAAGGTGTCCATGTACCTCCGTTGCCCTTCGGCAAAGATGGTATCGAATGCCAACGACGACTTGCCACTGCCCGACAAGCCGGTGATAACCACCAACTTGTCACGCGGAATGCGCACGTCCACATTCTTCAGGTTGTGCACCCGCGCCCCTGTAATCACTATGTCATTCTCTGTTCCCTGCATGGCAATAAGCCTACAAAATTACTAATTATGCACGGATTATGCAATACAATGACAAAAATAAGAGTCATATAATACTAAACCGCGGGAGAGGATAACGGTACGAGGTTCGGGAAAAGGTGTAACGGTGTAACGGTGTAACAGCACT
>DJSG01000082.1:42405-45673 GCA_002440265.1 Bacteroidales bacterium UBA6340 | reverse complement strand
AGTGCTGTTACACCGTTACACCATAATGCCTGCGAAGCGGTAATTACGGTGTTATAATTATTTAACAAATGTGCTATTTAAGGCACAAAACGGGAGGTGATTTGCTGATGTTTTCTCGGGGTTCTCTCGGAGTTCTCTCGGGAATATGTGTGTATTGGTATGTTACAACATATTTTAACTAACAGGTGTGTGTGAACATCCTGAAGGAGGAGATGGGGGACAGTGGGGAGGTGTAACGAGGGTGCAAAGACAGGGGTGAGGAAGACGGGGGTCGTTACACCCAGTGAGGGGAAGAGGGTAGGCGGCTCAATCTCCGAGAGTGGTGTGCCATAAAGGCGCAAAATATATGATGGCGTCTAATACGTCTAAGAATGTTTGATACGGTCACCCTGACTTTGCTTTTTGGGTATGTGGCTTTTTTTGTGTAACTTTGCGGGTTGAAATCTAATTACATGAGATAGGAATATGGTTACATTTATCGTGGCATTAGTGGCATTGGTGCTGGGTTTCTTGCTCTACGGTACGTTGGTGGAGCGCATTTTCGGCATTGATACGCAGGCGAAGACACCCGCACTCACCAAGACGGACGGCGTGGATTTCGTTCCTATGAAGCCGTGGCGTATCTTTCTGGTTCAGTTTCTCAATATCGCAGGTTTGGGACCTATTTTCGGTGCCATTATGGGTATCTTCTATGGTCCTGCGGCGTTCCTGTGGATAGTGTTCGGCACTATCTTTGCGGGCGGCGTGCATGACTACCTGAGCGGTATGATGTCCGTGCGCAAAGGCGGTGCATCGCTGCCCGATATTATAGGAAGCGAACTGGGGAAAGGTGTGAAGATGTTTATGCGTGTGCTGTCGCTGGTGTTGCTCATCCTGCTGACAACCACGTTCCTGAGTGGACCTGCCACTCTGCTGCAAGGCTTAGCGGCTTTGGGTACTATGACATTTCACGAGCACCTCATCCCTATCGTGTGGGTGCTGATTATCTTTGCCTATTACGTGTTGGCGACCGTCCTTCCCGTGGACAAACTGATAGGACGTTTCTATCCTATCTTCGGGGCGGTGTTGCTGTTTATGGGGTTGGGCATCATGTTTGTGATGCTCGGTTGGCATAGCAGCGAGATGCCCGAACTGACCGACGGACTGCATAACCGCCAGACCAACGGACTGCCGCTGTTCCCTATGATGTTTGTCAGCATTGCCTGCGGGGCAATCAGCGGTTTTCACGGCACACAGTCGCCCCTCATGGCGCGGTGCATTACCAATGAGCGTCAGGGACGTTGGATATTCTACGGGGCAATGGTGGCGGAGGGTATCCTTGCCCTGATATGG
The DNA here is from genome assembly GCA_002440265.1 of Bacteroidales bacterium UBA6340. Classification (GTDB taxonomy): domain Bacteria; phylum Bacteroidota; class Bacteroidia; order Bacteroidales; family Paludibacteraceae; genus Colicola. Next base: position 44,341 of record DJSG01000082.1, on the reverse strand, counting down.
GCTGCTGCGGCAGGTACGTTCTTTGCCGACCCCGAACAAGGGCTGTATGGCATTGACGGTCTGCAAGCCTTTGCCGCACAGCACACCGGGGAGAACATTGCCGCGCTGGTGGTGGACAGGATTTCCCGCTCATGGTTAGGCACGGTTGGCGGTATCCTTGCCATTATCGGTGTGATTGCCGCGCCTATCACATCGGGCGACACCGCTTTGCGCAGCGCACGACTGATAGTAGCCGACTTTCTGCACCTTGACCAGCGTCCGATACGTCATCGGTTGATGATTGCTATCCCATTGTTTGTCTGCGTATTCGGCATGGTATTCGTGGACTTTGACATCGTGTGGAGATACTTTGCGTGGACCAATCAGACCTTGGCGGTATTCACGTTGTGGGCGGGAACGATATTCCTATACAAGAACGCGCGCACGCGAGGAAAAGACAAGTATGGCTTTGTCATCGCTATGGTGCCGGCGTTGTTTATGACGATGGTCAGTGTCAGTTATATCTTCATTGCGCCGGAGGGCCTCCGCTTCTGCCAGATGGGCATCAGTTGGGCGGCATATCTGATTGCTGCTGTTGTTACAACCGCTTGCCTGACAGGCTTTTGCCTTTGGTATAAGAAAGAGAATACACAACCCTTAACACGCTGACGCTTATGATAACTTCCGCTTCTTTTGTGGTTTCGAGTCCCGATGTGGTGTCGTGTCCGCAAAGCACGCTGCCCGAATATGCGTTTATCGGGCGGAGCAATGTGGGCAAGTCGAGCCTTATCAATATGCTGACCCATAACCCACGCTTGGCAAAGACCAGTCAGAAGCCGGGTAAGACGTTGCTTATCAATCACTTTGTTATCAATGCGGGCACGCCGCAAGCATGGCATCTGGTGGATCTGCCGGGCTACGGATATGCGCAGGCGGGGCTGAAACAACGAGAGAAACTGCGCGCTATGATTGAGCGGTACTGCCTGCTGCGCCAGCCGTTGGTCAGTATGTTTGTGCTCATAGACTGCCGCCACGAACCGCAAGCCATTGACCTGCAGTTTATGGAGTGGTTAGGAGAGAACGAGGTGCCGTTTGCTATTGTCTTCACCAAGGCGGACAAACTGACGAGGAGCCGTTTGGCACTCAACGTGGATGCCTACCGCCGGAAGATGTTGGAGACGTGGGTGGAGTTGCCGCCTGTCTTCGTAACCTCCGCGGAAAAGGGAGTGGGTGAAGGTGAACTCCTTACATATATTGAAGGGATAAACAGGGAGTTAGGGGTCAGAGAGGGATTAGAGAATAGGGGTTAGAGAGTATATGATTTGGGACGGTAACGAGGATATATGTGCGGTGCATTGCGAGGCGAAGCGCCGAGTGGTGCAAAATGAGTTGGATGCCCTTCGTGAGGAACGGCGTCCATACCTGTTTCTGACCGATAAGATGCAGGTTGTGAGTGAGTTGCGTCGTATTCTCGTACCCGTAACGATGTTGGAAGAAGAGGTCTATAAAGCGGAGATATGCACGTATCTGGCTCGCAAAACAGGGGCAACCATTGTGCTGCTTCGGGCGAACGACTACGGCAGCCACGCCCGCCAAAACACACAGCGTATCATCACGCATATCCAAACGGTGGCTGAACGTACGGGGGAACAGATACACTATGAAGAACTCGTCGGGCAAAAGGACAGTTTTCACCTCAATCAGGAAGCCGCACAGCGTGCCGACACAGACCATCAACTATTGCTACTGACTGCCAGCCGTGAGTATGGTCTGGACGATTGGCTGTTTGGTCCGCCCGAACGCTATGCCATACTGCATAGTGCTGTACCTGTGATGCTCATCAATCCGCGTGCGGATTTGTTCTCGCTCTGCGACTAAACGGACACTTTTACGACAACTACAGGTTGCCCATACGGGCATTATCCCTGCGACATTGACGGCTTAATCTCATACTAAT
>DJSG01000082.1:33084-42371 GCA_002440265.1 Bacteroidales bacterium UBA6340 | reverse complement strand
AATCACATACTAATCTCATACTCTTGACCCGATGGAACATCGAGTTAAGAGTATGAGATTAGTAGTTAATAGTTAATAATTAACAGTTAATAAGCAAGGATAGACAGGAATCCCTTTGTTTCCGCCTTTGGAAAAGAAAGAGAAGGCAATCACCGGTGGTGCTACGGAAAACAAAAAGGGAGGCTGCCTAACAAGTAAAAAAGAATGCCAGTTGTTCAGAAAAAGACCGCTTTTTACGACGCGAGCCGCGTCGTCTCCCAACAAAACAAGAGACTGCCTACACTTGTCAGGCAGCCTCTTTTTGGGGGTAGAAATAGGTTAACAGATGTAATTATTGCTTGGGTTCTTTGAGCCAGCGGTCGAGCCAAGCGAAGAAAGTGCGCTGCCAGAGAATGCCGTTCTGCGGTTGGAGCACCCAGTGGTTCTCGTCGGGGAAGATGAGCAGTTCGGCAGGTACGCCGCGCATCTTGGCTGCATCAAAGGCTGCCATACCCTGGTTGGCGAGGATGCGGTAGTCCTTTTCGCCGTGGATACAGAGGATTGGCGTGTCCCATTTGTCCACAAAGCGGTGGGGCGAATTGGCAAAGGTGCGTTGCGCAACTTTATTGTCCTTGTCCCAATAAGCACCGCCCATGTCCCAGTTGGCGAACCATTTCTCCTCGGTCTCGAGGTACTGCATCTCCATATTGAAGATACCATCGTGTGCGATGAACGCCTTGAAGCGGTGGTCGTGGTGCCCCGCCAGCCAATAGACGCTGAATCCGCCGAAGGACGCTCCGACACAGCCGAGGTGGTCTTTGTCCACATACGGTTCGTTGGCTGCGAACTCGTCGATGGCAGTGAGGTAATCGCGCATACATTGTCCGCCGTAGTCCCCGCTGATAGCCTCGTTCCATGCCATGCCGAAGCCCGGGAGTCCGCGGCGGTTGGGGGCAACGATGATGTAGTCGTTGGCAGCCATCATCATGAAGTTCCAGCGGTAGGACCAGAACTGGCTGACAGGCGATTGGGGACCGCCCTCACAATAGAGGAGGGTTGGGTACTTCTTGTTCGGGTCGAAGTGCGGAGGGTAGATTATCCATGTGAGCATCTGCTTGCCGTCGGTGGTCTTCTGCCAGCGCGGAATGACGGTGCCCATCTCGATTTGGGCGTAGATATTCTCGTTTTCGGTGGTCAATTGTACGGGGTCATGTCCTGCTTGGAAGCGGTAAACCTCGTTGGCTTCGCGCATGGAGTGGCGCATGCAATAGTAGGTGTCGCCGATGCTTGCGCAGGGTACGAAGTCGTACTGACCGGAGGTGAGGCAGGTGATTTTGCCTTGGAGGTCGGTGAGGTAGAGCATGGCTGTGGCGTGCCATACTGCGCTGAATACGAGGGAGTTGTCGTCTTTCCAGTAGTATGCGTCCACGTTGGTGTCGAGCCCTTCGGTGAGCCAACGCACTTCCCCTGTTTCGAGGTTCTTGACCATGAGGCGGTTGAGGTCGCTCTCGTAGCCGTCGCGTGCCATGCTGAGCCATGCAATATACTGACCGTCAGGCGAGTAGGACGGGTTGGTGTCGTAGCCTGCGTTGGGGGCAGTGATGTTCTTGTGCAGTTTGGTGCCGAGGTCGTAGAGGTAGATGTCGGAGTTGGTGGAGACGGCATAGTCGAGACCTGCTTTCTTGCGGCAGGTGTAGGCGATTTGCTGCCCGTCGGGACTCCATGCGAGTTGCTCAATACCGCCAAAGGGTTTCATGGGACTCTCGTAGGGTGTGCCGTCGAGGATGTCCACGATGTTGCTGACTATCAGATGTTTGCCATCGTTGCGGAGGTCGCATACGAAGGGGTGCGGGGCGGTTTCGGTCCACTCGTCCCAGTGCTTGTACATGAGGTCGTCCACCACGCGCCCCGTGGCAAGAGGCAGGTCGGGGTACTTGTCCGCTGTGGTGGGTACGGTCTTGACCTGCGCGATGAGGATGATTTTGTCGCGTTTGGGCGAGAGCAGGAAGCCTTCGATGTCGCGGTCAAATCCCTGCAGGCACAGTTCGTGGGCGTTGGACTGCCCTTCGGTGAGGTATAGTTTGCCGCCGCGGAGATACGCCACTTGCCCGTTGCCCCACCATGCGGGGCTGCTGCCTACGAACTCTTGGTAGGTCTGCAGGTGGTTGTCGGTCTCGTTGGCGAGGCGTACCCACGTGGTGGAGCGGTTCTCCGGCACGCTGTAGTAACTGACGGTGTAGAGTACGTTGCCCGTTTCGGGGTCGGGCATGACGTTTCCGATACGCCCCATCGCCCAGAGGGCTTCGGGTGTGAGACGCCCGCCTTCGATGGTGATTTGCGGCTTGGTGACGGGCGGCAGGTTGTCCGCCTCTTTCTGTTGGCAGGAGGCTGCCAGTAGGGCAATAGTAGCCATTAGGATAAGTTTACGCATATTGTTTGATTAATTTTGTCCATGGTATGTCGCACACAAAGGAAACGGCACCGCCATTCTGCGCGTCTTGTGACCATAATACAGGATGAACGGTGCCGCAAAGGTACTGCTTTTCGGGCAAATATGCAACAGATTTACTTGGCTTTCTCGATGCGCATATTGCCGTTGACGGTCTCCAAATCTATCTTTGTCACGGGGTTGGTGCCTGCGTAGAACTCGCCATCGTGCCTGCTGTGGCTGTAGGTGCCTGGGATGTCGGACGAGAATTTGCCGTTGACCGTCTCGTATTCCGCCACGAAATCCTTGTCGGCAGGCTGCACCACCGTCAGCGAACCGTTGACAGATTCGATGTTTATCTTTTTTGCAGGTAGCAGGTTGTGCACATTCACATCACCGTTGACCGTTTCGATGCCTATCTCGGCTACGCGTACCGCTACGCGAATGTCGCCATTCACGGTCTCAATGTCGATGTTGCTGTATTCGCTGTTGCGCGGCAGGGTGAGCAGCAAGTCCTTCTGAATGCCTTTTGGGGTCTGCCAATGTCCTGATTGACAGAAGCGTATTTCCAATTCTCCGTTGTGTATCAGGTAGTGCATTTTGAGGTGATTGTCCTCGTTTTTTGGGGTGGCAGTCTCTTTCCAAGTGGGGACTTTTACATCGCCGAACACCACTTTGATGTCTCCGTTCACCCAGTCGATGTCTATCGAATGTATTTTCTCGGTGGTGGAGCCGTTGCCTGCCGTGTAGAGGTGGGCATTGTCGTACGTGTAGTTGATGCGATTGTCTGCTTTTGCGAGCATGGTGCAACCCATCAGAGCCACTGCAAATAAGGCGATTCTCGCCGTTGCTGTCATTGTTGTTGATTTCATCGTTTTATATGTTTGGTTTTGTTTCGGTTGCAAAATTACGATATTTCAGGCGACTGTGCAAGATGCGGTATCAGAAAAAAATATAGCGCATCGCGATGATATGAAGCAAAATAGTCAGAAATAGAAGAGACTGCCTAACGCGAAGTCGGGCAGTCTCTTTTTCAGAGCCGTATCCTAAAAGCGGATACTTGCCAATGTTGGTGGCGTATTACCAGCCGAGGTTTTGACCAATCTCAGGATTGAGTGATACCTGACCCGACGGAATAGGATTCAGATAGTACTTCTTGTCGAAAGTACGGTCGGGGTTAGAACCCTTGCAATCGATGTAACGGTCAGCCGTCAGAGTAACGTTCTTCGCATCAATCTTCCATGCCGGGTCAATCCAAGCACCGAGGGTCTGTTCGGGATACCTGTTGGTATCGAGTTTATCCAACTGATGCCAACGGATAAGGCACCAATAGCGGTCGTCCTTGTCGTACATCATCTCGACACGACGCTCACGGCGAATCTCCCAAATCAAAGCACTGACACCCATGTTGTTAGCAGGGTCTGCAGCAGGGCTAAGAGTCAGATCAGGCATGCCGACACGCTTGCGGAGCATATTGATGGATTTGTCCAAGTCGTCTTGGGTCATGTTGCCCATCTCGGCACAAGCCTCAGCATAGTCCAGGTAAATCTCAGCCAACCAGAAGATAGGCGCGTCGGTTTCGTTTTGGTAGGTGGACTGACGATACTGTGCTACGGTCTTCGGTTCGTCGAACTTCAGTACGCCGTAACCGGTACTGGATGTGTTTTCAGCAGCACCTTCCTGTCCCGGTTCAAAACGATAGCGGATACGACCGTAGCCTACATAGCGGAGGTCTTCGTCCACCTGCTGAGCCAGACGCGGGTCGCGGTTAGCAAGAACAGCCTCAATGGTGTAAACGGTATCAATGATAGTAGTGGTATCGTTCACCACAATAGTATCAAAACGGATTGCGCCGTGGTCATCATTAGCGTCAGCCACGGTGCCATCGAGTTTGAGATAAGCATTGAAAGCAGCCTTGCTCATACCGTTGGTCATTGTGGAGCCGCAGCAGTAGTCCTGCGTACCGTGTCCCAAAACATTCATAATGTATTTCTTGTACATTATCATTTCGGTGTTACCTGCAAGGTCAAGAGAGTTGTAGTTAGCGCGATAACCAGCAACGCCATCGGTGAGTTTGAAAGCAGTGTTATCCATGATTACCTTGCACGCAGCCTTAGCCTCAGCCAGGTACTTGTTGGCACGTGTAGCGTCAGCCGCCTTGCCGTTCTCGTCTGCCGTGCGGTATTTGCAGAAGGTGCCCTCGTACAAGCAGACCTCCGCTTTCATAGCATTGGCTACATATACGTTGAACGCAGTCTGCGACTTCGCATTGAGACTGATGTTTTCCACACCGTAGTTGATGTCTTCCAACACCTTGTCCATGACCTCGTCGCGGTCAGTACGTTTGCCATAGAGGACAGTTACATCGTTGACATTCAACTCTTTGTCCACCCAGTAGCAGTCACCGAATGCGCGCACCAGTTTGTAGTGCTGGTAGCCACGGTAGAGACGCGCGAGTCCCATCCAGTGGTTCATGTTTGCCTCCGCCATCTCGATATTCGGTAATTTCTCAATCACGATATTGGCACGGCGAATCTCCTCGTAGGCATTCTGCCAAGTACTGTTGGTAGCAGGGATGTTGAGGTATGACCATGTGCTGAGACCTTTGACAGCCTGGTTGTCATTCAGCGTCGGGAAATAGAAATTTCCATAAGCACTGTTGTTACCATAGCCCAAGAATTCATCGTAGAACTTGTTGCAATACAGTTCCACATTCTTTTCGTTGGTAAAATAGTTTTGCTTGGTAAATTCGGTATCAGGGTCATTGTTGAGGAGGTCGCAACCTGTCAACAGCGCCATACCCGCCATTAAACTAATTACTATCTTTTTCATAATTGTATTCCTTATTAGATGTTAATACTATCCTTTCCGCGCATTACAGAGTGATTTGGAAACCAAACGAATACGAGCGGTAGATAGGCTCTGTACGTCCGAATACGCCGTTAGAGAGCGAACCTACACCAGTAGTGATTTCGGGGTCTAAGCCATACTGTTTGGTATGGTTGATGAGGTCAGCCAAGTTGTTGAACGAAGCATAGATACGGAACTTCTCGATGGTAGCCTTGCGCGTCCACTTCTGAGGCAGGGTGTACCCTACGGTGAGGTTCTTGAGACGGAGGTAAGCCATGTTGACGAGGTACTTGTCCTGCGGATAGAAGTTGTTGCAGCCATTGTCCAAGACAGACGAACCGGCATTACCCTGACCGGCGTTGCCACCGAACAGACGAGGATATACAGCGTTTTGGTCGATATTGTTGTTGTCAACCATTTCCTGGGTCACGTAACTCGTTTGGTTAGCATAGATAGCGTCCACACCACGCATCATAGGCATTACGAAAGCGGACTGTGTCCACATGTCGCGTTTGCCGACACCCTGGAAGAAGAGGTCAATATCAATGCCTTTCCATGCAGCGCCGAGACGGAAGGAGTACTGGTAGCGCGGAGTGGTGTTTCCGATTTTCACGAGGTCGCCATGGTTCTCTACGGTACCATCTCCCCAATCAATCACGCCATCACCATTCTGGTCCACGAACTTGATGTCGCCGGGACCATACACGAACTTGCCCTTCTCCAACTTGCTTTGGTCAGCAACGCCTGCTGCATAGACAGGATGACCTGCATCATCGTAGCCATTGAAGTCGTCCGCAGTGAAATAGCGATCGGTTTGGAAGCCCCAAATCTCGCCATACTCCTTGCCGGTGTAGTTGGTGTTGATGAGGTTGTTGCTCTCCCACTCGGTGATAGTAGCCTTGTAGTCAGAGAGATTGAAGTTGGCATAGAACTCGAAATTGTCGAGGTCAGTGAAGATATGACGATAGTCAATAGTCAACTCCCAACCACGAGTACGGAGCGAACCAGCGTTCTCGTAAGCAGCGGTAGCACCGATAACCTGCGGCAGAGCCTTGCCGGGAGCCAACATATCTTTGGTGTCACGCTGGTACCAGTCGAAGCCAAGTGTGAGGTCATTGTCAAGGAAGCCGAGGTCGATACCTACGTTAGTGGTAGCGATAGTCTCCCAAGTGAGGGAAGGAGACACCATCTTAGGTTGTCCAAAGTAGTCCATACGCACGGTGCCGTCGCCAAGCCAATATGCCTTGGTGTCGCTGGTCTCGTACGGGTCACGGTTCTTGGTCATGGTCTCGATGAACATAAGGTCGCCGATTTCCTGGTTACCGATGGTACCATAGGAAGCACGAATCTTCAAGTTGCTCATCACTTCCTTTGCGGGTTCGAAGTAAGGCTCCTCGCTGATACGGTAGCCAAGAGAGCCGGAGGGGAAGAATGCCCATTGGTGACCTGCGGGGAACTTGCTGGAAGCATCACCACGGGCGTTGAACTCGAAGAGGTAGATGCCCTTGTAGTCGTAGTTGATACGGCCGAAGATACCTGCAGAGCCGTTGTGCGAGCGGCTGTGCGAATAAGCGTAGTCCTCGGAGGTGAGAGCCAACTCGGGCTTCGCCTCGTCCTGCATATCGTGACGCTCGTAGTAGAGATACTCGTAGTCGTCTTTGTCGATGTTGGCACCAACCATTACGTTGAAGTTGTGCGCCTTTGCCCATGTAGCGTTGTAGTTGAAGTACATGTTGGCTACGTGGTTGGTATAGAGGTCATTGGAGGTCTCGATATATGTGCTGCTATTGATAGCACCATGGCGGAAGTTTTCGCCTTGCAGAGTCCATGTATTTACGAGGTCTTCGGTAAGTCCCACGCCTTTGTAGCGGTTGGTACGGTAGGTATAGGTGTAGTCACCATTGAAAGTAAGACCTTTGGCGAGGTTCAACTTGATGAAACCACCTGCGCGCAAGTTCATACGGTTCTTGTAGGAGTCGCCACCTGCCTTGCGGAAGCCAATCATGTTACGACCGTCGTATTGGTTGCCGTCAGCGTCCTCAAAGTAACCCCAAGGACCAAAGAACGAACCCCAACGCCAAGCGTACTGGTAGGAACCTTGTCCGCGGACTTCAGGATACGTGTAAGAGCGGTGCTGCATATTGAAGCGGGCACCGACTTCCAACCATTTGTTGACCTTCGTCGATACGTTTACGGTAGCATTGAACTTATCCATCTTGTCGGGATTGAAGTTCATGATACCCTGTTGGTGGTTGTAACCGAGCGACATATAGTAGTTGGTCTTGCCTGAGTTGCCTTGTACAGAGAGGTTGTGTGACTGCGAAGGAGCGGCGTTGTTGAAGAGGATGCCTGCTACATCCCAGTCTGCATAGTACCCATTCTCGTCATAGTCATCGCCATACACCATAGCGCGGTAGCCCGACTTGCCACCATGTTTAGCCTGCCATGCGTCCACTTTGCTGAGGAACTCTTCGGTATTGATATACATACCGAACAACTCTGATGCGTCACCGGCACGGTTGTTAGCCTCTGCCATAGCCGTCACCTGTTCTCTTACAGTAGGATAATCCGGCAGAACGGAAGCGCGGCTCCATGCAAAGTTGTTGTTGTAGGTAACGCTGACCTTCTCGGCGGTCTTGGCGGTTTTGGTGGTAACGAGTACGACACCAAAGGCAGCACGTGTACCGTAGATAGAGGCGGAGGCGGCGTCCTTCAATACCGAAATCGACTCGATGTCGTTGGGGTTGAGGTAGCCAAGGTTGTCCATTGGCACACCGTCCACGATGTAGAGGGGCTTGGATGCTGCGCTGTTAGACAACGAGCCCACGCCACGGATGACGATGGTCGGGTCGGCACTGATGTCACCGTTCTGGTTGGTGATGGTCAAGCCCGGCACGGCACCTTGCAGTGCCTTAGCCACATCGGTCTCGGTCTTGGAATCGAGTGCTTTGGAGACATCTACAGTGGTAACGGCACCGGTGAGGTTGGCTTTCTTCTGCGTACCGTAGCCTACGGCAACGACTTCGTCCAACATCTGGGTGTTTTCCTTCAGCATAACCACCATATCCTTTTGCGCACGTACTTCCTGGTCTTTGTAACCTACGTACGACACCACGAGGGTAGTGTTCTTTTCCACAGAAAGAACGAACATACCATCGAAGTCGGTGATGGTACCGTTCGTTGTTCCTTGCTCCGTAACGTTGGCACCGATGAGCGGTTCGCCATTTACGTCAACCACGCGACCCGTAATCTGTTCGGGTGCAGCCATAGCCTCGATGCCAACCATTGCCATTGCCCCTACGAGCAGCGACAAACAGAAGCGTCGAAAGCCGGTTTCTGAGTACTTTTTTCTCATAACATTATTAATTTAGTTGATTTTGTGCAGCAAAACACGTGTTCTGCTACCGTTGTCTCGTTCTTGGTGAGGGTTCACGAAAAACGACCGTTTATGTGAACCCGCATAAGCGGTCGTTTCGTGCATCGCAAACACACAACTGCACATCAGCAACAAAACTGCTCTGTTATCGTAAACAAAGCAGGTAAGAAAAAAGGTGTTAAACCAACTAAGGAACTACTGGGGATGGATTAGGCGGGTTCACATAAACGGTCATTTATTCGACCTCACTTGCGCGGACGCAGCCATACGAGTAGCAACAAGAGAAAGAGTGATAAACAGAAAAACCAAAGCAAAAGGGCACCATGTAATGCCACCTCGGACTGCTGATATTGTGTGACGTAAGTTTGTCATTTTCAACAATGTTGTTTGCCGCTTATCTGTTATAATTTCCCATTTGGTATTAAATCGGTTGCAAAGATACAACATTTATATATATTACGCAAGAACAGTGTGCATTTTTTCGCATTTTATTGTTAAATTCCCTCAAAAATCCGCAGAGCGGCTCGGGTGGAAGTTATGAAGACCTCCCCTACCCCATCCTTCAAAAGAGGGGGTTATTGACGACGCGAGCCGCGTCGTCCCCCCAAAGCATAGCATAACCTCGCGGCAATGACGGCTTAATCACATACTAAT
>DJSG01000082.1:30024-33056 GCA_002440265.1 Bacteroidales bacterium UBA6340 | reverse complement strand
TAATCACATACTCTTAACTCGACTTTGAGTCGAGTTAAGAGTAGTAATAGTTAATGGTTAATAGGTAATATGCGAGATAAGACCTGTTTCCTTCTCCTTCACGGGCGGAGGATTCAAAAAGGGGTAATAGTCGGATATACGCGATAGTGCCTTATCTTCTCTGTCTTGCAGAAGGGATTTACGGGGATACAGCGGGGCGTCCTTGTCCCAAGCGAGACGCTATTTGTGGTTGGTTGCCTTGAACAAGGCGGACCTTGCTACTGCTTTTTGCGGAGGATATAGTAGTCGAAGATAATGCTGCGGCGGGCAATAACGGGCGGGTAGTCGTCAGGGACTGCGTCTTCGATATTGTCCTTGCGTATTTGTTTGTAGCGTTTCCGTGCTTTGAGGAAGTCACGACGCGCCTTCAACACAGCCCGGAAGTTGGCGAGATGCCCCGTGAGCAACATCTGCAACGCCGCGAGGTAATCGAGGAAGAAACGTACCACCATCACGGGATAGTAGTGCCGTGCGGGGAGGTTCTTGTAGAGCATCAGGAGGTTGTTGCGGAAGTTGAGGTAGGTTTTCTTCGGGTTTTCATACGACAACGTAGCCGCCCCTACGTGATACACCACCGATTTCGGCACGCACATCATAATGAAACCCCGGCACTGCAGACGCCAGCAGAGGTCAATCTCCTCCTGGTGGGCAAAGAAAAATTCGTCCAATCCGCCCGCCCCCTCATAGAGTTGTTTGGTGGTAACCATGCACGCCCCCGATGTCCAGAAGATACGTTGCGGGTAGTCGTACTGGGTGTAGTCCTCCTCGATGTGCGTCAGGAAACGTCCACGGCAGTAGGGATAGCCCAAAGCATCCAACATTCCACCCGCAGCCCCTGCGTGCTCGAAGAGGGGGTATTCTATTTTTCCCGCGAGGAACTCCTGCTGCGATTTCCAACTGATGATTTTGGGCTGCACGGCAGCCACATTGCAGTAGTCGTGCAAGCACTCCAGCAACGGCGGGAGCCAGCCCGGGGAGACCTCGACATCGGAGTTGAGGAGCACGATGTACTTCGTATCGACCTGCGCAATTGCACGGTTGTAGCCGCCTGCGAAGCCGTAGTTTTTGTCGAGCAGGATGAGCCGCACGGGCTGTGTGCGCAGCCACTCGACCGAGCCGTCGGTAGAGCCGTTATCCGCCACCACAATCTCAGCGACCTCTTTCGGGGTACACAAAATTACGGACGGAAGGAAGCGCCGGAGCACTTCTTCGCCGTTCCAATTCAGGATGATAACACTACAATCCATAGCCTGCTTGCGTTTTGTTTGATGTGCAAAGGTACCTTATTTATATGAAATGTGCAAATAGTGCTTGCAAAAACAGGAAAAAAAATGTAATTTTGCGGGCTTTTTTGCAATGCGCATTGTACAATGCACAATGCGTAATGCACAATGCACAATTATGTATGAATTAAAATCCTGACAAATGGAATCGAAATACAATCCTACAGACATCGAAGCACGCCGGTATCAGTATTGGCTTGACAACAAACTTTTTCACAGCGAACCCGACGGCAGAGAGCCGTTTACGGTGGTTATCCCGCCGCCGAACGTAACGGGCGTACTCCACATGGGGCACGTGCTGAACGAGACGATACAGGACATCCTCGTGCGCCGCGCACGCCTTGAGGGCAAGAACGCCTGCTGGGTGCCGGGTACCGACCATGCTTCGATTGCCACCGAAGCCAAGGTCATCAAGCGTCTCAAAGAGCAGGGTATCAACAAGTCCGACCTCACGCGCGAGCAGTTCCTCAAACACGCATGGGACTGGACGGACGAACACGGAGGAATCATCCTGAAGCAACTCCGCAAACTCGGTTGCTCCTGCGACTGGGACCGCACCGCGTTCACGATGGACGAGACCCGCTCCAAAGCCGTTATCCACGTATTCTGCGACCTGTATAAGAAAGGACTTATCTACCGCGGACTGCGTATGGTGAACTGGGACCCCGAGCGCCAGACCGCCCTCAGCGACGAGGAGGTGATCTACCACGACGAGCACAGCAAATTCTACTACCTGCGCTACAAAGTGGCGGAACCGGGTGTGGTGAACCCCGAGACAGGTGCCGACTATGCCGTAGTGGCTACCACCCGCCCCGAGACTATCTTCGGCGATATTGCCGTTTGCATCAACCCAAAGGAGGAGAAGAACCAATGGCTGCGCGGCAAGCACGTCATCGTACCGGGTGTAGGGCGCGTCATCCCTATTATTGAAGACCGTTATGTGGAAATCGGTTTCGGTACGGGCTGCCTGAAAGTAACGCCCGCGCATGATGTGAACGACTACGCTCTCGGGCAGAAATACAACCTCAAGACCATCGACATCTTCACCCCTGATGCCCACCTCAATATGGACACCGTGGAGCCAGAACTCCGTCCCAACGTGGCTAAATACCATGGTATGGACCGCTTCGACTGCCGCAAGCAGATTGTCGAGGACTTGCAGACACTCGGACTGGTGGAGAAAGTGGAGGACTACGACAACAAAGTGGGCTACTCCGAGCGCACCAACGTGCCTATCGAGCCGCGCTTGTCGTTGCAATGGTTTATCCGTATGCAGCACTTTGCAGACATCGCCCTGCCGCCGGTGATGAACGACGACATCGTCTTCTATCCCGCCAAATACAAGAACACCTACCGCAACTGGCTGGAGAATATCAAGGACTGGTGTATCTCGCGCCAACTCTGGTGGGGACACCGCATACCCGCCTACTACGACGCCGACATCCTTGCGCAGACGGGTTTGGAGGACTATCCCGCCGACAAAATTGTCGTTTCGGAGACCCGCCCCGAGGGCAACTACGTGCAAGACGAAGGTGCACTCGACACTTGGTTCTCGTCGTGGCTGTGGCCTATCTCGCTATTCGACGGCATCGAGCACCCGCACAACAAAGAGATTGAGTACTACTACCCCACCAACGACCTCGTTACGGGTCCGGACATCATCTTCTTCTGGGTGGCGCGTATGATTATGGCGGGCTATGAGTATATGGG
>DJSG01000082.1:23551-29899 GCA_002440265.1 Bacteroidales bacterium UBA6340 | reverse complement strand
CCCGACCCGCTCGACCTGATAGAGCGTTTCGGTGCCGACGGTGTGCGTATGGGTATGATGCTCTCCGCCCCCGCAGGCAACGACATTCTCTTCGACGAGAGCCTCTGCGAGCAAGGGCGTAATTTCTGCAACAAGATATGGAACTGCTTCCGTCTGGTCAAAGGCTGGGAGGTTACCGACAAGGCGCAGACCGAGAGCGAGCGCGTGGCTACCGACTGGTTCGAGTCGCAATTGGCAAAAACCGCCAATGAAGTGGCAGACCTGTTCGGCAAATACCGCCTGAGCGAAGCCCTGATGGCTATCTACAAACTCTACTGCGACGAGTTCTCCTCGTGGTATCTCGAGATGATCAAGCCCGCCTACGGGCAGCCTATCGACCGCACCACCTACGAGAAGACGCTCTTCTTCTTCGACCAGATGCTCCGTCTGCTCCACCCGTTCATGCCGTTCATCACGGAGGAACTGTGGCAGAACATCGCCGAGCGCAAAGAGGGCGAGAGCATTATGGTGGCTCCACTGGCTGCCTTTGCCGCTCCCGACGAGCAGTTGCTGGCTGATGTAGAGAACCTGAAACTTGTGGTTTCCAACGTCCGCAATATCCGTGCTGGCAAGAATATCCCGCTCAAAGAAGTGCTGACCGTCAATACCACGGCGGAGACCACCGCGGCTATCCGTGCACTGATTGAGAAACTCGGCAGTTGCGAGGTCATGGTCGGCAACGTGGAGAAATCGGCAGGGGCAGCATCGTTCATCGTGGGTACCACCGAATACAGCGTACCGCTGGACAAGTTCATCAACGTGGAGGACGAACTGAAGAAACTCGAAGCCGACCTGCAGCACCAGGAGGGCTTCCTGCGCGGCGTGATGGCTAAACTCGGCAACGAGCGTTTCGTACAGAACGCCAAACCCGAGGTGGTCGAACTCGAGCGCAAGAAGAAAGCCGATGCCGAAGCACGTATCGCCTCGCTCCGCGAGTCTATTGCCGCTCTTCGCAAGTAAGTATTGCTGGTGACGCGACTCTGCTTGGGGGACGTGAAGCGTAAGGCAGGTGTGCGCAGCACACTGAGTGCCGTAGCGACAACGAAGCCCTGTGGGCTGAGTAGAACTCCATATCGGCTCGCGTCGTCAATTAAGTATCACTATCTCGCGTCGTTATCGGCGATAGCCGAGAGACTTTGTGTTAGGAAGTGGTCGTTACACTGTGAGGCTATCGTCGCCTGCCAACCGCGTCTCCACCGTGCTAAGTTAAAATAGTTAAGCAACCCGCAAGCAACATTCGCGCAGCAATTCAGCAAGGGATAAGCAACCCTTACGCAAGGGATAGGCAACCTTTGCGGTATTGTTGCGCGACAAAAAAGCATAAACAAACAGATAGATAAACAAAACAAACATAACAAACAAGCAACCTATGACCAAAGACCTGACAGAACTACGGAAAGAAATTGACGCTGTGGACGAGCAGTTGTTGCTGCTCATCAGTCAGCGTGTGGGCATTGCCCGCGAGATTGGACAATGGAAACGCGAGCACGATGAGCCCATCATCCAAGCCCAACGCTACCAGGAAGTGCTGAACCACTACTTGGAATTAGGCACCTCTCGGGGCTTGAGCGAGGACCTCATCCGCACCGTCTTCGAGGCCCTCCACAAAGAAAGCATCAGAGTCGAACTCTGACACTTTCCTTTTTCTGCCGTTCTCGTGCTCCATCCATGCACCTTATTCATTGATAAAAATAAGCAAATATCAACACTTCGTAATGTTTCTGCACATACAAATTTGCACATATTAGAAAAAAAGCGTACCTTTGTGCCGCAATAAAGAAAAAGCCATTATGGATGTAAAAACAACCCCCATCAACGGGCTTTTGGTCATCGAACCGAAGGTCTTCCGCGACGCACGCGGCTATTTCGTAGAAACGTACAACGAGGAGCGGTATCGCGCCGCAGGCGTGGATGCCGCTTTCGTGCAGGACAACCAGTCCTGTTCCTCGTATGGTGTGGTACGCGGCTTGCACTTCCAGCGACCGCCCTACACACAGGCGAAGTTGGTCAGTTGTGCTGTCGGGCGTGTGCTGGACGTGGCAGTCGATTTGCGCAAGGGCAGCCCCACTTTCGGGCAGTGGTACGCCGTGGAACTGGACGCGGAGAGCCACCGTCAGTTCTACATCCCACGCGGCTTTGCACACGGCTTCTCCGTGCTGAGCGAAGTGGCGGTATTCACGTACAAGTGCGACAATCTCTACCACCCCGAGGCGGACGGCGGCTTGCTCTTGTCCGACCCCGACCTGGCTATCGACTGGCAAGTGCCCGAGGACAAACGCATCCTCAGCGAGAAAGACCAAAAGCACCCGCTGCTCCGCGACTTGGACAACCCCTTCTAAATCGGAAACCGGTGCTGTCTTTGCCGGCTCAACCTCGAGTCAATTACGGGGCAACTTCGGGTTAACCTCGAGTCAATTACGGCAACGAGACGGCAACGATAGCCGACCATGCCGCGAGCATACGAGGATTTCGCCGAAATATATAGTAGCAATTCATCATTCATAATTCATCATTCATAATTACCTATGAATATCCTCATCACCGGTTGCAACGGACAATTAGGCACCGAAATGCGTGTGCAATCCGTTGAGCACAAGCAGCATACCTATTTCTTTACCGACGTGGCGGAGTTGGACATCACCCGCCGCGAAGCGGTATTGGCTTTCGTCCGCGAGCACGCCATCGACCTCATCGTCAACTGTGCCGCCTACACCAACGTGGACCGTGCGGAGGCGGACGAACCCACTGCCCGACTCATCAACGCGCAAGCCGTTGAGAACCTGGCACTTGCGGGCACCCGTATCATACACATCAGCACCGACTATGTCTTCTCCGGCGAAGGCTGTATCCCCTGCCGTGAGGACGACCCCGTAGCCCCGCGCACGGCTTATGGACGCACGAAGTTGGAAGGCGAACAACTATTGCAAGCCGCTAATCCACAGGCGATTATCATTCGCACAGCATGGCTGTATTCCGCTTACGGGAACAACTTTGTGAAGACCATGCTCCGCCTCGGACAAGAGCGCGACAATCTCGGAGTGGTCTTCGACCAAGTGGGCACCCCCACCTATGCTGCCGACCTCGCCACGGCTATCTATGCCGCCATCAACGCACCCGAATGGCACGCAGGCATCTATCATTTCACCAACGAAGGCGTATGCTCGTGGTATGATTTCACCCACGAAATCTTCGCCCAAGCCGCACCTTTGCTGCCCGCCGACGCGGCAAACAAGGTGAAAACCTGCAACTTGCGCCCCATCTTGTCGAGCGAATACCAATACCAAACGCCCCGCCCGCACTACAGTGTCTTGGACAAAACCAAAATCAAGCAGACCTTCGGCATCACCATTCCCTACTGGACCGACGGACTTCACCGCTGCTTGCAACTGCTCTTGAAGTAGCCTTTCTACCGCGCATTGCGGTCGGGAAACTCCCCATACTCCTCAAATGTGTAGTTGAGGAAGTCGTTTATCGGCTTGGCGGCGGCACCAATCTCCATCAGTTCGTCCATGAAGTGCGGACTGCACACCTCGGCATCTGTCAGAGGGGTGGTGAACGTGTACGCCTTGCGCTTCAGCCAATCGGCATGCACAAAGTCGGCAGGGAAACCCTGCGGCACTTTCTTCAGCATCTCATCGGTATCGAAATCGCGGAAGTACTTGTTGGTCTGCGGGTTGGCAAATATGTCCTCCACCTCGTCATAGTTCGCCAATATCTCAGAGCGCAGCGCGTGTAGCAAGTCCTTGTTCGGGCACCAGATACCACCTGAAAACACGCAATGCCCGGGCTGCAGGTGCACATAATAGCCCCCGCGGTCGCTCTTCTTGCCCCCTTTGGCAGCAGGGAACACACCAAACCACTCTTTGTATGGGCGTTTGTCCGGCGAGAAACGCACATCACGGTATATTCTCCAGATGCAATCCTTAGGCTGCAAACCTGCTATTGTCGGGTCTATCTCGCTCAGACGGCGGATGAACTCCGCACTGAACACCTCGAATTGCTTGCGGCAACGGGTGTACGTGTCCTTGTGTGCCTCAAACCATTCGCGGTTGTTGTTGCACGCCAACTCACCAAGAAAATCAAGTATCTCTTTCATATCTCAAATAAATGTTGTACCTTTGCGGTCGCAATGTGGCTCGTTTGCCCTCTGTGTAAAGGCGGTTTCCGCCGCAGATAAGGGCGATATTTGCGATGGTTCCATAGTTCAATGGATAGAATACGGGTTTCCTAAACCTTAGATCCGAGTTCGATTCTCGGTGGAACTACCACGACGGCACGACCACACGACTCGCAAGGCGCAAAGTTACTGTTTTTTCCACACATGGCAAAACAAAAAACCAAGTTTTACGTTGTTTGGCAGGGGCGCACCCCCGGCATCTACGACTCGTGGCACGCCTGCGAGGCGCAGGTCAAGGGTACCGCTGCCAAGTACAAAGGCTTTGCCACGCGTGCCGAGGCAGAACAAGCCCTTTCGGACGGCTGGGAGGCGCATATCTCTTACTCCCCCTCTGCCCAACCCAAGCCCATGCCCTCTCGTTTGCACGCTGCCACACAGCCTATTCTGCCCGCCCTTGCGGTGGATGCCGCCTGCTCGGGCAACCCGGGCGTACTGGAGTTTCGCGGCGTGATTGCCGACACGGGCACGCAGGTCTTCCACCGCGGACCCTATCAGCGCGGCACCAACAACATCGGCGAGTTCCTTGCCATTGTGCTCGGGCTGGCATACCTCAAGGCGCACGACCTCCCGTGGGTGCTCTATTCCGACAGCAAAATCGCTATCTCATGGATACGCCAAAAGCAATGCAAGACCAAACTCGACTGGAACGCCAAGAACCAAGACCTCCTGCTTGCCGTCCGCGCCGCCGAAAAATGGCTCCTCGACAACACCTACACCACACCTATATATAAATGGGACACCGACTCGTGGGGCGAAATACCCGCCGACTTCGGACGCAAGTAATAACCCGCCCCAAATATGCTGCACAACATAAAAATGCAAAACCTACATAGCAAATGGAAAATTTATTTTCGTGTTTATGGGATTTTGTGTAATTTTGCAGTCGCAAACAAGAAAGAAGATATTTAACTCATTAAATTATAACGATTATGACAAAAGTAGGTATTAACGGCTTCGGCCGTATCGGACGTTTTGTTTTCCGTGCTGCTCAAAAACGTAATGACATTGAAATCGTTGGTATCAACGACCTTTGTCCTGTTGATTATCTGGCTTATATGCTGAAGTACGACACCATGCACGGTGCTTTCGACGGCACCATCGAGGCGGATGTCGAGAACAGCAAACTGATTGTAAACGGCAAGGCTATCCGCGTTACCGCTTGCAAAGACCCTAACGAACTCGCTTGGAACGAGGTAGGTGCCGAGTACGTGGTTGAGTCCACCGGTCTCTTCCTCACCAAAGAGAAAGCACAGGCTCACATCAACGCCGGTGCCAAATACGTAGTTATGTCCGCTCCTTCCAAGGACGACACACCTATGTTCGTTTGTGGCGTTAACTTCGACAAGTACGTTAAGGGTACCCAATTTGTATCCAACGCTTCTTGCACCACCAACTGCTTGGCTCCTATCGCAAAGGTGCTCAACGACAAGTTCGGTATCGTCAATGGTCTTATGACCACCGTTCACTCTACCACCGCTACACAAAAGACCGTTGACGGTCCTTCGATGAAAGACTGGCGTGGTGGCCGTGCTGCTTCGGGCAACATCATTCCTTCCACTACGGGTGCTGCTAAGGCTGTAGGCAAAGTTATCCCCGAACTCAACGGCAAACTCACCGGTATCTCTATGCGTGTTCCTACCTTGGATGTCAGCGTGGTTGACCTGACCGTTAACTTGGCTAAACCTGCCACCAAGGCTGCTATCTGCGCTGCTATGAAAGAGGCAAGCGAGGGCGAACTCAAAGGCGTACTCGGCTACACCGAGGATGCAGTGGTGTCCAGCGACTTCCTCGGTTGCACACTCACCTCTATCTTCGACGCTAACGCAGGTGTTTACCTCACCGACACCTTCGTAAAGGTTGTCAGCTGGTACGACAACGAGATTGGCTACTCCAACAAGGTGCTCGAACTCATTGCCCACATGGCAAAAGTAAACGGCTGATTATAAAGGCCGATTTCATAATAATTTTGTTTTTCATAAAACGTGGAAGCGGGAGGATTGCCTAACAGCAGTCCTCCTGCTGTTTTTGTTGCGTAACACCCCATTATCCATAACCGCTCACAACCATTGCGCACTACGCATTGTGCATTCCGCATTGTCTGCCGTGTCCTTCTCGGGTTAAGTGTATGAGAT
>DJSG01000082.1:14618-23469 GCA_002440265.1 Bacteroidales bacterium UBA6340 | reverse complement strand
TATGTGATTAAGCCGACAATATGCATATTTTCCCCTGCCGATAGAATGGGCTATACATAAAAAACACACTGCACACTTGCACAAGTGAAATATATGTTATACCTTTGCAGGCGCAACCCCTTATATGGGTACACGATAAACGGTCGTTTTTTTGTACCCTGTCAAAAGGAATATGCGTAATATGATAGTTGTGCTTTATTAGGGTGAAGCACGTACACAATACCGCGTTTCACAACGCAGGGAAAGGAAAAATAAAGAAAGTGTGGAGTGATAATCAAGTGTAGTTCGCCCCGTTTTAATGTATCACAAAAAACGACCCTTTTCGTGAACCCATGCAATGGGCACATAATAACCGGACAATCAACAGCCTAAAAAACACAAACAAAAGATGTAAGTGATAATCATATATTAACAACTAAAAATTTTAGGTTATGAAGAAAATTATTACATTGTTGTTTGCTCTTGTAGCAACTGTCGGCATGACGAATCTGTCTGCCGCTAAAATTAGCATTACGCTGAATGTAGATAACGCTGACCATGTATCGGTATCCAACAATGGCACAGCCATTGCTATCGTAACAGGTGCAAATACCCTGTCATTCGACACCGAGACCGACGGACAATACGGATATGTGTATCTGAGCGTATCGGCAAAGACTGCAGACTACGGATTAACCTCTGTCTCTTGCCGTGACGCAAATGGAAATACGAGCAACGTATATGTGAGCAACAACTCCTGCTCTATCAGTTTGTACGCCAATGACTATGGCACCTCCAACGGCAACGTGTACACGGTTACATCATTCGTGTATGCCGATTTGCGTACGGCAAAGTGCAACGTCTATGTGGACGATGCAAGCAAAGTAAGACTGCAACGCGGCAACTATCAGACCATTACATTGCAGAACGGCGATAATGAGGTGGCATTTATCCCCAAAGGGCAAACAGGTGCCGAGTCTCCGTTCTACCTGAACGGCAGCAATCTGTATCAGGTGAAAATCAATGACAAAGATATTACGAGCAACTACTATTCGCTGGACGTTGCTGACGGTGATAAAGTGACTATTCTGGCAAACTACCCCGATGTGGACGTGCCTGTGCACTTTGTAGCAGGTGATGAGGCAGGATTTATCACCGAAGTCAAGGTGAATGACGTGGCAGTCACCAACTGGGCAGACGAGAACTTCACCGTGAAATGGGGTAGCACGATTACCTACACGGGCAACACCGCTGATTACAAGTGCGACTCCGTGGTGACAAACGGCAATGAGAATATCTATTTCTATGGCAACGCATCGCTGTTTGTGTCCGACAAGAATGGCTATACCATCAAGTATTACGCACACAAGTACGCCACCTATACGATTACGATTGACATTGACCACGCCGACCGCATCACGGCATACAAGTATAACCAGACGAATTTCAGTTCGTCATCGGCTACCGTTATCCCACTGGCAGACGGCAAGAATGTGATTGAAATGAGCGAGAATAGCAAATATCTGTTTGTTACGAGCAAAGCAGGTTGCCAAGTAGAGACTTTTGTGGACGCGGAAAACAACGATTATAAGAGCAGCGTCAGTTCCTATCCGAAGGCTATCGAGACCGCAGCGGGCAAAGTCTATACGCTGACCACCAGTGCAATTAGCCGCGACCAAAAGGCTGTATTCTACATTGACAACAAGGCATTGTCAACTCATGGTGGTAATTTTACATTGCAGGTACAAGACCGCAATAATAGTACCGAGTTGTTTACTTTTGGTCCAAATGGTACAGTGAACAACGGGTACAACCTCGTACAGTTTGATGCATCGTTTGATAATCCTGCGCAAGCGTCATTCTGGTTGGATGGTAATACCACGGTATATTTCTATGTGAACGATGTAAAGCAGGACGCAAGCACAACATTCAACCTCACCTTGGCGGACGGCGATGTGCTGAAAGCCTACCTAAAAGCAGAGCCTGCTACATACACTGTGGCTTTCGATGTGAAAGACGGTGCTGCGGTGACGGATGTAGTACGCGATGTGATAGTACCCGTAACAGACATCACTACCGCTCTCAATGTACTGACGGACACCAAGATAGCCTTCAAGGCTACGGGCACCGTACTCGCCAACAACACCGCTTTGTCGGCTGATGAAGAGGGTATATATAGCCTCAATATCAATGCAAACACCACCATTACGGTAAGCGGTACTAGCACTTCGGTTGAGAACGCAGGCGTACAGTCCGTACACAACGTATATAACCTGCAAGGTGTGCTGCTGATGGAGAACGCCGGTGCCGCAGAGATAAATACCCTGCCCGCAGGTGTATATATCATCAACGGCAAGACCACATACCTGCTGCAACACTGATTGCACAAGTTCGGGAGAACAATGTTACCGTCCCGAATAAGGACGGTAACATTTGCTATATAATTCAATCACTTAAACCCCATCAGTATGAAAAGACGTTTCATTTTCAGTATTTTGGGCTGTGCCCTGTCCTTGGCTCTGTCGGCACAGTCAGCATTGGACTTACAGAGTCGCGCTGCCTTGCGCCGGTTGCGGGCAGAACACCCCGTAGTGAATGCCGTACAAGGCAAACGGAACGCCCCCTCGCAGGCAACAATACGCATGACACCGGTTATGCTGTCCATAGAACCGGATGTCACCAACGGGCAGTTGGAAGCAGAGGGCATCACCATCAACGGACGGCGCGGACATATTGTATTTGCCTCCGTGGCTGTGGACGACGTGGAGCGCGTAGCCGCTTTGCGCGGAGTCAAACGGTTGCAACTGCCGCGAGACGTACACCAAAAGGTGGACAAGGCACGCACCGCCATCGGAGTGGACAAGATACAAGCCGGCACAGACCTGCCCCAAGCCTACACAGGCAAGGGCGTTGTAACAGGATTGGTGGATGGCGGCATTGACCCCAACAACATCAACTTCCTGCGTCAGGACGGCTCTTCGCGTGTGGAGTATCTGACACATATCTACTACAACGAGAACAGCCAGAGCGGGTATAGCCAGAACGCGTACAACTCTGCCACTATCAGCAAGTTTAAGACCGACGATGCTACGGCTTTCCACGGAACGCACACCATGGGCATCATGGCTGGCGGCTATATGGGTAAAATTACTATGGCGGAACAAAGTTCGTTGTTCAACAACATTGTTGAGAGCGACAACCCCTACTATGGTATGGCGTATAACTCCGACATCGTGGTATCATGCGGTACGCTGCAAGACTATTTCATAGCCTTGGGCATAGAAAGCACCTTGCAGTATGCCTACGATATGCAGAAACCCGCCGTCGTCAACCTCTCCTTGGGCAGCAACACGGGGCCGCACGACGGGACAAGCCTGCTGAGCCAATACATGAAATTAGCAAGTAAAGAGGCTGTTATCTGCGTGGCTGCGGGCAACGAGGGCGACCTGCCTATCGCCCTCAACAAGACCCTGACGGACAGCAGTATGACCGTGCAGTCGTTTATCCGCCCGCAGCGTAGCAGCGTACAGGCTGATGATGCCACCTATCAGAACCTGCGCTACGGTCAAGTATATATATACAGCAACGACACTACCCCGTTTGACGTGAAAGCAGTCATCTACAATACCTCGCGCAAGGTGGTTACATTCCAGGATGCTGCCATTGCTTCCTCGCAGAGAGGCAGCAGTGTGTACTATGCCACTAGTGGCTACGAACAGAGTGACTCCGACAAGACCAACGGTAATTTTGCAAATGCCTTCAACGGCTACCTCGGTGTTGGCGCAGACATAGACAAAGACTCCGGCCGCTACTACGCTATGATCGACTATTTCGTACACGACAACACCCGCAAGAACAACGGCAACTATATACTCGGCTTTGTCGTCACGGGCAAGAAAGCAGGACAGCGTATCGATTGTTTCTGCGATGGCACATGGACCGTATTGGACGGATACGAGCAGACCGGTTGGCTGAATGGTTCACAAAACGGCTCTATCAGCGATATGGCATGCGGAGAAGGTATCCTGGTTGTCGGTGCCTACAACACACGTGAGTCGTGGGGGTCTTTGGACGGCAAGACGTACAGTTACGGCACTGGCATGTTCCCCGAAGGGGAAGTCAGCAGTTTCAGTTCCTACGGCACCACTATCCACGGCGACAACCTGCCGCATATCTGTGCCCCGGGTGCCGCCATCATATCCTCTATCAGCGAACCGTATACCTCTTCCACCAACTTCTCTTCGTTCCTCAACTACCAGCAAGCAAAGGTCGAGGCAAACGGCAAGACCTACTATTGGGAGGAGGCTATCGGCACATCGATGGCTACACCGGTGGTGTCCGGTGCCATTGCTTTGTGGCTCGAGGCCAATCCGAAACTCACTATCGATGATGTACGGGACATAGTAGCCAAGACTGCTATCAAAGACGACTTCGTGAAGAACAGCAAAGCCGACCCCGTCCAATGGGGAGCCGGTAAGTTCGATGCGTACGAAGGACTCAAAGAAGCCATTCGGCGAACTGACGTACAAGAGGTGCAGGACGATGCACATATACTGATACGGACTACCGACAACCGCCATTTCAACATCTTCCTCGGAGGGGTCAAGGCTCTGTCGGTCACGCTCTGCAACATTGCAGGTCAGGCTGTAGGGCAGTATGTTGCTGACGGTGACGAAATAAACATCGACGCTTCCTCTTTGGCAAGCGGAGTCTATATACTGCAAGCCAATAATCATACCGACAAAATCATTGTAAAATAAGTAAACTCAATATCAATATGAAATACCTCAATAATGTAAAAGGATTGCTGTTTGCAGTCTGTCTCCTGCTTACAAATTCGCTATTTGCGGCGCAGAGACATTACACCCAAGAAGAATTGGTTCCTATCTTGACCTTCAAGACCAGTATCTATGAGCAGTATCAGGAGAGCAACAGTTTCTCTATCGTACTCGGCGTAACCGACTCTACATACCTCTATGTCGATTGCGGAAACGGCAAGTCGGAATACGAAGTAGGACCCGCTGTGTCTGATAGCGCATCTGTCAGCGGAACACTTATTTACTGCTCTGTTACGGAAGCAGGCACGGTAACCGTCTATGGCACCGAGAAAGACGCGCTTCTTGTGGATTACCTGAACGCCGACGGCTGCTATATCACCGATATAGACCTTGGCAAACTCGTTAATCTGGACGTGCTGTCCCTCTCGCACAACCAATTCAAGAACCTTGATTTGAGCCACAACACCAAAATCCGTGCACTCTATCTGTCTGACAACGCATTCGACCCCGCAACGCCGTTGGAGATAGGCGAAAAGCCCGAATTGGTCATTCTGGAATTGCAGATAGTGGAGAACCTGTCTCCGAAATTCGACCTCACCAAGTATCCGAAATTGATGTCCTTCGATGCCTACCACTGCCCGTCGCTGGTGAATGTGGACCCAACCAATTGCCCCGACCTGCTCCAACTCACACTCGAGATGACCAATGTGCAGTCACTGGACCTCAGCCACAACCCGAACCTGGTGATTCTCAACGTCAGCGAATCGGCTGTACGCGAACTCGACCTCAGCCACAACACCAAGTTGCAGCAACTCTACTGCGAACACGTCTCAAGCGTATTCAATACCAATGTCAAAATGGACAAGTTGGATGTCAGCCATTGCCCCGACATCTACCGCCTCATTGCTAACGGAAACAATCTCACTCAGTTGGATGTAACCAACCTGTCATATCTCATCTCGCTCTCATGTATGGACAACTACATCACCTCACTCGACTTGAGCAAGAACAAGCAACTCAGCCAAGTGAAGATTGACCGCAACTGTCTCGACTTTGCCACGCTGCCTTTCGACCCCGGCACATGGGAAGAGTACACCTACGCACAGCGCAAACTGCCCGTCAACCGTTCCTACAAAGAGGGGGATGTGCTCGACTTCAGCGCACGTGTACTTCGCGATGGCACTACCACCGAAGCCGCTCTCTATGCCTTCGATGTCACCACACCCGACACGTGGGTTAAACTGGATTCCACCTATTATTCATACAGCGATGGCAAGGTCACGCTCAAAAAAGCCTACACCGACAGCCTCTTTATCGCTTTTGCCAACAGCAAATTCCTCGAGAACAACCTCTATACCGAGCATTTCAAGGTAAAAGTCGCCAACGACTATGGCAAACCCTCACAGGTGATGACTTTTACACCCACGCAGGAAAACGTTTCCCTTACCATTGCTATGGACGGGGCTGCCGCCGATACGCCTCAGACCTTCTATCTCAGTTTCAATGGCGAAGACGACTCGCTCACACCCTACACAACTACCGGGGCAACACTGAGCGAAGCACAACCCGTCTCGGTAAAAACGCCATGGGCGTATAGCACCGTCAAGGTCTATATCCCTGAGAACGCGGCTATTGCCGGCATCAACCTCGCCGGACAAGGACTGAGCAGTATCGATGTCAGCCAACTCATCTCGCTACGCGAACTCAACCTCTCCAATACGGGGCTGTACAATGTGGACCTGACCCGCAATCGGTGGCTCAGGACACTCGACTTGAGCCACAATCAACTCTACAACTGCTCTCTGGCTGGCGTCAATGACCTCTTTGCCAAGAACGTGCTGGGGGACATCAACCTCAGTTACAACAACTTGCAGACCGTTACCCTCAACCCCTTGCTGGCTATACGTAACCTCGACTTGAGCCATAATCAAATCGAGAGTATCAACCTTGACGATGCGGATTCCATACAGTCCATCGACCTGTCCGGCAACAAAATCCAAAGCCTTAAACTGACGCACTGCACTGCACTGCGCACACTGAAAGTATCGGACAACCAACTCACCGAGATTGCCTTGCCGTCCGAAAACAATATCACCTACATGGCTTTGGACAACAACCGGTTCACCTTTGCAGACATCCCTGCACATGGCCACCTTACGGAGACTGACTATATCTATGCGCCGCAATCGGACATCATCATTGCCACCAAAGGCCCCTGCACCGATTTGACCTCGCAAAACCTCACTCTCAACGGGCACAAGACCGCTTTCCGCTGGCTCAAAGAGGATGGCACCGTGCTGGTCGAAGGCACCGACTACTCCATCCAAGACGGCTTCACTCGTTTCCTCAACACCTCTGCAGGCAAGGTGTATTGCGAAATCACCAATGCCGCATACCCCGCATTCACAGGTGATAAGGTACTGAAAACCACCGCCATTGAGGTAGCGGGTATGCCTACCAACGAGATTGCGTCATTCACCACCGTCAACGACAACGACTCTGTCGAACTCTCATTGGCTGCCAACCAAGAGGGCGTGGCGCTCTACATCGATTGGGAGGGCAACGACAATGTCACACAATACGTACTTGGCACCACGTATCGGCTGTTCAGCGCAACCACGCACAAGGACAAACACGTACGTGTCTATACCTACAGCCCCGATGAGAAAATCACAGTCTTCAGTATGACCAATGCCCAACTCTCCGATTTCGACGGCTCCAAACTCAACGATGCCGGCACACTGACTATACAAGGTGCAGGGCTCTCGCAAATCACACTGCCTGCCGACAAGGAGACGCTCACTGACCTCAACCTCTCCGAGAACAACTTCGCAAGCATTGATTTCGCTTCTTATCCGAATATCAAGATGTTGGCTGTCGGGTACAACCAACTCGCTGCTCTGGATTTGAGCCACAACCCGAAACTGCAATTGGTTAATGCTGCGAGCAACAACATCAGTTCTATCACCTTCAGCAACCCCAACCTGTGGTATCTGGATGCCAATGCCAACCAATTGGCGGACATCGATTTCACGGCTGCACCCAACATCGAGCAACTGGCTCTCAACCACAACCGCTTCAGTTCCATCGACATCAGCCCGCTCACACACCTTACTGCATTGGTACTGAACAACAACTACTTCAATTTCCAAACCCTGCCTGCCGTCAAGTCATCGTATGTCCTCTATGCTTACTACAACCAGGCACCTGTCCCCGCCACCGTGCAGGAGGGCATGAAAGTGGACCTCGGCACACAGGCTATGGTGGGCGACTCGGTCACCACATACACGTGGTACCTCGGAGTGCCTACTTGGGATTCGGACATGGGCGCGTATGTGGGCGAAGAACTGATTGAAGGCACCGAGTACACCATCGAGAACGGCGTCACTACCTTCCTCACCACTTTCGACGATGAGGTGATGTGCATCATGACCAACCCTGCTTTCCCGAACCTCTACCTCTACACCGACCTCTTGTCCATCGGCACGGGAATCACACCCGTAAAGGACGGGAATGTGGTAGTACGGGTCTCTGACCACAACATCATCATCCGCACCGAGGCTGGCAAGTCCGTTGCTCTCTACGACATCACAGGCTCTCTGCTGGCTACAGCCGTCACCACTACGGGCGAAACCGTACTGCACGACATCGCCACCGGAGTTTACTTTGTCCGCATCGGCAACCAAACCTCCAAAGTACTAATCCGATAACCACCTTCCCCGATGCTACCGGCATCGGGGCTGAATAGTCATCCGATATCCACACAAAAGTTTCGGGTATCCACGCAAAAGTTATTGGGGATACACGCAAAAAGAGACTGTCTTACAAGTGAAGGCAGTCTCTTTTTGTGCTCTTGACGACGCGGCTCGCGGCGTCAAGAGCAGTCTTTTCTGAAGGACTGACATTCTTTTTAACGTGTTAAATACCGCCTTATTGCAGATTTCCGACCGCTACCTCTTCTTGAATCCCCCTTCCGTGAAGGCAAAGGAAATAATGCCTTATTGCGGATTTCAAATTAATTCCGTTCTCTGAATTCCCCTCCTATGAAGGAGGGGTTAGGGGAGGTCTTCGGGTTAATAGTATGTGATTAGTAT
>DJSG01000082.1:0-14582 GCA_002440265.1 Bacteroidales bacterium UBA6340 | reverse complement strand
TAGTATGTGATTAAGCCGTCATCATGCCTCTACTCAACTACCTGCTGCACAAGAAAAACACACAGGGCAACCGCATCAAAAGTTGGCATTTTTTTTGTATTGCACAATAGTATTATTGTATGTATTTTGCACTATTAATAGTAGCACAGGGGACGCGGACGCCCTGCGGGGTCCCCGCAAGTCCGTGGACGTAGCGGAGTGCTCTCTCCGTCCGCGGGCAGTTTGGCACAATCTGAATGGATTTAAACGAATTGAGCGTTAAAGAAACGGAGACGTGGCTATGGGTCACGTCTCTGTTTTTTTATTATTGCTGTCCTGCAAACGCAGCCGAAGCAGAAAAGTCTCTCCTATATGCCCGTTGTGTAATCGCAAGATTTTATGTAATTTTGCACGCGAAATGCGTATTCCAATAACAAAACCAATTAGCAAGAGCATTCCAATTAAACAACCAACATGTACAGAAATTTAACTAATGAAGAACAGCAGCAACTGATTAAACAGGGGTGTGATGCGAAGAACTGGGCGAATGTATATGTCAAAGACGGTTTCGACCCTCAGTATGTATGTGATGCCCATTTCTCGGGGGTGGTAAAAATGGGAAACTTTGTGCGTGAGTTCGAGTTGCCCGGAGGGTTGAGCGTCCACTCGGGTATCAACCACGCCACCATTCACAATTGCGAGATAGGCGATAACGTACACTTGTACAATATACACAACTATATCGCCAACTACCGCATCGGGGCGGACACGTGTATAGAGAATGTGAACGCCATTCTGGTGGACGGGCGCACCACATTCGGCAACGGGGTGCGTGTACCCGTGATGAACGAAGGTGGCGGACGCGAGATTCCCATCTTCAATCACTTGAGTGCCAGTCTTGCATACGTCATGACGCTCTACCGCCATCGTCCGAAGATGATAGCGGTTCTCGACAAAATGATAGACGACTACGCCGAGTCGCAAGCAAGCGAAACCGGTGAAATAGGCGAGCATGTATGTATTCTCAACTGCGGCAGTATCAAGAATACGCGTATCGGTGATTATGCGCAATTAACGGGGGTGTCGCGCCTAAAAGACGGCACGGTCAACTCGAATAAGTTTGCGCCTACCAAACTCGGTTCCGGGGTCAATCACTCAATTTGGTTTTGCAAAGCATCAACCACTGGCAGGACGCAGTGGTAAAATTGGACAAGATGGTGTACGAAGATGCCAAGAAAGAGTTCAACCTCAATAGCCAGACGGGCTTCGGCGTGGACGGCGACCATTCGCAACAAGTGGCTGACTTTGAGTCGGTTAGAGGAAGTTTCGAGAGCAATTCGTTTGTGCAGGAAGTGCTGAAACATATTGAGCGCAAGACGGCTCTCGGCAACAAAATACGGAAAAATTGGAACCCCTTCGCACTCTATAAACATATATTACTGTCCGGTAAACTTTTAATTTGCGTGCAAAAGGAATCGGTCGGTTCTTATTCATGGACCGACTGTTCGTTGTAATTTTTGTATCATCAAACAAAAAACTTCTTTGGACTGCGTTTGCCGGACAGCAATAGTTTTTTTATAGAGTATGCGTTTTTTGCTTTACATTATTGGTAATACTTTACCAACAAAAACCATGAATTTGTTGTATCTTTGCAGCGTGATTGGGGATACAACGGAATACAGCAGAGGCGGCCGGGCACAAAATAGGGACACAAAAAGGGGTAAGCGAGATACAAAAAAAGGGTAAGCAATCTACATCGCACCGCTACAACCTCGTACCCTTGCTTCGGTCAAGACCTGGGGGAGTTAGGAGGGAGCTGGTCGTGTAGGACTTACCCTATACAAATGGACTGCAAAGATACAACAAAAAAATAAAACAACCAAATAAATCGTAGTTTTGATAGAGAAATTTGTAGAAAACAGGATATTGCAGGCACTGCCGTTTGCACCCAATGAGGGACAAAGGGAGTTGTTGGGAATGTTGTCGCAATTTGTAATATGCCACGACGACACGGGGAGTGCAAAACGTCCTGCCTTCATCCTGCGAGGATATGCAGGAACGGGCAAGACAAGCATTATGGCGGCGTTGGTGCGGGCTATGGACGAACTGCGCCAGCCTGTTGTTCTCCTCGCCCCCACAGGACGAGCCGCCAAGGTGCTGTCGCGCTATTCAGGCAAACCGGCATACACCATACACAAGTGCATCTACCGTCAGCGGCAATTAGGCATAGAGGACTTCACTTTGGCGGACAACCTGCGCAAACGCACCCTATTCATAGTAGACGAGGCATCTATGATTTCGGGACAGCGTGACGGCTCTTCGTTCGGAACGGGTATGCTGCTGGACGATTTGGTGAGTTTTGTGTATGCAGGCGAAGGGTGCCGGTTGCTGCTGCTGGGCGATGATGCCCAACTGCCGCCGGTAGGGTCGTCATTGTCACCCGCCTTGGATGCCCAATATATGACTGGGTACGGTTTGGACGTGACCACCTACACCCTGACACAAGTGGCGCGGCAGGCATTGGACAGCGGCATATTGGCAAATGCCACACGGTTGCGCGAGCAGATAGCAATGCAGAATACGGAATGTACAATGCAGAACGGGCAGGATTTCCATACTTTGGCAGGTACAGAGTTTCTGGAGGAGTTGGAGCGCGCCTATCGCGAAGCAGGAGAAGAAGAAACCATCATCCTCACACGCACCAACCGACGCACCAATCTGTACAATCAGGGTGTCCGTGGACGTATCCTCTGGAAAGAAGACGAGATATCAACCGGCGACAGGCTGATGGTGAGCAAGAACAACTATTTCTGGAGCGAGCAATACGAAGACTTGCCCTTCCTCGCCAACGGGGATATGCTGGAGATAGTGCGCCTGCGCAACACGCGGGAGATGTACGGCTTTCGCTTTGCAGATGCCTCGCTCCGCGCGTTGGACTACGATTGGGAGATAGATGTCGTGCTGTGGCTCGACACGCTCACCACCGACTCGCCCGAAAGTAACTATACATTGCAGAAGACGCTGTTCGAGCGGATAGCGGAAGACTACCCCGAACTGCAACGCAACAAGAAAAAACTCACCGAAGCAATATATAAATCGCCGTATTTCAATGCGTTGCAGGTGCGTTTCGCATACGCGGTAACCTGCCACAAGGCACAAGGCGGACAGTGGAAACGGGTGTTCATTGACACGGGCAACATACCGCCCGAACAACGCGACACCGACTACCTGCGTTGGCTGTACACCGCCGTGACACGGGCCACAGAGTGCGTATATCTGCTAAAAAACCAATAGAGTATTGCATATTTGGCTGAAAAAGAGTACCTTTGCAGGCTGAATATACGAAAAAGATTGTGTCATATTTATTATTTACAAAGGAGATAGTATGAAAAGACATTCGTTATGCATAGCATTCTGCGGTGCAATGCTATTGTCCGTCATGTTGAGCGGCTGCAAAAAAGACAGGCTCTACCTCAACGACACCGACTTGACCACCGAAGTAGATATGGGCTTGGCTCTTCCGGTAGGCACTATGCGAGCCACCATAGGAGACTTCCTTGGCGGAGACCGGGTAGAGGGTCTCTACATAGACTCAATGAACAACAGAGGTGTTTTTACCTACAAGGGCAACTATCAGAAACAACTCTACTACCACAATGTGGACTTGAGTCAGTATATATCAAGCAGTTCTCTCACTATGAATGTGTATGATGAATTGCGCAACATGGCGTTTGTACATGACCATAAGGTAACAGGTACAGGTAAGCCGTTCACGCTCTCTTTCCCTATGGCTATGAAGTTGAATGGCATCAACAGAGATGAATACTACGAGCGTCTGGACAGTGCATTGATTAAAAATGCCAACTTCACCAGTACCATTCAGAAAAGCAGCAGCCTTCCGCTCAAGTGGGAATGGATAGACAAGGTTACTATCACACTCGGCGATGCTTTCACACGAGCCGCAGGCAACGAAATAGTGGTTTATGACAAACAGATAAACAGCAATTACAACTATGGCAAAGAGATGCCTATCGTAGTGGACGAGTTCTCTATCTGTCTGATGAAGAACAAGAAACCTCAGCAGTTGGCACAGTACCTCAACAATGTAGCGGACTCATGCAACTTTGTCATCAACTACCAAATCACCATTCCCGCCTCGGAAGGAGATGTGTACATACCCGAGGATGCCGCTTTCGACTACAAGTTGGATGTGCAGTTCATTGATTACTATGCTATTTGGGGAATGTTTAAGCCATCAAGTGATATGAGCGATGAAGATGAAATATCTATTGGAGAAGAATGGAGCACATGGAATAAGTTCAAACAGGCTACTCTGCCTTTTGCCACACCCGTTGCAGATGTGCACATCACCACACATGTGGCAGGCGCATTGATGATTTATGGTGATTACTTGTATGTGCGCGATGCATCAGGCAAACGACAAGACATCGCCTTGGGACAAAAATATAAACCCTACTATTTCAAGGTGGGAGAGTATCTGCCGCTAAATAGCCATATCGGCGATAGCACTACCATGTCAGTTCTGTTCGATCACACCGCTACCAACGGACATATAGACCAACTGTTCAGCATACGTCCGGACTATATAGGATATAAATATCGCATTGATTTTAATCAAACAGAAACACCACAGGTTCGTATCACACCCAACACGGGCATTCTTTTCTCGATAGATTATACCCTGCCTTTTATCTTCAATGAGGGATTAGGCTTGCAATATGCCGATACCATTCGTGGCATCAATATGAGTACATTGTCATTGGACTCGCTGCTTAACTCGGTAGAGTATCTGGATACTTTGAAGACGAGTGAACTGAAATTGTTTGTTAAATTGCAGAACACCATTCAGTTGGGAATGTCGGGTGTATTCCATGCCTTGGACGAGAACGGACAAGAAGTGATAGACCCGAGCACAGGTGCTCCGCTGCGCCTGACAACATCGGACACCATAGCCATTGAACCGCCTGCATTCGCTTACGAAAATGGCACATGGGTCATCACCAAGCCTTACGAACAGGTAGAAGTGATTTCTATCAACAAAGAGAAATTTGATGTATTGTCGCAAATCAAGAGCATAACCTTTGACGCTACCATGGACAACAAAGCATTAAACTATGCGTTTGAGAAAGGCAACTTCAACACGAAACTGACCGAGGACGCCTCTCTCAAAATAAACATCGGCATCACGGCACAGGTGGGGGCTATCTTCGACTTTGGCACTGTAGACGAACTTATTGCAGGAAAAGATACTATCAACTAATCATCAGGAGGACACCACAATGAAAAGAAATATCCGACACTTACTCACCATAGCACTCCTAATGGTCACCGCAGCCGTCAGTGCACAGCAGGTAACCACGCTCTATTTCCTTGAGAACGCGCCTATGCGCCACACCGTCAACCCCGCCTTCCAACCGGTGAGCAACGGCTATATCAACTTCTCGCCATTAGGATACACCAATTTTTGGTTGGGAAACAACACCCTCACCCTGCGCGACTTTGTATATACCAATCCACAGACAGGGCAACCTATCACCGTACTCCACCCCGATGCCGACAAGCAAGCCTTCCTCAAGACTTTGCGCAAAACGGCAATGGCAGGTACAGACGCTTCTATTGACCTGCTTAGTTTCGGCTTCCGACTCAAGGAGAACGGTTATGTGCATTTCAGTGCCATGCTTCACGGTATAGGAGGTGTAACCACTCCACGCAGTTTGTATGAGTTCGCCTTGGGAGGAGGAATGACAGACCTGAACGGCGGTATCAACCATATCAGTATCTCTCCTCTCGGCTTGGACGCGAGTGTCTATACGGAGATAGGTGGCGGCTACTCGCATAAGATAAACGACCAATGGACTGTAGGTGGCAAACTCAAATTCCTCATGGGTACTGCCTACATGGGCCTCAACGCCAAAAACCTCAATATCAACGCCTCTGCCGCAGAATGGCGGCTCTATGGTGATGCGGATTTGTTGGTAGCAGGTCCCCTCAATTGGGACAACGTTCCATCTGACCTCAACCAAAAGACCTTTAAGGATACTGACTGGAGCAACCTCATAGGAGGTGAGAGCACTATGGAGACAGTGAAGGCACTCCTCCGACCCAGTGGCTATGGGGCTGCCATTGACCTCGGCTTTACCTACAAGCCCCACCCGCAAGTGCAAATCACTGCCGCTATCAATGACCTTGGCTTCATCTATTGGGGCAACAGCCGACGCTATAATTGCACCATCGACACCACCTTCACTGGTGCAGGTGAGTTCAACTACAATGACTATGTGGTCAACGGACAATTCAGCACCGACAGCCTGATGAGCGATGTTACCGGTAACCTCATGGGACTCACCAATGCCATCCATGCCACAAGCACCAACAGTGGCTTTGCACGTATGGTCAATGCACGCCTCAATGTAGGGGTCGATGCCAACTTCTGGGACAACCGTGTAGGGGTAGGGGTACTGTCCACCACCACTATGCGCAACAACTGTGTCTATGAAGAGGTAACTCTTGGTGCGGCCCTCCGCCCATGCAACTGGTTCAACTTTGCCCTCTCCTACTCCCTTGTCAACAACGGCAAGTACAGCAACATTGGTGCAGGCATCAGCATCATGCCTTATGACGGTGTCAACCTCACCCTTGCTATGGACTACATCCCCACCTCGTATGCCTACTACCGCATGGAAGAGGGTGGCGATATTTCTGTCCCCTACCGCTCCAAAGGTGTCAATGTAGCAGTGGGCTTCAGCATTGTCTGGGGCACCAACCACAAGCCCAAAGACTCTGACCTTGATGGCATCTTCGACAAACTGGATATGTGTCCCAACACCCCTGCCAATGTCCGTGTGGATGACCTTGGCTGCCCGCTTGACAACGATGGTGATGGCATACCAGACTACGTAGACCAATGCCCCAACACGCCCTCTGCTGCCTATGGCTTGATTGACTCTGTCGGCTGTCCTATTGACACGGATATGGATGGGGTACCCGACTACCTTGACCTCTGCCCCAACACACCTGTAGAAGCACAAGGCTTTGTAGATGAGAATGGTTGTCCTCTTGACACAGACGGTGACGGTGTACCTGACTATCTTGACCAATGTCCTGGCACACCTGCCGCAGCACAAGGCTTTGTGGACTCAGTAGGTTGTCCTCTTGACACAGATGGTGATGGTGTACCTGACTATATAGACCGCTGTCCCAATACTCCTGCTGAGGCTTACGGACAGATTGATGAATATGGCTGTCCTCTTGATACCGATGGTGATGGTGTACCCGACTACCTTGACAAGTGTCCTGCTACACCCAAAGAGGCGTATGGACGTGTAGATACCTGCGGTTGTCCTCTTGACACGGATGGTGACGGTGTACCTGACTACTTGGATGAGTGTCCTACAGTACCTGGCTCCAAAGCCAACAAAGGCTGCCCTGAGGTGAAACGTGAAGTACGCAACCTGCTCAAGAAGGCTATGCAAGGCATCCAGTTCGAGAACGGCAAGGCAACCATCAAGAAGTCCTCCAACAAGATTCTCAACCAGATAGCACAGACCTTCATCGACAACCCCACCTACCGTGTAGAGGTACAGGGTCACACTGACAATGTCGGCAACTACAAGTTCAATATGGACCTCTCCGAGCGTCGTGCACAGGCTGTCCGTGACTACCTCATCAAGAAAGGTGTGCCTGCTGCCTCACTCACCGCTCATGGCTATGGTCCTGACAAACCTATCGCAGACAACAAGACCAAGAAAGGGCGTGCACAGAACCGTCGTGTAGAGTTTGACATCACCTTCGAGGAGGTTACCTACGAACTCATCAACGACCGTGTACAACCTGCTGACACCACTGCCACTGCCCAACCCAAGGACACCACGGCTGCCGCAGCCACTCCTGCACACCCCGCACAACAAACAGTAAATCAATAATATAATTATCAAACTACAAATATGGGAAGAGCTTTTGAATATCGCAAAGCGACCAAACTCAAACGTTGGGGCCACATGGCTCGTACATTCACCAAACTCGGTAAAGAAATCACCATTGCTGCCCGTGAGGGTGGTGCTGATCCCGACGGCAACCCCCGTCTGCGCATGCTTATCCAGCAGTGCAAACGCGAGAATATGCCCAAGGAGAACATCGACCGCGCCATCAAAAAGGCAACCGACAAGTCCTCCGAAGGCTACAAGGAAATCAACTACGAAGGCTATGGTCCGCATGGCGTTGCTATCTTCATCGAGACCGCAACCGACAACAACATGCGCACCGTGGCGAACATCCGCTCCTACTTCACCAAGCACGGAGGCACCCTCGGCACACAGGGCTGCCTGCAATTCCTTTTCGACCGCAAGGCTTGCTTCACAGTGAGTCCTAAAGAGGGCGTGGACCTCGACGAACTCGAACTCGAACTCATCGACTTCGGTGTCGAGGAACTCGGCACTGACGAGGACGGCAACATCATCATCTACGCCGACTTCAACCAGTACTCGCAGATGCAGAAGTACTTGGAAGACAACGGGTTCGAGATTCAGTCGTGCGAGTTCGTGCGTATCCCCAACGACACCAAGACGCTCACCGACGAGGAGCGCGAGTCGGTACAGAAACTCATCGACAAAATCGAAGAGGACGAGGACGTGCAGAATGTCTTCACCAACCTCGCCGACTAACCCCGCATGAGCACGCAACCCACCGTTGGCACAACGGGCGACAACACGCTCAGTGCCAATCCGTTAGGCATCGAAGCCGTCAAGGAGCACTTTTCCTTGACGGCTCTGCAATTGCAGCAGTTCACTGCCCTCGACGCCCTCTATCGCGAATGGAACGCCAAAATCAACGTCATCTCGCGCAAGGACATCGACAACCTCTACGAGCACCATATCCTCCATTCGCTTGCCATCGCGAAGGTCATCACTTTCCGGCGCGGCACCACTATCCTGGATATCGGCACAGGCGGCGGTTTCCCCGGCATACCCCTCGCCATCCTGTTCCCCGAGTGCCAATTCACACTCATCGACAGTATCGGCAAGAAGATACGCGTCGCCTACGAAATCGCGCAAGCCATTGGTTTGGACAATGTTACGTGCATACAAGAGCGCGCCGAGGAGGAGAAAGGCAAGTTCGATTTCGTGGTCAGCCGTGCCGTGATGCCCCTGCCCGACCTTGTGAAACTCGTCCGCAAGAACATCAGTCGCACCCAGCGCAACGCTATGCCCAACGGGCTTATCGTCCTCAAGGGCGGCAACCTGCAAGCAGAGATTCACCCGTTCCACAACATCGTCGAGACCACAGACATCGCCAACCTGTTCCCCACCGACTGGTTCAAAGGCAAATCCGTCATCTACTTACCCCTCTGATGTATCTTAAAATACATCAACACTTTCCCATGTCATCCTCGTGTCAAGCAGCAAGGGATACGCAACCCATGCGCAAGGGATAGGCAACGGATATAATATAAATAAGTAATAAAACCACCGCCCATAACCATAAAATATGCTTCGCATTAACGGTCAATTAACGGCAATTAACGGAGTCTTTCCGGGGACGCGGACGCCTCGTCCGCGGTTTTGAACGGAGTCCAGTCCCCTCTTTGAGGATGTTATCGGGAGTTTTTAATGGTCATTTAATGGTCTTTAATGGAGTATAAACCAGACCATTAGCGGAGATTTTCGTTATTGGTTATTAGCGGATACACACACCATGGAATTAAAAGTCTTTTATTTCAACCCATACCGCGAGTGCACGTACCTGTTGTATGACGAGCAGGGGCGCACCCTCATCATTGACGCGGGTATGTCCAACGACCGCGAACAGCAACGCTTCGCCGAGTTCATCACGGCGCACCACCTCACCCCTGTCGCACTGCTTATTACCCATACGCACCCCGACCACGTGTGCGGCGTGCCTTTCGTGGAGCAGACCTATCACCTCACGGCTACTATCGCGCCCGCCGAAGGCAAACTGCAGATACCACAATTGCCTGACTTGCAAGTGTTTGTCATATCCACACCCGGACATAAAGAGGACTCTGTCTGCTACTATCTGCCCGACCTGCATATCCTCTTCACGGGCGACACGCTCTTTCAGGAGTCCATTGGCAGAACCGACTTGCCGGGGGGCGACATGGCTACGCTTATCCGCTCGCTACGCAAACTGACCATTCTCCCCGACGATACCGACATCTACCCGGGACACGGCTATCCCACCACCATCGCCCACGAGAAGCAGTGCAACCCCTATCTGTAAGACATACGCAACGCCACATCTCATAGTCTGATTTTCCAAAACAGTGTTCCAAAAGCACCCGCCAAACGCACGCGGTACGCTTTTTGAACGACTATTCAGAGAACGTACCATCGTTCACATATCCATTATGACCACACCTCACCAGCGTCTCAAACGGCTCTATGTCGCCATTTTTATCCTCACCGTTGTCATCTGCCTTGCCAACGTCATCTATCTGTTCTTCCAACCGGACGTTACCTTGCAGACTATCCTCTTCCGCGGTTTGCAATACGTACTGATGCTCGCACTCTTGACGGCACCCATCCTGCTCCGCAAGCGGTTCTTGCTCAATATCCCGCTGATTCTTGTGGTCGCCATCGCTGTGTTTGCCTTTACCGCGCTCATACTCGGCGACGGACTCGACTTCTATGGTCGGTATCCGTGGTGGGACTCGCTGTTGCACTTCATGTCGGGCATGGTCTTGTCATTCATAGCCCTTTGGGTGGTCCATACGGTGATGCCGGACTCGTATCTGGTTGTATTCCGCAACAAGTATTTTCTCGCCCTCTATCTGCTGATGTTCACTTTGGCGTCGGGTGCGCTGTGGGAGATATGCGAATACACCTACGACGACCTCTTCCACACCAACACACAGCAGTTCATGCAGACCACTTCGGGCTCTATCTATACCGACCAGGACATACCCTTGCAGGGGCACGAAGCACTCCGTGACACGATGACCGACCTCACATTGGACTTCCTCGGCGGACTCATCATCGCCCTCTACGTACTCATCCGCCACACCCAACTCACCTCCAAGTACAACCAACTCGAACATTCCATTGAGCAGGAAGTAGAGGAAGAAATCAAGGAGTAGTACTTTCGTGTCTGTCATTTTTTGCGTATCTTTATCAGCAAAAAATGATATACGGATATATTCGTGTCAGTTCGGACAAACAAACCGTAGAGAACCAGCGTTTCGAGATAGAGCGTTTTTGTGAGCAACAGAACCTCAGCGTGGACGGATGGATAGAGGAGACCATCTCCGGCACCAAGAGTTACAACAAGCGTCAGTTGGGCAGGCTGTTGCGCCAAGTAAAGAAAGAGGACATCATCATCTGCAGCGAGTTGTCCCGTCTCGGACGCAACCTGTATATGATAATGGAGATTCTCGGTATCTGCATGAACAAAGAGTGTCGCGTCTGGACTATCAAGGACGGCTATCGGCTTGGGGATGACATACAGAGCAAGGTACTTGCTTTTGCTTTCGGGCTTTCCGCCGAGATAGAGCGCAACCTTATATCCCAGCGCACCAAAGAGGCGCTGCACCGTCTCCGCTCGGAGGGCAAAGCCCTCGGGCGTCCCAAAGGCAGTGCTACCCGACACTCGCACTTCCGCTTGTCGCGTCACGATGCATATATCCGCCGTTCCCTGTCGCAGGGTATACCTATGCGTGAGATATGCCGCCGCCTCCATACCAACCGCTCCACCCTACGCCGCTACATCCTTCGCTTCATCACTCCCCCACCCGCTCCTACGCCTTCGGAAAAGAATCAAAAGCAATCCTAATCACGTTGCGCCAACAAACGGGTATCCCGCAGTGCAATACGCATACTGTCAAGGGTTTGCTTGGCAGACCCTTGGTCGTCGTACATATTCGGGTAGAGCCGTTCAAGGCTGAGGAATATGCGTTCTGCTTCCTGCAGTGCCGCAAGGGATGCCTCGTCTGCGCCTGCAACACGGGTAAGCAGCAGGTTCATCTTGTCCACCGCACACCAGAACATCGCCAAGGTGGTGTACTTGCCATGGTGTACGCGGTACATGGGCAGGATAGCCTCATACGCCTCCTCCACCTTACCCGCACGCCGCAGTTCGAACACCTCTTGGACTGTCATGGCACTATCTTCTCTTCATCTGCTGCACCTTGCGCATCATCTTGCTCGTTTGGTCAAACTGCTTGAGGAAACGGTTTACCTCCACAATGCTTGTCCCCGAGCCTTTGGCAATACGGTTCTTGCGGCTGCCGTTGAGCAAGGCAGGGTTGGCACGCTCCTCGGGTGTCATGGAGGATATGATAGCCTCCACGGGCTTGAAGGCATCGTCGTTGATTTCCACGCCCTTCATCGCCTTGTCCATTCCGGGAATCATACCCATGAGTTCCTTCATCGAACCCATCTTCTTTATCTGCTCCAACTGAGAGAGAAAGTCATTGAAGTCGAACTGATTCTTTGCAATCTTCTTACTGATACGGCGGGCTTCCGCTTCGTCGTACTGCTCTTGCGCACGCTCCACAAGGGACACTACGTCACCCATGCCCAGTATTCGGTCTGCCATTCGCGAGGGGTGGAACACGTCCAAAGCGTCCATCTTCTCGCCCGTACCGATAAACTTGATAGGCTTCTTCACCACCGAGCGGATACTCAACGCCGCACCGCCGCGGGCATCACCGTCCAACTTGGTGAGTATCACGCCGTCAAAGTCAAGGCGGTCGTTGAACTCCTTGGCAGTATTCACAGCGTCCTGACCGGTCATTGCGTCCACTACGAAGAGGGTCTCGCTTGGTGTGATAGCCTTTTTGATAGCGGCTATCTCTTGCATCATCTGCTCATCGACAGCCAACCGGCCGGCAGTATCCACAATCACGACATCGTAGCCGTAGGTCTTCGCCTCCTTGATAGCCTTCTCGGCTTTGGTCACGGGATTGGTCTCCGCCTCATCGGTATAGACCTTCGCATGTATCTGCTCGCCGAGTACGCGCAACTGCTCAATAGCCGCCGGACGGTACACGTCGCACGCCACCAACATCACGCGCTTGTTCTTCTTGGTCTGCAGGTAGTTCGCCAACTTGGCTGCGAAGGTGGTCTTACCCGAACCCTGCAAACCGCTCAACAGGATAACGGCGGGATTGCCTTTCAGGTTAATCTCCTCGGCTTCACCACCCATCAGCGATGCCAACTCGTCGTGCGTAATCTTCACCATCAACTGCCCGGGGCGCACGGCGGTCATCACATTCTGTCCCAACGCCTTTGCCTTCACTTCGTCGGTGAACTGCTTGGCTGTCTTGTAGTTAACGTCCGCCTCCAAGAGGGCTTTGCGGATGTCCTTGACGGTCTCGGCGATGTTAATCTCGGTGATACGGCCTTCACCTTTCAGTATCTTGAACGAACGTTCTAATCTTTCTGATAAATTGTCGAACATATTTGCTTAATCTTATACTATTAGGGCTGCAAAGTTACTCTTTTTCTACAATATACACAACTTAAAACAACGCACTTCATCTCTATTGCACAAATGCTCCTACCTCATAGCACCGGTGACAGGTATGACCTGACCGGACACGTATGAAGACAAGTCCGAAGCGAGGAAGAGTGCCACCGAGGCGACTTCGTCCACCGTACCCCCACGGCGCATTGGTATCATCTTGACCATTTCTTCACGGGCAGACTCGGGCAGTGCTTGCGTCATATCGGTAATAATATAGCCGGGAGCAATGGCATTGGCGCGGATATTACGCGAACCGAGTTCTTTGGCGAGCGACTTGATAAAGCCTATGATACCTGCCTTACTGGCGGCATAGTTGGCTTGCCCTGCGTTACCCGCCACACCCACAATGGACGACATGGCGATAATGCTCCCGCTGCGCTGGCGCATCATCTGCGCAGCCGCTGCATGGCTGTAGTTGAACACCGACTTGAGGTTCGTATTCAGAACGGCATCCCACTGCTGCTCCGTCATACGTAGCAAGAGGGTATCACGCGTAATACCCGCATTGCAAACCAGAATATCCAACTTCCCAAAGTCAGCAACCACCTGATTGATAATACGATGTGCTATTTCAAAGTCCGAAGCGTCCCCCGCAAGAAAAGCACTCCGCACGCCTATATCCTGCAACTCCGCGAGCAACGACTCCGCAGCATCATCACGACGAATATCTGTGAATGCAATATCGCACCCCTCACGGGCAAACATCAACGCTATGGCGCGCCCTATTCCGCGCGAAGCCCCCGTAATAAGGGCTGACTTACCTTGCAACAACATAACTACATATACGATTTACTATCCATATTACAATATTATGGTGTATTGGGGCTTTTTGCCGGCATTCTGCCACACTGCCCGCAATATCCGCTCAAACCATTCAAACTGCAAAATTACAAAAAACACCGCACTTTTGCAAACACCGTCTGCCCTGCACAGGAGCAACCGCACCCAAATTGTGCATTATTCCGGGGACGCGGACGCCCTACGGGGTCCCCGCAAGTCCGTGGACGTAGTGGGGGTGCTCTCCTCGTCCGCGGTCTGCCAAGCGGCATAATCGTTATTCATCCTCGCACATTAACTATTAATTATTATTGCTGTCCGGTAAA
>DJSG01000061.1:8343-31361 GCA_002440265.1 Bacteroidales bacterium UBA6340 | reverse complement strand
TCCCCAACCCCTCCAAAGGAGGGGCTCAATGAAATGGAAATGACAAGAATAGAGAGAAAGGCAAGCATGGCGCACACCGGGTGGGCATTAGTGTGCGCTGTGCTCTTTCTCTTTTTGCCTTGTGCGGCAGCGGCAGTGGAGAGGGGAGCGAAGGAGGAATATCACCCGTCGCAACAGGATAGCGACCTATCACGGGTGGAGGAGGAGCAGCAGTCGCGGAAGGATGGGAAGCGGTTGCGGGTGGATTATGAGGTGAGTGCGCATGCGGGATGGTTGATGCCGGACGGTAAAGTGGACAAGATGGTGGGGAGAACGGGGGCGTGGTACGGTCCTGTGTACGGCGGAGACTTGTCAGTGACGTTTCGTCCTGAGTGGCAGTCGCTGCGCGATTGGAACGGTGCGGGCGTGGGTGTGGGTTTGAGTTAC
This sequence comes from Bacteroidales bacterium UBA6340, assembly GCA_002440265.1. Lineage (GTDB taxonomy): Bacteria > Bacteroidota > Bacteroidia > Bacteroidales > Paludibacteraceae > Colicola. The sequence goes on along the minus strand of DJSG01000061.1, from coordinate 30,935 downwards.
CGGAACATGGGTCACCCGCTGATGGGTCATGCGATTGCGCCATATACCTATTTAGACATTCCAATAATAAGGCTACCTCGGTTTTCTCTCGGTATTCACTCGGGGATTGGTGCGGCGTTTATGACCAAGACGTACAAGAACACCGTGAGCGAAAGTGCTGAGTATCAATCGTTGGAAGGCGCGAACCAAAGTATAGGGAGCGTGTTTAACTTTTATTTTCCGGAGGCGTTGTATATAGGTTTTCCGATTGCGGGCGGCTGGAGCGTGTTTGCGCGCGGCGGTTGGTACCATATCAGCAACGGGAGTATCCGTCAGCCGAACTCGGGGTATAACATTTTTTCGGCGTCGGCGGGCGTGCGTTATGCGGCGGGTGAGGAGCCGACGGTGAGCAGGGTGGCGGAGAAAAGCGGGAAGCCTGCACGCGCATGGGAGGTAGAGATGTCGTTTACGGGCGGCGGGAGGCAGGTGTACTACAAGGACCGGCAGACGTTTTTCGTGGGGGAGATACAGGCGGCAGCGTACTGGCGCGCGCATGCGATATTCCGTTTGGGCGGTGGCGTGGACGTGTTTTACGACGGGGCTTATGTGCGCAGGGAGGTGTCGTCGTCGTGGAAGAAGACGAATTACGCGGGTGCCGATGCGGACGGGAAGGACTGCTGGCGTGTGGGTGTGAGTATCCAGCCGGAGTTTGTGGTGGGCCGTCTGACGGCGGGTCTGCATGTGGGGGCGTATCTGTATGACCCCGTCCGCGAGTTGGAGCCTTATGACGAAGCCGTGGCATCGCCGTCGGGACGCATTGCGAAGCCGCTTTTCTACCGTTATGACCTGTGGAAGGCGGGCAGTGCGGGCTATGCGGACGGGTGGCTGTACACACAAGTGGTGGTGCGATATCACCTGCCATGGCACGTGTTCGTGCAAGGTACGATGAAAAGCCATGTGACGAAAGTGGAGTTTGTGAGCGTGGGGATAGGGGGGTATTGGTAAAAAACAATGCGCAATGCACAATGCACAATGCACAATGCGTAATGCGTAATGCACAATGCGCAATGCACAATGGGGTGCCGGTCTGTAATTAAGGATGAAAGGAAAGGATTAAGAATTGAAAGAAAATGCATTATTGGTACTACTTTACCAACAAAAATGGCGGAAAAGCAGTATCTTTGCAACGGGATTGGAGAAAGGGGGACCTCCCCAACCCACAGGACCCCCTCCAACTCCCCCTTCAAGGGGGAGAGACAGAGACCTCCCCAACCCCTCCAAAACAAAGAAAGGGAGACCTCCCCCAACCCCTCCAAAACAAAGAAAGGGAGACCTCCCCAACCCCTCCAAAGGAGGGGCTCAGTATGTAAAAAGCAGTTGAAGGCTTGTATATGTGAGAAAAATAACGTAAATTTGCGGGCGTTTTGGCAGTCGGAGGACTTGGAATAGGGGATAGGGGATAAAGAATAGGGGATAGGGAATAGAGAATAGAGAATAGGGGATAGAGAATAGAGAATATAGAGAATAGAGAATAGAGAATAGGGAGTAGAGATATGATAGAATATATAAAAGGAGAACTGACGGAGTTGACCCCGACCTACGCCGTGACAGAGGCATCGGGAGTGGGTTATGAGATAAATATCGCCCTGACGTCGTACTCGGCATTGGCGGGTAAGGAGGGGCAAGAGGTGAAGTTGTACACCACGGAAATCATACGTGAAGACACGCATGACCTGTTCGGGTTTCTGACTCAGGGTGAGCGGAGCCTGTTTGTGCTGCTGATGACGGTGAGCGGTATAGGCGCGAATACGGCGCGGATGATAATGTCGGCGTATTCGGCTGCAGAGATACGTACCATCATAGCGACGGGTAATGCGCATGCGCTGTCGCAAGTGAAAGGGCTGGGTCCGAAGACGGCGCAGCGCGTGATAGTGGACTTGAAAGACAAGGTGCTGAAGATAGACGTGGGTGCGGATGCAGCAGCCGGCAGCGTTGCGGCGGATGTGCCTGCGGCAAGTGTGGACAGCGAGGTGAAGACAGAGGCGGTGAGTGCGCTGACGATGCTCGGATTCCCTGCTGCGGCGAGTGCGAAAGTGGTGGACAAGATACTGAGTGCGAATGCAACAGCCACCGTGGAGCAAGTGATAAAACAAGCCCTGAAGATGCTCTGATTTGAAGCGGCTATTCCTATTCATATTAGTGATAATTCCTCTGACATTGTGGGGTCAGGAGGAGAGCGTGGAACAGACGGCGGACAGTGCCGTTTTGGCTCCGCTGCAGGTGCGCGAGTTGGGCGTTCAGACCTATGACGACCTGACGCGTACGCCGAGCAGTATGGACCTGAAGGACCCTGACAATGTGCAGACGACGGTGGAGTATGACGCGCGGACGGGGTACTATGTGGTGCATACGCGGATAGGCGATGTGGATATTACGACGCCGTATCTGCTGAGCGAAGAGGAGTACCGTACGTATTCGGAGCGCGAGGAGATGGGCAAGTACTGGCAGCAGAAGATAGGCGAGGTGGAGCACGACAACGAGCGCAAGTTCGACATCACCGATATGAAGTTCAATATCGGTCCGGCGGACAAGGTGTTCGGTCCGGGCGGTGTGCAGTTGAAACTGCAAGGTTCGGCGGAGTTGCTGTTCGGTTTCAAGCACCAGTATGTGGACAATCCCGCGCTGACGCAGCGTTCGCGGAACAACAATGTGTTCGATTTCGACGAGAAGATACAGGTGAATGTGAGCGGGAAGGTGGGCGACAAGTTGAACCTGAACATGAGTTACAACACGGAGGCGTCGTTTGACTTTGACCAGCAGAACATCAAGTTGAACTACCAGGGCAAGGAGGACGATATTATCCAGTCGATAGAGGCGGGCAATGTGTCGATGAACCTGAACAGCAATCTGATACAGGGTAGTTCGGCATTATTCGGTGTGAAGACGGATTTGAAGTTCGGTAAGTTGAAGGTACAGGCGTTGATTTCGCAGCAGAACAGCGAGAGTCAGTCGGTATCGAGCAAGGGCGGTGCGCAGACGACGGAGTTTGAGGTACCGATAGACAGTTATGACGAGAACCGTCATTTCTTCCTCTCGTATTACTTCCGCGACAACTACGAAGCGGCGATGGAGGCGTTGCCGTACGTGGCGAGCGGCGTGACGATAAACCGAATAGAGGTGTGGGTGACGAACAAGCGCGGCAACTATGACCAGTCGCGTAACATCGTGGCCCTGACGGACTTGGGCGAATATGACCCTGCGCATGTGCTGAATGACACATGGAACACGTACGGCGGCAGGACCCCGTATAACAAAGCCAACTCGCTGTATGAGACGCTGACGCAGAGTTATCCGCAAGTGCGTGATATACAGCAGACAAGCACGGTGCTGCAAGGCATAGGGGGTATGGACAGCGGCGAGGATTACGAGAAAGTGGAGTCGGCGCGTCTGCTGTCGTCGAGCGAGTACACGCTGAATGCGGCGTTGGGATATATCTCGCTGCGTGCGGCGTTGAACCAAGACGAGGTGCTGGCAGTGGCATACGAATACACATACGCAGGTCAGGTGTATCAGGTAGGCGAGTTTTCGACTGACGGAGGCGAGTCGCTGAAAGCACCGAATGCGCTGATAATGAAACTACTGAAAGGCACAAACAATGCACCCGTCAAGAAAGGGAAAGGCACGTGGGACCTGATGATGAAGAACGTGTACTCGATAGGTGCGAGCCAGATGTCGAGCGATAAATTCGAGTTGTATATCCAATACAGGAACGACTCGGTGGGCACGGAGATGCAGTATCTGATGGAGGGTAACTGCAAAGGCAAGCAGTTGCTGCGCGTGATGAACCTTGACCGGCTGGACAGCAAGAACAATCCTCATTCGGACGGCAGGTTTGACTATGTGGAGGGCTATACGGCGTTGTCGAATACGGGGCGTATCATCTTCCCCGTGCTGGAGCCCTTCGGCAGCCATCTTGCCAAGGCGATAGGCGACCCCGTAGTGGCACAGCGGTATGTGTATCAGGAACTTTACGACTCGACCTTGGTGAGCGCGCAGGAGTTGTCGGAGAAGAACAAGTTTACCATCACGGGCAAGTACAAGGGTTCTGCGGGCAACGAGATACGGCTGAATGCGATGAACGTGCCGCGCGGGAGCGTGGTGGTGACGGCGGGCGGTGCGACACTGGTGGAGAATGTGGACTACACCGTGGACTATACGATGGGTACGGTGACGATAATCAACCAGTCGATACTGGACGCAGGTACGAATGTGGACGTGAAGTTGGAGAACCAGTCGCTGTTCTCGATGCAGCGGAAGGGTCTGTACGGTGCGCATCTGGAATATGAGTTCAACAAAGACCTGACGTTAGGCGGGACGCTGATGCACCTGAGAGAGAAGCCGCTGACCACCAAAGTAAATACGGGTAGTGAGCCGCTGGCGAACACGATATGGGGAGTGAACCTGAGTTGGAAGACCGAGATGCAATGGCTGACGCTGGCGTTGGACAAGATTCCGTGGATAGAGGCGACGGCACCGTCCACGCTGATGGTGAATGCGGAGTTCGCCCACCTGATACCGGGTCATACGCGTGACGTGGGTTCGGTAGGTACGGCGTATATCGATGATTTTGAGGCGACGAAGACGAATATAGATATTCACTATCCGAGTTACTGGAAACCGGCATCGACCCCCCGTGACGACCGTTTCCCGGAGTCCACGCTGAGCAATGACATCAACTACAACAAGAACCGTGCGTTGCTGGCGTGGTATGCGGTGGACCCCATCTTCGGTCACCCGCAGAGCAACACCCCGACACATATCAAGAATGATTTGAACCTGATGTCGGACCACCGTACACGTATTGTGTATCAGGACGAGATATACCCGATGAAGGAGCAGACAGCGAATTCCGAGTCGCGTTTGTCGGTGCTGAACCTGAGTTTCTATCCTCAGGAGCGCGGTCCGTACAACATCTCGGCGGAGGAGATAGGCACGGACGGCAAGTTGACGAACCCGAAGTCGCGTTGGGGCGGTATGATGCGCAAGTTGGACAACACGGATTTCGAGAAGGCGAATATCGAGTATATCGAGTTTTGGATGATGGATCCGTTCCTGACCAATCCCGATGCGGACTATGAGGGTGGTGACCTGTATATCGATTTGGGCGATGTGAGCGAGGATATACTGCGTGACGGCAAGAAGTCGTTTGAGCACGGTCTGCCGCTGAATGACAACAACATAGACGCACTGATAGACAAGACGGTGTGGGGTCGAATGCCGAAGACCACGAGTACGACTATCGCGTTTTCCAACGAAGCAGGAGCGCGTGCCAAACAGGATGTGGGTCTGGACGGCTTGAGCAACGAGCAGGAGTTGCTGCATGAGTTTAACGGTGTCTCTCCCTATGCGGACTATGTGGCAGCCCTACGCGCCAAAGTGAGTGCCGATATACTGGCGCAGTGGCAGGACGACCCGTTCTCGCCGCTGAACGACCCGGCGGGGGATGACTATCACTACTATCGCGGTCAGGATTTTGACAACGCGGAGACACCTGTTCTGGAGCGTTACAAGCACTATAACGGTACGGAGGGCAACTCGCCGGAGATGAGCGAGAACGACCCTTACGGCACCGCCTCGACACTGCAACCGGATATAGAGGACATCAACCAGGACAACACGCTGAGCGACAACGAGAAGTTCTACCGCTACCATGTGTCGCTGCGCCGTGAGGATATGCAGCGTGTCGGTCAGCAGCATATCGCGAGCATCATGGAGAGTACGGTGAAGTTGAAGAACGGTGAGTCGGCAAAAGTGAAGTGGTATCAGTTCAAGATACCCCTTCGCGGTGACACGGCCATGATGCAAAAAGTGGGTAATATCCGCAATTTCAAGTCGATACGTTTTGCGCGTGTGTATCTGACGAACTTCAGTCAGGAGACGCATATTCGTATGGCGACCCTGGATTTGGTGCGTGGCGAGTGGCGTAACTACACGAAGGGTTTGTATCAGGATGCCGCCAATAACCAGTACAATATCCCGAATCCGTACAACAGCAACGGTTCGTTGGATGTCCAGGCGGTGAGCATAGAGGAGAACTCGAACCGCACACCGGTGAACTATGTGCTGCCGCCGGGCATATCGCGTCAGACAGACCCGGGTCAGGCGCAGTTGATTGCCCAGAATGAGCAGGCCATGGCATTGCGTATCAACTACCTGGCACCGAAGGACGCACGCTCGGTGTATAAGAACGTGTCGTATGACATGCGCCAATACAAGCGTTTGCAGATGTTCGTGCATGCCGAGAGTCTGCCGCAGTTTGACGAGTTGCACGACAAGGAGTTGGCATGCTTCATCCGCTTGGGTTCGGACCTGAAGAACAACTACTACGAGTATGAGGTGCCGCTGGACCTGACTCCTGCCGGGTTGTATCGTAATGATACGCTGACCGACCGTCTGAAAGTATGGTTGGAGCAGAACAACTTTGACTTCCCGCTGTCCGCTCTCACCGATGCCAAGACAGCCCGCAACCGTGCCAAACGTGCAGGCAACTCGGGCATAGGCAACACCATACCCTATGAGGTGTACGACCCTGATAATCTGAATAACAAGATAACCGTCCTCGGTAACCCGACCCTCGAAGACATACAAGCCATTATGATAGGTGTGCGCAACATCACCGACCATGAAGTGAGCGGTGAGGTGTGGGTGAACGAGTTGCGCCTGAGCCAGTACAACGAGGAGGGCGGTGTGGCGGCTATGGCGAATGCCGCATTGAGTATCAGCGACATAGCACAGGTGAACGTGGCAGGACGACTGGAGACAGCAGGCTACGGCTCCATCGAGAGCAATGTCCTCGACCGCAATATGGAGAACAACTACCAAGTCTCCGTCTCCGCGGCATTGGAGGCAGGGCGTCTCTTCCCCGAGAAAGCCAAACTGCAGATACCCCTCTACGTTTCCTATACCAACGAGACCCAGACACCCAAGTACGACCCGCTTGATACCGACATCAAACTGTCGGAGTCACTGGAGAACTACGAGACCAAGGAGGAGAAAGACTCTATCAAGCAGATGGCGAACTCCATACAGGAGTCCACCAGTTTCTCGGTCAGCAATATGAAACTGGACATCCACTCCAAGAAGCGCAATATGTTCTACGACCCTGCCAACTTCTCTGTATCAGCCAGTTACAACCGTCAGAACCAGCACACGCCCGAACTGGAGCGCGACCGGACCACCGACCACAAAGGCTCGTTCAACTACTCCTACAGTTTCAACCCAAAGCCTTGGGAGCCTTTCAAAGAGGTCAAGGCGGTCAGCAAAGTCAAACTGCTCAAGGAGTTCAACATCTACTACCTGCCGCAGTCGTGGGCGTTCAACACCAATATGCACCGCACCTTCAGCCACATGAAGATGCGCGACTTCGACACCTCCACCGAGCCCGGCAGCAACAACCAAATGGACCTCACCTTCTCCAAGGACTTCACGTGGGACCGCAACTTCGACTTCAAGTACGACCTCACCAAGAACATCAAGTTCTCCTTCCAGACTGCCATGAACTCCACCATCGACGAAGGCTACTACACCCCCGAAATCATTCGCGACTACGCCTTCACCAACGACTACTACGAGGCGTGGAAGGACACCATACAGCGCAGTCTCGCCACATGGGGGACACCCTACACCTACCAGCAACTCTTCTCTGCCACGTGGAATGTGCCGTTCAACCGCATACCCTACCTCGAAGCCATCACCGCCAACGCCTCGTACAACGCCACCTACAACTGGAACCGCACCATCCAGTCCACGTCCTCCGATGCCACGAATCTCGGCAACGTCATCAGCGGCACCCGCGCATGGCAGGCAGATGGTGGCATCAATTTCGAGACCCTCTACGGCAAGTCCAAGTACTGGAAGCAGATGACCCAACGCTACAACCAACGCGGCAGACGCGGACGTGCCTTCAAACCAAAGACTTACACCGAGACCGTCAGCCTCAAGGCAGGCGAACCCAAAGAAATCACCCACCGTCTCGGCAGCGAACTACTCTCTGTCTCTGCCACCACGGCGGACGGCAAGGCTGTGCGTGTCAAGGTCAAACCAACCTCCACCACCAAAGCCACCGTCACCGCGCAGCAGGACATTGACAACCTGTCCCTCACACTTACCACCAAAGACCCCAACAAGCGTTCCGCCGGACAGGTAACCATGGATATGGCAGCATACTTCGGCACCATGATTCGCAAACTGCAAATCACCTACCGGCAGACCAACTCCATGAGCGTCCCCGGCTTTGCACCGCAGGCGGGCTTCATGGGGCAGACGCGCTACAACGACTTCTACGCACCGGGCTTTGACTTTGCCTTTGGCGGCTTCACCGACGACTTTGTCGAGAAGGCCAAAGAGCGCGGTTGGCTATCCGGCGACACCTCCGTCGTGCAACCTGCCACACGCTCCGTCACCAACGACCTCGACATCAAACTCACCCTCGAGCCTTTCCCCGGCTTCAAGGTGCAACTCAACGGCAAACGCTACGCCGCACAATCCACGTCCATCATCTACTCCTACGAGCAACTGCAGGAGAACATGACGGGCTCCTTCAACATCACCCAAGTCGCCATCGCCACTGCCTTCAACCGTATCGGCACCGCCGAGGACAATTTCGCCTCGGCTACCTTCAACCGGTTCCTCACCAACCGCTACATCCTCACCTCGCGCGTGCAGGAGCAGTACGAGCACCTCACCTACCCCGATGCGGGCTTCATACCTGCCGACCTGCGCGGCAAGCCCTATAGCCGCCAGTACGGTGCCGTCAGCAGCAACACCGCCGATGTCCTCGTACCCGCTTTCCTCGCCGCCTACACCGGTCGCGATGCCCAAAACATCAACCTCAACCCGTTCCTTTCTATCCTCCAGATACTACCCAACTGGTCGGTAACTTTCGACGGACTCGGACGACTCCCGTGGATGCGCGACCACTTCAAATCCGTCAACCTCACGCACGCCTACACCTGCAAATACGCCATCGGCAGTTACTCCACCTACTCCACATGGCTACCCGCGGGAGACCTCAGCGACAAGCACATCGGCTTCGTACGCAATGTCGAAACCGACAACCCCATACCCTCATCGGCGTACGACATCTCCTCCGTCAACCTCTCCGAAAATTTCTCGCCGCTCATCGGACTCAACCTCACCATGAAGAACTCCCTCTCCACCAAGTTCGAGTACCGCAAGCAGCGCAATATCTCGCTGAATGTCAACTCCGTACAAATCACCGAGGGACATACCGACGAGTTCGTCATCGGCGCGGGCTACACCATCAAGGACCTCAGTTTCATCAGCAAAACCAAGAACGGCGGACAGAAAAAGGTCAGCAACGACCTCAAACTGTCGCTCGACCTCAGTTACAAGGACATCAAGACCCTCCTCCGCAAGGTCGAGGAAGACCTCACGCAGGCAAGTTCCGGCAACAAAGTCTTTGCTATCAAGATAAGTGCCGACTATGTCCTCTCGCAGAAAATCAACCTCCAACTCTTCTACGACCACCAGGGCACCACGCCGCTCATCTCCTCCTCCTACCCCGTCAAGGCGGACAACGTGGGCATCAACATCAAACTCATGCTCACCCGCTAAACAAGGCAGACTGCGTACTATGTATAAAATCGGTATCATCGGTCCCGAAAGCACGGGCAAAACGCAATTGGCAATATCCTTGGCCACGCTTCTCCATGGCATTTATGTGCCCGAATACGCACGCCAATATATGAAGTCGCTTCCTTCGGGTTACCAATATACGTACGATGATGTATTCAATATAGCCTACCATCAAGTAAAGCAAATGGAGGCTATTGACTATATTTACCCGCGAGCGCACCCCGTGGATATTCGAGACATACACTCTCCCGCGGCAGCCCCCATCTATATCTTCGATACAGAACTGATTATCACCAAGGTATGGTTTATTCACAAGTACGGGACATGTCCTGCTTTTGTGGAGGATGCGCTGCATGCCCACCCTATGGACTATTATGTGCTGTGCTATCCCGACATCCCATGGGTCTATGACCCTGTCCGCGAGAACCCCGATTTGCGCGAGTATCTCTACGATTGGTACGAGCGTGAAATCAAGTCGCTGGGGGTACCATACGAAGTCTATCGCCATACAGACAGCCCCCTACCCTCCCCTATTCCCGAAACTTTCCGGTAATAAGGATTACCCATATTTCCTAATCCATGCTTTATATTTCCCACGATAGATGGTTTGGCATGTATTTTGTGAGTGCTTGGGTAGTAAGTATATTGTATTAACTATCTAAACTTTAGGACTTATGAACAATCATGCAGGAAAGATTCTGGCAGCCCTTTTAGGAGGTGCTGTAGTGGGCGCAGCGGTAGCCTTGCTGCTGGCTCCGAAGAGCGGCGCAGATTTGCGCGAGGAAATCACGTCGGTGGTGAAAGAGAAGTATTCTCATCTCAACAAGGAGGAGATTACCGCCCTTGTGGACAAAGCCATTGAGAAGTTGAAAGGCTGCTGCTGCCATTGCGCATCGGACATAGAGGATGCGGTCAGTGAGGCAGCCCACGAGTCAAAAGCATAACACCAAATGTCGCGCACGGCTGTGAGTGAGCCGTGCGCGCTGTTTTATCGGCAATGGACAGTTCGCAGTATTCGAAGTTATTGGGTGACGCGCAAGGGTTTCTGAGGAAGCGTTATGACCTTTTCCTGCTACGGTTGCTGGAGAAGGCGAGTATCATTATCGGGTTGCTTATCACGCTGGTCGTGGTGCTGTTTCTGTGTGCTTTGGCCGTTCTGTTTGCGGGGATAGCCCTGGCATACGTATTGGGTCAGTGGTTGCCGATGTGGGCAGCGTTTCTGATTATCGGAGGTCTGTTCGTGCTGTTGCTGGTGCCGGCAGTCATATTCCGCCGTCAGTGGTTTGTGAATCCCATCGTGGCGATACTGAGCAGTGTGCTATTCAGCAACAACACCTCCGTAGCGGCAGGCTCTCCAGCCGAGTCGTCCGATACGTCTTCCCAACCTGAAAATGAGAAAGGAGGGGCGTTATGATAGATTTCAGCCGTCTGCGGACCTTGGAGCAGGTGCAAGCGGAGCGCGCCCGTGCGGAGCGTGATGTCGCGCGGCAACAGGAACGCCTGCAGGAGGATATGTGCGGCATACAAGCCTCGTGGCAACGGCGAGAGCAAATAGTCCGCGGCATCGTGCGCGCGGTGGGGTATTTCGTATATAGACCTCAAAACAGAAAGACACTATTGGGGATACTTTTTTCAGCCCTATTGACCCGAATTTTCCGTCGCAGGTCGTGAGGTGTTTGTTAATTTTTTCTTTGTTATTCCCGTTGCGCTAACCCGAGGTTCTCTCGGTATTCTCTCGGGGATAGTTGAGTCGTTTTGGACGGACGGCTACGCCGTATTATCACAAATTAATCATAAATTTTATATTCCCAGATTATATCGAACCGACGTTTTTCTAACAAAAATGACGACGCGAGACGATAAGGAGTTCTGCTCAGCCCACAGGGCTTCTTATCTCGCCAAGTCTCGAACGATTATTTCGTGTCGCTACGGCACTCAGTGCGCTACGCACACCTGCCTTACGCTTCACGTCTCCACAAGCGTAGTATGATTATTGGGAATACTTTACCAACAAAAAGAGCAGATTTGTAGTATCTTTGCAATGGTTTTGCGAGGTGCTATGCATGCGTTATATACGTACAATATGCACGCGATGTACGTGTATGCGCCGCGTGATGCTCTTGTAAGAATGATTTGGAAATGTAGGATAAATTGAGTAACTTTGCGCCCGTTTTGCGCAAGAAGAGATTTGCCTTGCGCAGGAAAAGATTTGCTTTGCGCAAAAAAGAATTGCTTTCGCGTAAGAAAGAATTGCCTTCGCGTAAGAAAAGATTGTAGGACAATATAAGGATGTTTATGAAGAGATATGCTTTTGTTTTAGGAGTACTTTTGACGCTGTCGGTGTCCGTTCAAGCTATTGACAGGCAGGCGATTGCAGACACATTGAGTGCGATAGCCCATGAGCATGCATACGTAGAGAACGTGTGCGTGAACCGTATCCGCGTGCGGAACAGCAGTGTGAGTGTCTATACCAACCGCGCGCTGAGCATGGTGTCGCTGAGCGAACAGGACGTGCGTGACATACGAATGGTGGTCAGCCGGTTGGTGTTCGGCAACGACAAGGGGAAAGTGAGCATCTATACGGACGGCTATGAGTTGGGTGAGTTGGTGACCGCCCGCTACCGTCACCGTCCGAAGAGCGACCGCTACGCGGTGGAGACGGGTACGCCGTGGGTGCAGAATATGTCGCGCGCCTATACGGCAGAGAAGGGCTTGGACGGCAAGCATATCGCGCTATGGGGCAGCCACGGTCGTTACTATCATCAGGAAGGGCAACGCTGGTTGTGGCAACGCGCCAAACTGTGGACGACGGTGGAGGACGTATATACCTCGTCTTATGTGCAGCCGTTCTTAGTGCCGATGTTAGAGAATGCGGGAGCGATAGTGGTTCAGCCGCGTGAACGCGACACACAGGTGCGCGAGCAGGTGGTGGACGAGACAGAAGCGGTGGTGGTAGGCACTCCCGTGTTTGCCCGCGCCGAGGGCGCAGGCTGGGGACACCCCACGGCACCGCTGACAGAAGGTCAGAACCCGTTTGCGATGGGCACGTATGCAGAGGCTCCGTCGGCAGCGAAGTCGTCATCGGAGTTGCGCTATACGCCAAGTCTGAAAGATGGTGAGTATGCGGTGTATGTGTCGTACAAGACCTTGCCCACCAGCACGGACAAGGCACGCTATACGGTGGTGCACAAGGGACAGAAGACGGTGTACCACGTCAACCAGCACATGGGTGGCGGCACATGGGTGTATATAGGCACTTTCGCCTTCGGGAGCGACAAGACGCAGAACTATGTGAGTCTGACCAACGAGGACGGTCGCGGGCAGGTGGTGACAGCGGATGCCGTGAAATTCGGTGGCGGAATGGGCAGTGTAGCCCGCTATCCGCAGCCCGATGCCATAGCCAATGTGCCGTCGTCGAAAGCCTTGCCGAAGACAGACAAGGTGGAGGTTGACAGTGCGCAACTGCTTCTGAACCAACAACTTGCCAGCGTCAGCGGTATGCCGCGCTACTTGGAGGGAGCACGCTACTGGATGCAGTATTCGGGTATTCCGGACAGCGTTTACAACTACACCAACAGTCACAACGACTATATCGACGACTACGCTTCGCGCGGCGGGTGGGTGAACTACCTGGCAGGCGGCAGCGTGACCAATCCCAAGGAGGCGGGATTGGGCGTGCCCGTGCAACTGAGTATGGCTTTTCACAGCGATGCGGGCGTGCGCAGGGGTGATACGATTATCGGCACACTGATGATTTATACCAACCACGGCGACAACAAGGAGAAGACCTATCCGACGGGCAAGACCCGTTTGGCGGCACGCGACTTGGGCGACTATGTGCAGACGCAGATATGCGAGGACATGCACATCTATGCCCCCCATTGGACCCGCCGGCAACTGAACAACTCGTCGTACGCCGAAGCACGCCGTCCGAAGGTGCCCGCTATCCTGCTGGAGTTGCTGTCGCACCAGAACTACAACGATATGCGGTTGGGTTTGGACCCGCGTGTGAAGTTCACCGTCTCGCGCGCCATATACAAAGGAATGCTGCGTTTCATGCACGAGCAGTACGGGACCGCCTACGTGGTGCAACCGCTGCCCGTACAGCAGATGCGCATAGAGCGTGCTGACAACCAACTGAATATCACATGGGCAGCCACACCGGACACGTTGGAGCCGACCGCAAACCCCACGTACTACGTGGTCTATACGCGCACCGATGACGGCGACTGGGACAACGGTGTGAAGGTGACGGCACCGCGCTACACCATCAAGGCGCAGACAGGCACGCGCTACGACGTGCGCGTAGTGGCAGGCAATGCGGGCGGCGTGAGTATGCCGAGCGAGACACTGTCGGCATACATCGCGCCCAACGAGAGGGGCAAGGTGCTGATAGCGAACGGCTTTACCCGCGTGAGCGGACCGGACTGGTTTGCAGACAGCACGTATATGGGTATCGTGCCGCAGGCGGGAGCGGTGCCTTACGGGAAAGACCTCTCGTATATCGGTGAGCAGTATGAGTTCGACAGCCGCCTGCCGTGGGTGAGCGACGACAACAGCGGTTGGGGCATGTGCTACAGCGACCAACAAGCCACCCTGACCGCAGGCAACACCTTTGACTACGTGTGCAAGCACGGTCGCGCCTTGGCACGCGAGGGCTACTCATACACGAGCAGCAGCGTGGCGGCGTTGGACAGCATCAGCGGTTGCGACATCGTGGACGTGATACTCGGCAAACAGAAGACCACCGTATTAGGCAAGGATACGAGTTTCCACTGTATGCCGCAAGGGCTGCAGAAGGCGTTGGCGGGCTATATAGAGCGTGGGGGCAGGCTGCTGCTGTCGGGCGCGTATATAGCAAGCGACATGCAGAGCCAAGAGGATAAAGCGTTCATCAGCAGCACGTTGCACTACGGATTGAGTTGCACGCACGCTTCCAAGTCGGGACGATTGCAGACAGCAAGCCTCCTGCCGACGGGTGTATATACCTTCCGCACCGAGCCGAATGACGAGTGCATCCATACAGAGAACCCCGACGGTCTGCGTGCCGTGGGCGACGGTGCCCGTTGCGTGGCGCGCTACGAGGACACGGGTGTGGGGGCCGGCGTGGCATACATCGAGCCCGAAGAGGGAGGTGCAAAGACATTGTGCTGGTCGTTTATGATGGAGAGTGCGCAAGATTTCGAGACGCTATATACAGACTGTGTTGATTGGCTAATGCAATGAAAAAGAAGAACTTACCTCTGTATGAGAACGTAGAGATAACCGGCATTGCCGCCGAGGGCAAGGCACTGACGCGCATCAACGATATGGTAGTGTTTGTGCCGTATTGCGTGCCGGGCGATGTGGTTGACCTGCAAGTGACGAAGAAGAAGCACTCGTTTATGGAGGCGCGTGTGGAACGGTTGGTGAAGCCTTCGGAGCACCGTTGCGAACCCGTGTGCAAGCACTACGGCGAGTGCGGCGGGTGCAAATGGCAGATACTGCCCTACGAAGACCAACTGCGCTACAAACAGCAGCAAATCATTGATAATCTGACCCGTATAGGCAAGGTGGAGTTGCCCGAAATCAGTCCGATTCTCGGAAGCAAGCACATTTACGAATACCGCAACAAGTTGGAGTTCACGTTCTCGGACCGCAAGTGGCTGTCGTGGGATGTGATACGCGCGGCAGGCGGATTGGAACACGTGGATACGGCGTACGGCGTGGGGTTTCACATTCCGAACTGCTTTGACAAGGTGCTGGATATCACGGAGTGCCACCTGATGCCCGACATCAACAACCGTATCCGCAACGGCATCCGCACTTTCGCCCGCGAGCACGGTATCTCGTTCTACAACGAGCACGCCCACGAGGGGCAACTGCGCACCCTCATCATCCGCAGCAACCACAAGGGCGAAGTGATGCTGATAGTGGTGTGGGGAGAGGCACCCGATATGCGACTGATGGAGTACCTGCAGCAGACCTTCCCCGAGATAGTGAGCCTGCTATACGTTGTGAATCAGAAACTGAACGACACCATCTCCGACCAGGAAGTGCACGTGTTCGCCGGACAAGACCATATCATGGAGCAGATGGAGGATTTGCAGTTCAAAGTCGGTCCAAAGTCGTTCTACCAAACCAATACGGAGCAGGCGTACGAACTATACAAGGTGGCGCGCAGTTTCGCGGAACTGACGGGCAACGAACTCGTCTTCGACCTCTACACGGGAACGGGAACAATAGCCAACTTTGTGGCGCATCAGGCAAGGCAAGTGATTGGTATTGAGTATGTTCCCGAGGCGATAGAGGACGCCAAAGTGAATGCGCGGCTCAACCGTCTGGGCAACACCCTCTTCTTCGCAGGCGACATGAAGGACATCCTCAATGCGGACTTCATCGCGCACTATGGACGCCCCGACGTGATTATCACCGACCCACCGCGGGCGGGTATGCACGAGGACGTGGTGAAGACCATCCTCGCCGCCGAACCCAAACGCATCGTGTATGTGAGTTGCAACCCCGCCACACAGGCGCGTGACCTCAACCTCTTGGACGAGAAATACCGGGTAACGCGAGTGCAACCCGTGGATATGTTTCCGCACACCCAGCACGTGGAGAACGTGGTGCAACTGGTGCTGAAGTAGCGGCAAAAATGACGACGCGAGCCGCGTCGTCACCCAGCAAAAGAAGAGGCTGCCTACACTTGTCAGGCAGCCTCTTTTGTTAGTAAAGGATTGCGGTATGCTTACTTTTTGAAGTAGCGGTTGTACAGTCCTTCAAAGCCTTTGCCATGGCGTGCTTCGTCTTTTGCCATCTCGTGAACGGTGTCGTGGATAGCATCCAAGTTCAGTTCTTTGGCGCGTTTTGCGATGCGCAGTTTATCCTCGCACGCACCCGCCTCGGCGAGCATACGTTTCTGTACGTTGGTCTTGGTGTCCCACACCACTTCCCCGAGCAGTTCGGCGAACTTAGCGCAGTGCTCAGCCTCCTCAAAGGCATAGCGTTTGAAAGCCTCGGCGATTTCGGGGTACCCTTCGCGGTCTGCCTGACGCGACATAGCGAGATACATACCCACCTCGGTAGCCTCACCCATGAAGTGGGCATTGAGGTCTTTCTTCATCTCGTCGTCGGTATTCTTAGCCACGCCAATCACGTGTTCGCACGCAAAGACGATACCTTCGTCCTCTTTTACTTCTCTCCATTCAACAATTTGCTTGCACTGAGGGCAGCGCTCGGGAGGTTCAATACCTTCGTACACGTATCCGCATACGGGGCAAACGAATTTCTTTTTCATAATCATTTGTTGTTTAAGTTGTACATTCAGTTATGGTCTTGCCAAGGTTGCACGTCGCTTTTGTGACGGCTGCCCTTCAAAACCACGGCAAAGGTAGTATATTTTTATGACTCCTGCAAATAATCTGCAGACCCGTAGTATATTTTCGGGGTATTATTGGTACTACTTTACCAACAAAAACCACGGCTTTGTTGTATCTTTGCAGCGTGATAGGAAATACCCGAAGCCTAATTTGGAACAGGGTTGCAGATATGGAAAAAAAACAGTAACTTTGCGGGCTGATAGTGCAGGTAGGTATTGTGCTGGAACCGTATTGTATAGAAGGTGTGTTGGAGGCGGGTTGCGATGAGGCAGGGCGCGGACCGCTGGCAGGCAGTGTGTTTGCTGCGGTGGTGGTGTGGAGCCCTGATGAGCGGTATTGGGAGCATGAGGACCTGGCAATGCTCAACGACTCGAAGCAACTGACAGAGCATCAGCGTTATCATCTGCGCCCGCTGATAGAGAAGTATGCGTTGGCATGGGCAGTGGCAGAGGTTACGGCGGAGGAGATAGACAGGATAAACATACTGAACGCCTCGATACAGGGTATGCAGCGTGCGTTGGCACAACTGAAAGTGCAACCTCAGCATATCTTGGTGGACGGCAACAAGTGGAAGCCGTATATCCCCGAGGGACAGGTGCTTGAGGTGCCTGCACGCACGGTGGTGAAGGGCGATGGCAAGTACCTGTCGATAGCGGCGGCGAGTGTGCTGGCAAAGACGTACAGGGATGACTATATGCTGCGTCTGCACGAGGAGTATCCGCAGTATCATTGGGACGAGAACAAGGGTTACCCCACACGGGCGCACTATGAGGCGATACGGCAGTTCGGGGTGACGAAGTATCATAGGAAATCATTCAAACTAAATAAATAAACGTATGGGAATTCATGTAAAGCAAGAGGGGCAACCTCGCAAGAAACACGGTTGTTTGTGGACGATTATCGTTTGTGCGGTGCTGTATGTGGCATTGTGCGGAGTAGTGGGCGCGATGATGGGGAATATGTTTTCTACCCCAACCGCCACGCTGGAGGCGAATACTATCTACCGAATCGATTTGGACGGTGTATTGGTGGAGCAGGCACCGATAGACAATCCGTGGGCGGCGTTGCTGTCGGATATGCCAGGGTACAGCAGTCAGACAACGGTTGGGTTGGACGATTTGCTGAGCAATATCCGTCTGGCCAAAGACAATGACAAGGTGTTGGGCATCTATCTGCGCGGCGGCAGTCTGCAGATGGGTGCAGCATCGGCGAAAGCAATACGCGATGCGTTGTTGGATTTCAAGGAGTCAGGTAAGTTTGTGGTGGCATACGCTGACAGTTACGGTCAGATGAACTACTATGTGGCATCAGCGGCAGACAAGGTATTCCTCAATGCCATCGGCAGTGTGGCATGGGACGGACTGAGTGCGCAGAAGATGTACTATACACGCCTGTTAGAGAAGATTGGCGTGGAGATGCAGATACTGAAAGTGGGTACGTTCAAGTCCGCCGTGGAGCCGTATTTCCGCACCTCGATGTCGGACGCTGACCGTGCGCAGACGAAGCAGTATATCAACGGGATATGGAGTGAGATGACAGAGAAAGTGGCTGCAAGCAGGCATCTGACAGCAGCACAACTGAACGCTTATGCCGATGAGTGTATGAGTCTGCAGCCCGAAGAGAAATACGTGGATTACGGTATGGTGGATACGCTGGTGTACGTGCAGGATATGGATTCCGTCTTGCGTGCATACGCAGGAACCAAAGAGTACAAGACCATCAGTACATCGCGTATGGCAACGGTGAAGCGTGCATCTATCAAGGCAAGCGACGAGATAGCCGTGCTGTATGCCGACGGACAGATTACCGATGACAGCGGTGATGGCATAGTAGGCACAGATATGGTGAAGACCATCAAGAAGATAGCCAAAGACGACAACGTGAAGGCCGTAGTGCTGCGCGTGAACAGCCCCGGAGGCAGTGCTGATGCCAGCGAGCAGATATGGCACGCCGTCAAGACACTGCAAGCCAAGGGGTTGCCTGTGGTGGTGTCGATGGGCGACTATGCAGCGTCGGGGGGCTACTATATATCGTGCGAGGCGGATTATATCTATGCCGAACCGACTACGCTGACCGGTTCTATCGGTATCTTCGGTACCGTGCCCAACCTGGGCAAGTTGCGCGACAAAGTGGGTATTGACATTGACGGCGTAGGCACCAACCGCCACTCGGATATGCAAGTGAATATGGTTTACAAGGGCATGAACCCCGAGGAACGACAACTGATGCAGAGCATGGTGGAGCGTGGTTATGATCTCTTCACCCGCCGTTGTGCCGAAGGGCGCGGCATGACACAAGACGCTATCAAGGCTATCGGCGAGGGACGTGTATGGTTGGGTAAGGACGCTGTTGAGATAGGGTTGGTGGACGAACCGGGCAACATCAATGATGCTATCGGTAAGGCTGCCGAATTGGCGGCACTCGAGCAGTACGCCATCACCTACTACCCCGAAGTGGAAGACCCGATGGAGACGCTGCTCAGCATGTTTGACAATACCACTCCCGAGGAACGGTTGGTACTGAAGGTGCGTGAGTTCGTGTCAAAGCCGCGTGTGATGGCATTGATGCCCAATGTAACTATCCAATAACCATCCGATAACAAAATATCAACAAGTTTGTCAGGATATTAGCGACGCCCCTCTCGTGGCTGTACGGGTTAGGCGTGTGGGTGCGCAATGAGTTGTATGACAGTCATGTACTGCGCTCACGCATTGTGCCGATACCTACTATCGGAGTGGGTAATCTGGCAGTGGGCGGTACGGGTAAGACCCCGATGACCGAGTATATCGTGTCGCTGTTGGTGTCGCATGGTTACCGTGTGGCTATCCTCTCGCGGGGGTATGGGCGCACCACCAAGGGCTTCCGAATAGCCGATGCCAACGACACAGCCCTCACTATAGGCGATGAGCCGATGCAGATGCACACGCATTTCCCCGATGTGCCTGTGGCAGTGTGTGCAGACAGGGTGCAGGGAGTGCGCCGATTGCAGTCGTTGTATCCTGATTTGCAGTGCGTTGTGCTCGATGATGTCTTTCAGCATAGACGGCTAAGGTGCGGCTATTATGTGCTGCTCACACCATACGACAGGTTGTATGTACACGACAGGATGTTGCCATGCGGGCGGTTGCGCGACTTGCCAAGTCAGAGTCTGCGTGCCAATACCGTGGTGGTTACCAAGTGTCCGCCCACGATGCGTCCTATAGACTGCCGCGTGGTGAGCAATATGCTCCGCCTGCCCTCGTACCAGCACCTCTGCTTTGCCTCGATTGGTTATCCGGCACTCCATTTAGCGGGTACGCCGCTGCTGGTTACAGGTATTGCCCATCCGGAGTATATGCTCCACTATGTGCAGCAGCAATATCCTGAGGCTCAGTTGCTTACATTCCGTGACCACCATTCGTTTACCGATGGTGATGTTGAGACTATCCTAACCAAAGCCGCTGCTTTCGATTGCGTCCTCACCACAGAAAAGGATTATGCGCGTATGCAGCAGACCCCGCTCGTTGAGCAGTTGGGCGACAAACTGCAGGTACTGCCCATCCATATTGACCTTGGCGGAGACAAAGCCGCTTTCGACCGTGAGATACTGCTCTACGTAGCGGAGAATAACCGTCATATCAAACGCTGACTATACTATCCACATGAACATTATCAAACTATTACGACGATTCATACCCCCTTATCGCGGTTTCGTGGCACTGAACCTGTTTTTCAACGTCCTCTCCACAGTGCTGTCGCTGTTTTCCTTTGCCACTATTATCCCCGTGTTGCAACTGCTGTTCGGGCTGTCCGATATGCAGACCGACTATATCGCCCTCTCGTCCACGCAGGGGTTAGACCAGTTTATCGACGCCGTCAAGAACAACCTGTACTATTTTCTGCAAGTCCAGATAGAGACCCGCGGTGCGGAACGGGTGCTGCTGCTATTAGGTGGCTGCCTGGTAGTTATGACCGGTCTGAAATGCCTTACGGCATGGCTTGCCAACTATTTCATGGTGCCCATACGCACGGGCGTGCTGCGTGACCTGCGCGCCCAACTCTATACCAAGGTGGTCGGCTTACCCATCGGTTTCTTCACTGAGGAGCGTAAGGGTGATGTCATGTCGCGTATGACTAATGATGTGGGTGAGGTTGAGGCAAGTATTATGTCCACCCTCGATATGCTCTTTAAGGACCCCATTATGATTCTCGTTTACCTCATTACACTGTTCTGCATATCGTGGCAATTAACGCTGTTCGTCCTCGTGCTGCTGCCTGTTGCGGGCTGGCTGATAGGGCGTATAGGGCGGTCGTTGAAGCGTGCTTCCACCCTCGGACAGGAGCAGAATGCAGAGATTCTCGGTCAGATAGACGAGACTCTTGGCGGGCTTCGCGTAGTCAAAGCCTTCAATGCAGAACAGAAACTCATCACGCGATTTATGGGGCTTATCAATGCTGCCCGCCGCACATTCAACCGTATCAACCGCCGTTACTACCTTGCGCACCCCGTCTCCGAGTTCTTAGGCACCGCACTTATTGCCCTTCTTCTCTGGTACGGCGGCACGCTTATTCTCTCTGACCACGCCACCATTGATGCAGCGACATTCATCTACTACCTCGTCATCTTCTACTCCATCATCAACCCTGCCAAGGACCTCAGCAAGGCATCCTACGGCATTCGTCGCGGATTGGCATCGCTGGAGCGCATTGACAAGATACTCAACACCGAGTCCAATATCCGCGAGGTGGCTTCTCCGCGCGAACTGCCCGACTTTCAATCCTGCATACGCTATGAAGACGTGTCGTTCGCATATATCGCAGAACGGCCTGTACTCCAACATATTAACCTTGATATCCGCAAGGGACAGACCATCGCTCTCGTGGGGCAGTCGGGTAGCGGCAAGACCACTATGGCAGACCTCCTGCCGCGTTTCTATGATGTTACGGGCGGACGCATCACTATTGACGGCGTGGACATTCGCGAACTCCGCACTTTCGACCTCCGCGCCCTTATGGGGAATGTTAACCAGGAGGCTATTCTCTTCAATGACACCTTCTATAACAACATCACTTTCGGTGTTGAACACGCCACGCTTGACGAGGTACGCCGTGCAGCACGCATAGCCAATGCCGACGATTTCATCATGGCAACGCCCGAGCAGTACAACACCTGCATCGGCGACCGTGGTTCACGTCTCAGCGGAGGGCAACGACAGCGTATCTCTATTGCCCGCGCCATCCTCAAGAACCCGCCTATTCTGATTCTCGATGAGGCAACCTCTGCCCTCGATACCGAATCCGAGAAACTGGTGCAGGAGGCACTGGAAAACCTGATGAAAGACCGCACCACGCTGGTCGTGGCGCACCGGCTCTCCACCATCCGAAACGCCGACCTCATCTGTGTCCTCCACGAAGGACGTATCGTTGAACGCGGCACACACAGCGAACTCCTCGCCCTTAACGGCTACTACCGCCGTCTCGTTGAGATGCAGCAGAATTAACTCAGCATAAGGGCGATACGGCTCGCTTCATCCGGACATTACACATTGCACATTACGCATTGTGAATTACGCATTGCGCATTCCCCCCGTGTCCTTGTCGGGTCAAGTGTATGAGATT
>DJSG01000061.1:0-8295 GCA_002440265.1 Bacteroidales bacterium UBA6340 | reverse complement strand
GTATGTGATTAGTATGTGATTCTTCCGACCTTATCGCGACATTGCCGATGGCATACAGCATGTTGTCCGACTTTCTTCCGTCACCATCATCACCACTTCCACTACGCTAAAAAGCCTTTTTATTACACCTGCGAGCCTAAAAAACGAACTTCAGACTTGCACATACTAAAAAAAAGTCGTACCTTTGCACACTTGTATAAGTACGCCGTTTGCCCTCGTCTGCTTGCAGGGAAAGCGGTTTGGCAACGGACCAAGCAGAATTGTAAAAAATAACTATAATAATCTGATTTAATGACAATGAGACGCACATTCGTACTGACAGTTTGCTTGGGGCTATATGTTGCTCTATGGGCAGTCTCCACCACTCCTGCTTCGGGAATCCCTGCATATTACGCCGCAGTGGACGGCAAGTCCGGCAAAAACCTGTTCGACCAAGTTCACACAATCGCCAAACTGGGCTACCACTCCATAGGGTATGACAACCTGAATGCGGCGGCATATCCGCAAACCGATGTCCGCGCAGACGGCTCGGTGTGGGACATGTACAGCAACTGTGACTTCTCGCTCACCAAAGACAAGTGCGGCAACTACAAGACAGAGTGCGACTGCTACAACAAGGAACACTCTATCCCTAAATCGTGGTACGGCGGCAAGACATCAGGACCGGGTTGCGATGTCTTTCACCTTGTGCCGACCGATGGCAAAGTGAATGGTATGCGCAGCAACTACCCTTATGGTGAGGTGGGTACCGCTTCGTACACATCGAACAATGGCAGCAAGTTAGGCTCATCGAAGACTATTACCATCACAGGAAAGACCATTGCAGGAGACAAAGGTATTACCGCCACTTGCTCCGGTAAGGTCTTTGAGCCGATTGACGAGTACAAGGGCGATTTCGCACGTGCTTACTTCGGCACGATGATAAAGTGGGCAGGAGACCATAGCGCGTTCACGGAAGGCAACGGCGGCTCCATATTCAGCGGCAACTATACGGCTTCCGGCAACTTCGGACTGACGAAATATGGTGTGGCGCTACTGCTCAAATGGCACAGACAAGACCCTGTATCGCAAAAAGAGATAGACCGCAACAATGGCATTCAGAAAACTCAAGGCAACCGCAACCCCTTTATTGACTACCCATACTTGGTGGAATATATATGGGGCGTACACGCTGGTGAGACAGTGGATATCGACCAACTCGTCCACTCGCAGGACGAGCGTTTCATCCCCGGTGAGAGCGATGGCAGTTACACTGTTACTACACCCACACTCACAGCAAGTACCTCGGAGGTGTCTTTTGCAGGTGTTGCGCAAGGGCAGACCGCTACGCAGACATTCACCCTGCGCGGTGCACGACTGACAGGAGACATCACTATCACACTGACAGGTACCCATGCAGAGGCTTTTACGGTTTCGCCTGCTATCATTACTGCTGCAAATGCCAATGGCACACATACTGTAAAAGTCACCTACTCTCCTGCGCAAGACGGCTCACACCAAGCCACACTTACGATAGCGACAACAGAGGTGGAGACGCAGACCGTCAACCTCTATGGCACATGCAACAAGGCATGCACCATCACATGGCTCGTGGACGGCTCCGCATACACACTGGGTGACCCGACAACCACCGTGGCAATAGGTGCACGTGCACAGGCATTGCCTACGGCACCCGAGTCGTGTAGCAAAGAGAGTGAGACATTCGTCGGTTGGAGTGAACAATCTATCATCACACCCCAAGACGAGACTCCTGCAGACCTATTCTCGGACGCAGAAGACGCACCTTTAGTAAATCATAATGTTACCTACTACGCAGTCTTTGCACACCTTGGTCAGACTGGTAGCACAACTTCCGAAACACTCACACTCACCCAAAGCAATACCGCTGGTTGGATGCTGCAGAGTGCTGTTGAGGCGCGTGGTTATTGGGTATTGGTATCCAACTCCTACATCGAATCGCCGGAAGTGGACCTCAGCGGGCTGCAGTCCATCACTATTCACATGCGTACCTATGGGGGAACTTCATACAACACCGTGAACATCACGTGTGCTGCACAGACTTTGGGCTCTCTGAAGGCAAAGGACAAAAATATGGCAGACTATATATGGAAACCTTCTACCACTCTGTCGGGGACAGGTACACTTCGCTTCTCCAGTACAACAACTACGGATAAAAACGGACCTGGCATAGAGACCATCACCATTGTATCAAAGGGGCAGCAATACGTCTACTCACGTTTCATTACTGAGTGCTCCAACACTCCGATAGAGAACATTACCGAGGATAAGTCGCAGCAGACAACCGTCAAAGTGATTCGCAACGGGCAGTTGTTGATATACGTTGATGGTCTATACTACAACATTTTCGGTCAGATTGTGACAGAATAAACTATGGATATAGCAAACGAAATACGCAGGCTCTGCACAGAGAAGAACGCCATTATCATGGCGCACTACTACCAACGCCCTGAGATACAGGACGTGGCAGACTTCATAGGCGACTCGCTGGCACTGGCACAGCAGGCAGCCAAGACCAATGCCGACATCATTGTGATGTGCGGTGTGCATTTCATGGCAGAGACGGCAAAAATCCTTTGCCCTGACAAGAAAGTGCTAATCCCCGAACCGAAGGCAGGTTGCTCGTTGGCGGACAGTTGCCGTGCCGAAGACTTGCAGGCGTGGAAAGAGCAGCACCCTGACTACCAGATAGTGTCGTATGTGAATACGAGTGCGGCGGTAAAGGCACTTACCGATGTGGTGGTGACCAGCAGTAATGCGCTGAAGATAGTCAATCAGTTACCCGCAGATACCAAGATTCTCTTTGGTCCCGACCGGAATCTGGGCAACTATATCAACTCGCTGACAGGTCGGCACATGGAGTTGTGGCAAGGTGCGTGCCATGTACATTCGCGTTTCTCGGCAGAGGCATTGCTCTCACTCAAACAGCAGCACCCCCATGCCAAAGTACTGGCACACCCAGAGTGCAAACAGGTGATACTCAACCTCTCCGATGTCATAGGCTCCACGCAAGCCTTATTAAACTACGTGCGCACACACGAGGAGGAGAAGCAATTTATTATTGCCACGGAGAGCGGTATCCTGCATGAGATGCGCAAGGCGTGTCCCGATGTGGAGTTCCTGCCTGTGCCGCCGGAGGTAACCGAGGGCGTGGGCTGCAGTTGCAACGAGTGCGAGTATATGCGTATGAACACGCTGGAGAAACTATACGCGTGTCTGCGCGACGAGAGCAACGAAGTGTTTGTACCGCAAGACATTGCCGCAAAAGCCGTCTTACCGATACGTAAGATGTTGGAAATGAGCAAATAATAAATTATCCAATATAAATCAATTAATCATGGCAGAAGAAAAATTGAATTTGTTGGCAGATTTTCCCGCCGTCTCTACCAAAGAGTGGAAGGACAAAATCATCGCTGACTTGAAGGGTGCCGATTTCGACAAGAAACTCGTTTGGCGCACCCCGGAAGGCTTCAATGTGCAGCCTTTCTATCGTCAAGAGAACCTCAAAGGACTCAAGACCACCGTTTCGGCACCGGGGCAGTTCCCCTACGTGCGCGGAACAAAAACCAACAACGAATGGGCTATCCGCCAGAACATTTGCGCTTGCAAGAACGCACGCAAAGCCAATGCCAAAGCCTTGGAGGTACTCAACAAGGGCATCACCTCATTGGGCTTCTGCTTGGACGCAGAGAAACTCAACTATCACTTTATCAAGGTGTTGCTCGAAGGTATCAAGGCTGACGCCATTGCTATCAACTTCAGCATCTGTCCTTGTGCGGCTCCAGAGTTGGCAGGTATCCTCGTGCGCTACTACGGACGCTCGGGCTATGACTTCAAGAAAGTGGTGGGCAGTATCAACGTGGACCCGATGAAGCAGATGCTCATCAAGGGCAAACCTCTCACCCGTGAGCAGGTGACGGAGAAGATTGTGGCTACCGTCAAGGCTGCCAAGTCGCTGCCCAACTACCGCGTAGTGGGTGTTAACTCCGTGATACTCAACAACTCGGGTGCTTACTGCGCACAGGAGTTGGCGTACGCTTTGGCTTGGGGTGCCGACTATATGACCATGCTCACCGAGGCAGGTGTTCCCAACTATCAGGCAGCACGTGCAATACGCTTCAATATGGGTATCGGCGGCAACTACTTCATGGAGATTGCCAAGTTCCGTGCCGCACGTATGTTGTGGGCGAAGATAGTAGAGGCATACAAGGCTCCTACCTTCACCACCGCCCTCAAAGAGGCAGCCAAGATGAATGTCAGCGCAGAGACCAGCCGCTTCAATATGACTATCTTCGATGCATACGTCAATCTGTTGCGTTCGCAGACCGAGACTATGTCTGCAGCCCTTGCCGGTGTGGACGAGATCGTGGTTACGCCGTTTGATGTTACTTACGAACAACCGACCGACTTTGCAGAGCGTATCGCCCGCAACCAGCAGCTGCTGCTCAAAGAGGAGTCGCACTTCGACAAGGTGGTTGACCCGTCTGCAGGTTCCTACTACATAGAGAACCTCACCCACGCTATCGCCACTGAGGCTTGGAAGCAGTTCCTCGCTATCCAAGAGCAGGGCGGTATGTATGAGATGATTGCTGCCGGCAAGGTACAGGCTGCTATGCAGGAGAACCTCACCAAACGTCTCGGCGATGTGGCTAAGCGCAAAGAGATACTGCTTGGCTCGAACCAATATCCGAACTTCAACGAGAAGGCTGCCAAGAAAATCAAGACGACCGGTTGTGGTTGCGGTTGCGGCACGTGCTCGACCAAGCCCGAAGGTACATTGGCTACACTGCCTGTGGCTCGTGCTGCAGAGGAGTTTGAGGCACTGCGTCTTGAGACCGAAGCAGCCAAGAAACAACCCGTGGCATTCATGCTCACCATCGGCAACTTGGCTATGCGTATTGCGCGTGCGCAGTTCTCGTGCAACTTCCTTGCTTGCGCAGGTTACAAGGTGATTGACAACAACGGTTTTGCCACTGTGGCTGACGGTATCAAGGCAGCCCGCAAGGCAAAAGCAGATATCATTGTGCTCTGCTCCAGCGATGACGAGTACGCCACCTACGCTCCCGAGGCATGGAAGAAACTGCAAGGTGCCAAGGAACTCTTCATTGTGGCAGGCGCACCTGCTTGTATGGACGACCTGAAAGCATTGGGTATTACCAACTTTATCAACGTCCGCAGCAACGTCCTCGAGACCCTTAAATCATTTAATGCACAACTCCTTAATAAATAAGTAGCAAAATGAAACCTAATTTCAAAGATATTGATATCAATAAAGTGGCTACTTCGCATGTAGAAGGAGCCAATGAAGCCAATTGGCAGACGCCTGAACTTATCGACGTGAAGCCGATTTACACCAAAGAGGACCTCGAAGGTATGGAGCACCTGAACTATGCTTCGGGTATTCCTCCATTCTTGCGTGGTCCGTATAGTGCGATGTATCCTTTGCGTCCTTGGACCATCCGCCAGTACGCCGGTTTCTCCACCGCACAGGAGTCCAACGCTTTCTATCGCCGCAACCTTGCCAGTGGTCAGAAGGGTCTGTCTGTGGCCTTTGACCTTCCTACACACCGCGGCTACAATGCAGATAACGCACGTGTAGTAGGCGACGTCGGTAAAGCCGGTGTAAGTATCTGCTCGCTCGAGGATATGAAGGTGCTGTTCGCTGGTATTCCGTTGAACAAGATGTCCGTGTCCATGACGATGAACGGTGCCGTACTGCCTATCCTCGCGTTCTATATCAACGCAGGCTTGGAGCAGGGTGCCAAACTCGAGGAGATGGCGGGTACTATCCAAAATGATATTCTCAAGGAGTTCATGGTGCGCAACACCTACATCTATCCACCTAAGTTCTCCATGAAGATTATTGCTGATATCTTCGAGTACACCTCGCAGAACATGCCTAAGTTCAACTCTATCTCCATCTCGGGCTACCACATGCAGGAGGCAGGTGCAACCGCTGACATCGAGTTGGCTTATACCCTTGCCGACGGTATGGAGTACCTCCGTGCCGGTGTGAATGCAGGTATGTCAGTGGATACTTTCGCACCGCGTCTGTCGTTCTTCTGGGCTATCGGTATGAACCACTTTATGGAGATTGCCAAGATGCGTGCAGGCCGTATGCTGTGGGCGAAGATTGTGAAGTCTTTCGGCGCAAAGAACCCGAAATCCATGGCTCTGCGTACCCACTGCCAGACTTCCGGTTGGTCGCTGACCGAGCAGGATCCGTTCAACAACGTAGGTCGTACATGTATCGAGGCTATGGGTGCCGCGCTTGGTCATACCCAGTCCTTGCACACCAACGCGCTGGATGAGGCTATCGCATTGCCTACCGACTTCTCGGCTCGTATTGCTCGTAACACGCAGATTTACATCCAGGAAGAGACCAAGATTTGCAAAGAGATCGACCCATGGGCAGGTTCCTACTATGTGGAGAGCCTCACTCAGGAGATTATGGACAAGGCATGGGAGCATATACAGGAAATCGAGAAACTCGGTGGTATGGCAGCCGCAATCGAAACGGGTATTCCGAAGATGCGTATCGAGGAAGCCGCTGCCCGCACACAGGCACGTATCGACTCGGGCGTACAGAAGATTATCGGCGTGAACGAGTATCGTCTTGACCACGAGGATCCTATTGATATTCTGGAGATTGACAATACTGCAGTCCGCGAAGAGCAGGTGGCTCGTCTCAAAGAGTTGCGTGCCAACCGTGACGAGAAAGCCGTACAAGAGGCTTTGGCAGAGATTACCAAGTCGGTACAGACATGGGCAGACGGCGGCAAGGGTGAAAACCTGCTTGCACTGGCGGTGAAGGCAGCCGGTCTCCGCGCAAGTTTGGGTGAGATTTCCGATGCTTGCGAAAAAGTGGTAGGACGTTATAAAGCAACAATTAGAACTATTTCAGGCGTGTACGCAGCAGGAACCAAGAACGACAGTGATTTTGAGCGTGCTCAACAACTCACTGCAGCCTTTGCGAAGAAAGAAGGCCGTCAACCTCGTATTATGATTGCCAAGATGGGTCAGGACGGTCACGACCGTGGAGCAAAGGTTGTGGCTACGGGTTATGCCGACTGCGGTTTCGATGTGGATATGGGACCGCTGTTCCAGACACCTGCCGAGGCTGCCAAACAGGCAGTAGAGAACGATGTTCACGTGTTGGGCGTGTCGTCGTTGGCAGCAGGTCACAAGACCCTCATTCCGCAAGTGATTGAGGAGTTGAAGAAACTGGGTCGCCCTGATATCATGGTTATCGCAGGTGGTGTAATCCCTGCGCAAGACTATGACTTCCTCTACAAGGCAGGTGTGGCTGCTATCTTCGGTCCGGGTACCAATGTGGCTAAGTCCGCTTGCACGATTATGGAGTTACTGATGGCGGAGTAATGCATTTTTTTAATCAAGAATCAAAAACAAATAATTGCACGTGACGACTATGCCAATAATCGCGGACGAAACATCCGCGTCCACGGCGTAGTTCAATGCGCAAGGAAAATGAAAAGAGAGGGGCAGTAAGAGCCTCTCTCTTCGTTTGTATTTGAACGGACGGCTTATCGGACGCTGAACGTCCCTTACAAAGAGGGGCAATCTTTCTATGGCAGGTTTGATAATGCAGAAGGTACAGGTATTCCTGTCATCGAAATCATCTCAGCCACTACAGATACGCCATACGCCGTCTTTGGTGACCGCATCCACACTACCACAAAAACTTATGTGAGGTGTCATTGAAGTCTCCGACGCTACCATACTATCCGCCACCAATGCTGAGTTATTTGCACCCGTTCAAGTTGAAACATTGGGTGCCTTGCTGGCAGAACCTCTCAAGTATTTCGATAGGATGTCAGGTGAACACCGAACAAATCGTACCGCAAGATTGTCCGCAACGGGCAAGTCCTGATACTCCGCGGCGGGAAGACCTACACCCTCACGGGCATAGGAGTCCGGTAACCCCGCTTCACACTCTCCCCAAAGGGACTGCCTGGCACCTTCAGGCAGTCCCTTTTTGTGCCACCACGATAGAGGACGACGCGTTTGGGAGACGACGCCTCTCGCGTCGTTATGCGCCGCAAGTGCACCTCACCCATTATGTAGCCTTTCGGCTGTCGCCGAACAACGACGCCTCTCGCGTCGTTGTTACCACCATGCCCCCCATTGCGGATACCGTCTCTGCAAGCCCCTCCCTTGGAGGGGTTGGAGAGGTCAATCTCCCTTGGAGGGGTTGGGGAGGTCTTTATATCTCATATGTCAAAGATCACGGGCTGCTTACGTCTGCAGCCTACCGGA
>DJSG01000075.1:25246-25865 GCA_002440265.1 Bacteroidales bacterium UBA6340 | reverse complement strand
AGATACTTGATTACCGCGAACTGAAGAAACTGATTTCGACCTATATATCCACGCTGCCGAGTTATATAGATCCGCGGGACGGAAAGATACATACGACATACAATCAGACGGTTACAGCAACGGGGCGTCTCTCGTCGTCGAACCCGAACCTGCAGAACCTGCCTATCCGTTCCGAGCGCGGAAAACTCATCAGGGAGGCGGTTATTCCAGATGATGGCTGCCTATTTCTCAGTGCGGACTACTCACAGATAGAACTGCGTCTGCTGGCACATTTCTCGGGCGACACCCATCTGGTGGAGGCGTTCCGCGAGGGGCAGGATATTCACGCTGCCACAGCGGCAAAGATTTTCAACATTCCTATTGAGCAGGTTACGAAGGATCAGCGGCGGCGGGCAAAGACGGCTAACTTCGGCATTATATACGGTATCTCGGCATTCGGTCTGTCGCAACAGTTGGATTGTCCGCGGAGCGAGGCCAAACAACTGATAGATGATTACTTTGCCGCTTTCCCCGGGGTGGTGCAATATATTGAGCAGCAGAAGGAACTGGCGCGGCAACGGGGCTATGCCGAGACACTCTTCGGGCGCAAACGCTACCTGCCCGACATCCTCTCGCACAA
>DJSG01000075.1:0-25199 GCA_002440265.1 Bacteroidales bacterium UBA6340 | reverse complement strand
CGTATGGCGATGAATACGCCGCTTCAAGGCTCTGCCGCCGACATCATCAAGATAGCGATGGTGAGTATCCACCGCCGTTTGCACGAGGAAGGTATGAAGACGCAGATGATTATGCAGGTGCACGACGAATTGAACTTCAACGTACCTGTTGCCGAGGTGGAACGTGCCCGCACACTAGTGTTGGAGGAGATGCAGGGAGTGGTATCGCTGTCGGTGCCGCTGATTGCGGACTGCGGCGTAGGGAAAAACTGGCTGGAGGCGCACTAAACTAACGATTGATTTACACGACGAGGATGTCTAATAAGTAAAAAAGAAAGCCTATTATTCAGAAAAAGACCGCTTTTGACGACGCGAGACGCGTCGTCTCCATACCCAAGAGCATAATAAAAGAGACTGCCTGCACTTGTCAGACAGTCTCTTTTAAGATGTTATGGATTCTAACCGATTAGAATTTGTAGCGTACGCCGAGGCTTAAATTAGCGAATCCATAGGGGTCAATCCAATAACTCACAGCATTACTAACACCAATAGTAGGACGCCAATCCAATGAAAGTTGGAAAGGAAACCAGAAATCATATTCAATACCGATGTGTCCGGCAACACCTGCAAAGAAATAATTACCAACACCAAGACCATAGGCTCCGGCAGCACCACCAACACCCATATACCAATGCCACTCACCTTTATTATTCCAAGGTACAGGAGCATTGAACGGATCGATCCAATCGTAAGTTACCTTTCCACCAATACCAATACCACCATAGTAGAACGGCAGGGAGACTGCAACATCCAACATATTCTTCTCTCCAAAACCATGTTGATAGGAGAAGCCAAGGTCTGAACCCAAGTTAGCACCGATTGCACGGGGTTGTGCGTTGACATACGCAACGCTCACGATTGCCATAACGGCAACAAGTAAGTACTTTTTCATAAAAATGAATGTAATGAAATTATTGAAAATAGAATTAATTTGTTTGTTTACCAATTCGGATTGTTGCTATAATAGATATAGGAAGCACCACGACCGACCGTCTCATAGGTGCCGTTGTAGTTGGTCAGTTTGCCACGAACCACCACAAAGTCGCCTTCTTTTACTTGGTCGAGACTGGTGAGTCTTTGTTTGTTCTTACCATACACTTGGTAGATATAGAACGTTGAATAGGAAGAATCGTCAATAGTAGGTGCAATCGTGAAGTTGGCATTACCATATTTTTCGATAGTAGCCTTATCGGTACTGTTCTTGCGCACATATCCTTTGATATACACCTCGGTAGGAGTGGATTGTCCGTTTGCTAATGTATCACAAATAGCGTTTGCCTGATAGACGGTAAGCGTACCTTCTGGCACATCCGCCCCTTCGGGGTCGGGAGTAATGAGGGTGGTATCAATCTTGCCGTTGAAGATGTCGTTGGTACTGGAATAGATTTGCGCCGCACCGCGTCCTGTAGTTTCGTATATACCGTTGTAGTTGGTCAGGTTACCATAAATAACCACATAGTCGCCCGCTGCGACCGCCTCCGGTGCGGGAAGACGTTTGCCGTCTTTGCCCATAACCTGGTAGGCGTAGAAAGTGCGGGTAGATGTACCCGTGCTGATGTCCGCCATATAGAACAAGCCGTTTCCGTAACCGGACACTGCATCAGCATGCCCGGAGGCTACATTCTGCACCCACCCTTTGACATAGTATTTCTCCGTAGTAGTTGCCCCGCTTGCCAACTGCGAACAGATTTGTCGTGCTTCCGCCACAGTAATGGCACTATCGGGAATGTCTATCCCTGTAGGTATCGGTGCGGTAGGGATGGCATCCAGGTTATTGCCGTTATCCCCGGGACTATTGATATAGGGTGATTCCTTGCAAGATGTAACGCCAAGGGCTACTGCCAAGAAGGCAAAGAAAGTAAAGCGGAAAGATTTCATTTCAGTTGATTGATTGCGTTGAAAAAAAGACTACGAGCATAATGATACACTCAAAATAGCCCACAAAAGTAGAAAAATTCTTTGACACCCACAAATATACACATTTAAATTACACATTTTTACAGATTTATTTGTCGGAATGAAAAAAAAAACGTAATTTTGCGCGCATTTTCGTGAGAAAGGGTTTGTATATAAACAATTTAGCGGAAAAGCAGAAGCATGGGAGAACTTCGGAAGCAATCTCCCGCCACTTAACAGGAGGAAAAAACTATAGCAACAACACCCAACAGACCACAGCGTGGTCGAGTAGAGAAAGAGATGCCCAATCGTATCAACGACAAGATTCGCGGCGTCAGTGAAGTTCGCCTTGTGGGCGACAATGTAGAGCAAGGTATCTATTCGTTTCAAGCCGCTATGCGTATGGCGGACGAGCAGAACCTTGACCTGGTAGAGATTTCGCCGAATGCCGCTCCTCCTGTATGCCGAATACTCGATTATCAGAAGTTCCTTTACCAAAAGAAACGCAAAGAGAAAGAGATGAAGGCGAACTCCAAGAAGATGGAGGTGAAAGAGATACGTTTCGGACCTCAGACCGACGACCACGACTACAACTTCAAGTTGAAGCATGCGCAAGAGTTCCTAAAAGACGGCAACAAAGTGAAGGCGTATGTATTCTTCCGCGGGCGCAGTATCGTATTCAAGGAGCAGGGGGAACTGCTGCTGGCACGTTTTGCCAACGATTTGGCGGAGTATGGCAAGCCCGATGCATTGCCTAACCTCGAGGGCAAGCGAATGATACTGAACCTATCGCCGAAGAAACAGTGATTTGGGGAATGTGGAAATTTGTAAGTTTGTAAATTTGTAAATGGGTTGCACATTGCTACATTTACAAGTTTCCTAATTTAGCGCAAATTCGAGATAAAATTCCTTTGCCGCAAAGCGGCAAGAAATCTAAATAAATCCTTAGTATTTACATCCATAAATTGCCATAAATCTTATTCGCCTACGGCGGCAGATGTAAGGCAATTTGCTTATATCGAATCGGTGATAAATTTACAAATTTCCCAATTTACAAATTTACAAATTGAATAAAACGGGTCAAAAGGCTTCCCCTTAGGCTGCCTGCGACCGGATTAAATAACTCATTAAAACAATAACAAAATGCCAAAGGTAAAGACTAATTCCGGTGCAAAAAAGAGATTTACTCTTACCGGAACCGGTAAAATCAAGCGTAAACACGCTTACAAGAGTCACATTCTGACGAAGAAGACCAAGAAACAGAAACGCAACTTGACTCACGTTGCAATGGTGGACCAAACAAACATGCGTTCCGTACGCGAGATGTTGTTGCTCCGCTAAGTTATTAACCACCAAACATTTGTAGTAAAGAACTATGCCAAGATCAGTAAATCACGTTGCTTCGCGCAACCGTCGTAAGAAGATCATGAGCCTCACGAGAGGCAATTTTGGTGGCCGTGCCAACGTTTGGACTGTTGCCAAAAACACTTGGGAGAAGGGTCTCCAGTATGCTTATCGCGATCGTAAGAACAAAAAACGCACCTTCCGCGCACTCTGGATCCAGCGTATCAACGCTGCCGCACGCCTCGAAGGCTACAGTTACAGCCAACTCATGGGCGCGTTGAAGAAAGCGGGTATCGAAATCAACCGCAAAGTCCTTGCAGACCTTGCAATGAATCAACCCCAAGCGTTCAAGGCCATCGTAGAACAAGCAAAGAAATCCATCTGAGAATGATGCGACTCTAAACAAATAAGGTGTGTCTCCGCAAGGGGAAGCACCTTATTTCGTTTTCACCGAAACACCGAACTGACACTTTGAAAACAAAACAACCGACAAACAAGTCATAGCACCCATGAAACCGCTGAAAACTTACATATTGTCGTTCCTGTTGCTGAGCGCCGCCTGTGCCCAAGCCGCAGAACTACAGGGCTTCCGCTACGAGGACGCCACCCGTTTCCGAATCATCAACCGCGGTTGGGACAACACCGCCACTCCATACAGCCGCATGCCCGCCTACATGCAGGACAGTTGCCGCCAAAACCAATGGTGGCTCTACAACCACTCCGCAGGCATTGCCGTGCGCTTTGCCACCGACAGCAAGCGCATTGCCGCGCAGTACAACCTCATCAACAACTTCCACATGCAGCACATGGCGATGACGGGCATCAAGGGCACCGACCTCTACTTCCTCAACGAGCAGACCAACCGCTGGGAGTACGTCAACACCGCCCGCCCGCAGGAGAAAGACGGCAAAGCCGACTCTATCCAATCCAAGATGTACGTGGAGAACTTGGATGGCGGGATGCACGAGTACATGCTCTATCTCCCGCTCTACGACGGTGTCAACTGGGTGCAGATAGGTGTGGACTCCACCGCCACGCTCACCCCTCCCCGCGTGGATAACCCCCGCCGCGGGAAAATTGTCTTCTATGGCACCAGCATCATGCAGGGCGGTTGCGCCAGCCGCACGGGCATGGTGGCAACCTCGATGGTGCAGCGCGACCTCGGCGTCGAGTGCGTGAACCTTGGCACATCGGGCGAGGGCAAGATGGACTTCCCCGTCGCACGCGCCATGGCAACTATCGATGATGTGCTCTGCTACGTGATTGACCCCGTCCCCAACTGCACCGAGATGATGTGCGACACGCTCACCTACGACTTCGTATCTATCCTGCGCCGCCTGCGTCCCGACGTGCCTGTCATCATGGTCGAGGGCATCACCTACCCCTATGCGCGCCACAACGCTTTCTTCCGCGACTACCTGCCCAAGAAGAACGCTGCCTTTCGCCGCAACTACGAGCGTCTGAAGGAGGAGAACCCCGTGGGCTTGTACTATGTGCCTACCGACGGACTTGTGGGCGAGGACATGGAGGGCACCGTGGATGGCATTCACCTCACCGACCTCGGCTTCCGCGCGTACGCGGATATAATAGAGGAGTACATCGGGCAGGCGCTCATCGATGCCCACACCACGCAACTGCTGAACGCCAAAGCCCCCACTC
Organism: Bacteroidales bacterium UBA6340; assembly: GCA_002440265.1. Taxonomy (GTDB): domain Bacteria; phylum Bacteroidota; class Bacteroidia; order Bacteroidales; family Paludibacteraceae; genus Colicola. The sequence continues at coordinate 20,261 of DJSG01000075.1, read as the reverse complement.
AAGTGCAAACCGCCAAGGCGAAAAAGACCAACAGGAAGTCCAATCGTTAACATTTGCAAATGCCCCACGCCCTTGCTGGGTCCCCCTCTCGCCAAGGTCGTGTCAAACAGCAAGGGATAAGCAAGGGATAAGCAAGGGATGAGCAAGGGATAGACTAAGGATACAGGAGCAAAAAAGCCCCCTTACGCACCCCAAATAACCCCCAACAGTGACAATAGTAACCACCAAATAATGGTAATATGCAAAAAATCTTTACTCTCTTACTTAGCATGATGGCGACCATTGCCATCTATGCTCAATCCGTCACCGTCACGGGTACGGTACTGGATGCCGCCAATGGCGAACCGCTGATTGGTGTTTCCATTCTCGAAGCGGGAACCACCAACGGCGTGGTAACCGACCTCGACGGTAACTTCAAGTTCACCGTGCAAACGGGTGCCAAACTGCAACTCTCCTACGTGGGCTACGCCGGCGTGGAGATAAAAGCCAAGTCTGCTAATCTCGGCACTATCAGGATGGAGCCTGAGGCAGTCGGTCTCGAAGACGTTACTATCACCGGTCAGATGGCACGCCAGCAGAAGACACCGGTGGCAGTCAGCCAAGTCAGTGCTTTGGAGATTGAAGAGCGTCTCGGTGGCGGTGAGTTCGTCGAGGTACTCAAGAACACCCCGGGTGTACACGCCAACGGACAAGGTGGCGGCTGGGGCGACAGCGAGATATGGATGCGTGGCTTCGACAATACCAACGTGGCTACTATGATTAACGGTGTGCCGATGAACGATATGGAGGGCGGAACCGTTTATTGGTCTAACTGGCAGGGACTTAGCGACGTAACTTCTGTCATGCAAACCCAACGCGGTATGGGTGCCGGCAAGGTCAGCGCACCTTCCGTAGGTGGCACCATCAACATCGTAACCAAAGGCATTGATGCCAAGAAAGGAGGCCTGTTCAGTTACGCAATGGGCAACGACGGCTACAACAAAGTGGCATTCTCGGTTTCCACGGGTCTGATGAAGAACGGCTGGGCAATCACCGTACTCGGTGCCAAGACGTGGGGCAATGGATATATTCAGGGTACGTCCTTTTCCGGCTACAGTTACTTTGCCAATATCGCAAAGCGTATCAACGAAAACCATCAGTTGAGTCTCACTGGCTTCGGTGCTCCTCAATGGCACTGGACACGCCCTTCGGGCTCAAGCGGTGCACTCACCCTTGCCGAGTGGAACAATGTCAAGAAGTACATGACCAACGGCATGGACTATCGTCGCTACAACCCCGCTTACGGCTATGGCAACAATGGTAAGCAAAAAGGTTGCAACTACAACCAATACCATAAACCGCAAATCAGCCTGAACCATGTATGGCAGATTGACCACAAGTCCAGCCTGTCCACATCGCTCTACACCTCTATTGGGCGAGGATTCGGAAACACGGGCGAACCCAGTCCTTACTCGCAATACTCCTATTCCGACCTGACGCGCGGTGCCTACAATGGTGTACTATGTACCACTTTCCGCCGCGAGGATGGCACTTTCGACTACGGTGCTATCGAAGACCTCAATGCTGCCAGCGAGAGCGGTTCGCAACTCGTCATCTGTGAGAACCGCAACTACCACAACTGGTATGGCCTTGTCAGTTCGTACAACAACAAGTTCCTCAACGACCGCCTTGACCTCACCGCAGGTATCGATCTCCGTTACTACGAGGGCATTCACACAGCGGTTATCAGCGACTTGATGAGCGGAGACTACTTCATTGATGCCACACGTGCCAATAGTGTTTCGGCAAGCAACAATATCCACCGCAACGACCCCAACTGGACCTACGAGAAGCAGACGGTGGGGGGCATCGTCTATCGCGACTACACCGGACACGTGATGCAGGAAGGGGCTTTTGCTACGCTCGAGTGGAACCAAGACCAATTGTCTGCTTTCCTCAACGGCTCTTTCTCCTATACCAGTTACTGGCGTGTTGACCGCTTCTACTACGACGAAGAGCATCAGCGTTCCGAGACTATCGGCTTTGCAGGCGGTACTATCAAAGGCGGTGTGAACTACAATATCAACAACCACAACAACCTCTTTGTAAATGCTGGTTTCATCAGCCGTGCGCCTAAGTTCAACGGAGCATTCATGACCTCCAACACCAGCCATGCCTTCAATCGTAACGCAGCCAACGAGAAGATTGCCTCTGTGGAAGCGGGATATGGCTTCCACAACGAATATGTGAACCTCGTATTCAACGGCTACTACACCCGTTGGATGGACAAGACAATGTCCAAATCCACCACGCTCGACAACCAGGAGACGGGCTATATCAACATGACCGGTGTCAATGCACAGCACATGGGATTGGAGTTTGAACTCAAAGCACGACCCGTGAAGTGGATGGAAATCAACGCAATGTTCTCGTTGGGTGACTGGCGTTGGAAAGGACAGGATGTTATCGGATATATCTACGACGAGCACGGCAATGCCGTTACTTCCACGGGTGAGACCACTACTCCGGGCTGCACCGACGAGGGCAAAGAGCATGCTTGGGCGAAAATCAACTTGGAGAATATCCACGTAGGTGGTCAGGCACAGACCACTGCCGCTCTCGGCTTGCTGTTCAAACCGTTTAAGGGTTTCCGTATCGGCGCAGACTACACCCTCTACGACCGCAACTATTCTTACTACTCTTTCTCTGGCTCCAACCTGACTGTGGGCAAGACGGTGAACATTATCGAGCCCTATCGCTGCCCCGTAGGCGGTGCCTTGGATATGCGTGCAAGTTACTCCTTTGAGATTGGTGCGCTGCGTGCCACCTTGTCTGCCAATATCACCAACCTGCTCGACCAACACTATATTGAGAAGGCGTGGAGTGCAAACACCGTGTCACAATCCATCAAAGAGAATACAATTGACAACATCTACTTCTTCTACAACAAAGGTCGTCAATGGAATCTTCGTTTGAAAGTGGCTTTCTAATGGTTTAATAGCAAAATGTTTATGATTATGAAGACTACAAAATATATTCTCCCCGCACTGGCATTGCTGATGGTTTCGTGCGACAACTTCTTCGATGAGAAGCAGTTGGGCAATACAGGTTATCAGCCTTCGGACGTGCGTACCGATATGACCTATACGCTCACCGTGGACGACCTGGGACAAATCACCAAGAAAGGCACCGTCTATGAGCAACGCGCCTTGTCGCTCTGCACTGAGACTGACTCAACTGCCTATCAGGCATGGCTTGACATCGCTACACTCAAAGCCTTCAACGAGAATGCGGATGCCGACATCTATGTGCCCGCATTCATAGCAAATACCTTCCCGTATCTGGACAAAGGCACTATTTGCAAGGTCCATTACCCCTACTACAAGGGCAAGACGACTCGAGTGGCTCCGTTTATGAGTGCTGTGGGCTATTCCCTGACAGACGATGATTACAAGGCAGTTTGGGGTGGACGTGGTGCAGACTATCTGACTGCTACCTCAGAGCCGGACATACCCGCCTTTCTGGCGCAGAAATTCAAGACGGCCACCGAAGGGCAGATTCTCGTACTTACCTACAAGACCCTCAACACCGACCCCGACACCATCTACCCGCCGCTGCCCTACGAGTGTACTGTGGCAGAACTCCTCGAGGCTCAGGAGACCGTAGAGCACCAACTGACAGGTATTGTCGGTACCGTAAAATCGACTATCTCTGGTCGTTTCTATCTCGTGGACGGAGCAGACTCTATCTATGTCTATGGGCTGTCCGATGAGAACGGTGACAAAGTGTGGAAGGCAAAGGGTATTCAACATGGCGACCAAATCACGGTACGTGGCAAATACAGCAACGAAAGCGGGGAGCCGCTGTTCACCGATGCTGTCTATGTGAGTCACACACCCGCTGGCAAGGCTGTCCGTCAGCGTATGACTGCCAAAGAGCCGCTTGCTCAGGACACTGTTTACAAGTCGGTTATCTACCAACTGACCCAAGGCGCATGGACGCTCTACACCAACGACCAGGTCACCGCATATTTCGCACTGCCTACGGAGTTGTACAACGCACTGGGGAGCACCTCTATTGTCAACCCGCAGGAGACCATCGGCAAGTATCTTCGTCTCAACTACCCGTATGCGGCGGAGAAAGACATCTACCTTGTTGCATACAATGGCAGCAAAGGTATGACCGCTGACGAATTTACCTACGATGGCACCGACTTCGTAATGAACACGGGCTACACCACCGAGGAAATGAACTTCGTGCGTGCCGACAACTGGGTAGCAGACATCTCTACTTACTACACCACACCTTTCGTCAACAATGGGCAAGCCGACTTCACCATTCAGCATGTCAATCTCGACGGACTCAGTTATGTATGGCGTTATCAGGCGTCGTATGGTATGACGGCTTCGGCTTATGTCAGCGGCACCAACCACCCGGTAGAGGATTGGCTTGTCAGCCCGTCTATACGCCTCAAGAAGAGTGTGAACCCGAAGATGCACTTCGACCACGCAGTGCGCTATGGCAACCAAGCCTACAACAAAGAGTGGCTCAAAGTAATGGTGACCAACAACTACACGGGCGATGTCACCACTACCGAGTGGGAGCACCTCCAGTTCCCCGACTCCATACCCGATGGCTCCAATTGGACATTCATGTCCACAGGCGACTTCGACCTGAGTCAGTACAACAACCAGAGCATTGTCATTGCATTCCAATACAATACCACCACAGGCGAACTGACTTCCGCACCCACATGGGAGATACAGAACCTCCTCGTCTATGAGCCGGAAGCAGAAACTACGGAGGAATAAACCATAAAAAGATAATAGAAAACATATATGTCCCCGCGCTTGCGGGTGCGGGGACATAAGTATAGAAACAACAAATTATTCATTCTTAAAAACTAAATCAGTATGAAAAAGATTTTAACTTTATGCATGGCGGTTGTTGCCGCTATGAGCATGAGCGCAGAAGTCAAGAACATGACCTGCGCCGAAGCAGCCGCTGCGGCTATGCTATTACCTGAGAACAATAAACCGGGTACAGACTCTGTTGCTGTTACGGGTTATGTAACTAACACCAATGGCAAAGTCAGCAACAGTAAAGAAACGGGAATCCCACAGCAAACTTTCTACTTGGATGACGAGAAAGGCTCTAAGAAAACTTTTCAAGGCTTTTGGTGCAATATGCCTGAAGGTGAGGCAGCCTTGAATGTGGGTGATAAAGTTGTAATCAAAGGTTTCTTGATGAAATACAACTCTACAGCAGAGATGAAAAATGGAGATGTTACCATCTTGGAGCGTGCCATCGTGAAGATTGACACTATCAATGCCACGGTATGCGAGGCTGTTGAGGAGTGCGAAGCATTGGCAGACGGCGACAATACACAAGATGTATTCGTTGTAGAAGGTTTGGTTACAGCAGTTCTTAAAACGGATGATGGTTATAAACAACAGCAATTCAACCTTACATGCGAAGACAATGGTAAAGACCTCCAAGCCTACAATGTAACTATGAAAGATGGTTATGCTGCTATTGGCGACAAGGTACGCTTGACAGGCAAACTCAAAAAGTATGGTACTACCCTTGAGTTGGAAGGTAGTGGTCTTGTTATAGAAAAGGGCAATGTGAAGGTTGATACTATCCAAGCCACAGTAGCAGAAGCACTGGCAGCAGCCAAGGCATTAGAGAATGGCAAGGTCAGCCAAGATGTGTATGTAGTTACGGGTTATATCGACAGTATCTCATCAAAATATAGCGACCAATACAAGAACATCTCTTTCTATATGTGTGATGACCTCAAGGCACCTGCTTATGAGTTCCAGGCATACCGCGTAAAGGGTGGTAAGGACCTCAAAGTGGGTGACAAAGTAGCCGTAAAGGGCAACTTGATGCACTACTATAAAGCAGCAACGGACGACAAGGATGAGAAGCACGCATACCAGATGAATGCCGGTGCCACCTACACCATCGTTACAGAATCTGCTGTAGAGAACGTTGTCAGCACTACGGATAACAAAGCCGTCAAGGTCATCCGCAACGGACAAATCTACATCGTAAAGGACGGCATTGAGTACACCATCCTCGGCACCGAAGCGAAGTAAATCATACTACAACCATACAAACAAAACAGGCTGCCCGTCGGGCAGCCTGTTTGTTATGAAGACTATTATAACTTGGGGGACGACGCGGCTCGCGTCGTCAAAATATACTACATCCTCAGACAACCTGCCGGAGATATAGTAAATATAAATTATTGTAAGTGCCGACTATTGCCGAGAGAATACCGAGAGAACTCCGAGACTATCGCGGGTATTTACAGCAATCGAAATCCGCAATTGTTAAATTTGCATAATCCAATATGGACGATGCAATGCTGCCGCACCCGTTACCACCAGTTCACCTTCTTCCCTGTACTCTCGGCACTGCTCTTGTCGTACTTGAGGTCGGCAAGCATGCTGGCGTTCACGCCGATATGGAACGTATAACTCTTGTAGGGTCCGAAGGGCACAAATGACGCACTCATCGACCAGCAGTGCAGGTCGCGCGTTACGTTGATGCTGGAGTATGCCAGTTTCTTGGCATTGATGTCGTAACTGAGCGTGGTGCTTGCTTTCCACCCTTTGCCTAATCCCAACGATGCCGAGAACGAGAGGTTGTGCCGCAACTCCATCTTATAATAGTTGCGCTTCTCGTCCCATTCGCTGCCCGCACCATAACGGATATTGTAACTCACGCCCAATGACCACGGTATCTCCGCAAACACATAGCCGTCGTCGGTGGCAGACTGCTGCTTGTCGTCTTTCTTCCGGTTGGCGTTGGTGTCTTCGGTGGACTCCATACTTTCACCGTTTGGGTTTTCGGGAGTCTCTGTGGAGGCATCGGATTGACCTTTGTCTTTCTTGTTGAACCACCCCTTGACCACTTGGTTGTTAAACGTATAACTGAAACTGGTGCTCGTACCGAGGAAGTGCGGGAAGCGTCCGTGGTTCCAGTACAGTTCGTTGCACCGCACATGGCTGCCGCTTGCCGTGGTGGTGTACATATACGGGTCGAACTGCCCGCTGAGGTTGATGGTGTAGTTCACCTTGGGTACCTTGATACGCAGATTGACCGAGAAATTGCTCCAGTTCATACTGTCGGCAATGAAGTTGTACCCGCCACCGATACTGAAATTATCAATCAGACTAATCACCTTGTACGGCTCTTTGCCTGTGGTGTCGCGGTCGTTGCGCAGTTTCATCTCGAGGTTGTTACCGAGTGAGAACGACAATGTGGCGGCTGCTCCCTGCCCGGGTCCCTCTTTGAAGCGGCAGTACTGCTTGGTCTCGTATATCCGTTGCCCCGCATCGTCCAACTTAGGCACCACGTTGCCGTCGGCATCGGTGGTAGTAATCAGTTGGTCGTAACTGCCGTAGAACCCGCCATAGCGCGATGCCCAGAACGACTTGCCGAAGTCGGGGTGGTAACTGAAACTGATATTGGGCGTGAACACGTGGCGGAATCTGTCCACCTTGTCCCCGAACCACTTGCGGTAGGGGATATAGAATCCGTACAGTTTGGTGGAGAAACTGATGCTCGCGTTGAAGTCATACACGTTGTAGAAACCCAGTGTGGTGTCGCATTGCAGCCTGTTCTCCGCCTCATTCCATGTCTGGTCCACGCGGTTGAAGAACATACGGTCGTTGAAACCGATAGAGGGTGTGATACTCAGGTACTTGAACGCCATAAACGAAGCCGAACTGCTCAGCGTGTGCTTGAGCCTGTAGTCCCAGTCGCGGATGTAATCCGAGTGGAAGAAATAGTCCTCTTTGCAGGTCAGCGAGTTGGAGAACGACCCGTTGTATTGCAGGCTGATTTTCTCGTACCACTTCTCTTTGCCCACGGGGTTCTTGCGCTTGAACGGGTAGATTCGGCTCATACTCACTGTCAAATTCGGCGCACTGAACGAGATAGTCGAGTCCTTGGTACGCTGGCTGAGGCTCATGCTCATGTTGATGTTCCACGGACTTTCGGGGAACCGCTGCGTGTAGGAAATAGAAGACGACGTCGTGTTCTCGGAGTTTGCCGCCACGTTGTAGTAACTGTTGATGTTGCTCCGGTTGTAGCCGCTGGTCTTGAAGTTCACGCTCGCCGAGAAGTTGTTGTACGGATTCGCCTTGGCGTCCTGCGTATGCGTCCATTGCACGCTCAGGTTTTTCGCCACGTTGTAGTCGGGCATATCCTTTTCGCCCGTCACGTCCCAGCGGTAGTTCACGCTCAGATTGCCACGGAACTTGTAGCGTTTGAGGTAGCGTGTAGCCGCCGACACCGCCCATGTGCCGCGGGTGTAGATGTCGCCCTTCAACTCAAGGTCCATATAGTCGTTGATGGCAAAGTAGTATCCCAAGCCCGACAGATACAGTCCCCGTGTGTAGTCATCGCCGAAGTTCGGCATTATCAATCCGCTGGAGTAGGTCTGGTTGAATGGAAAGAACCCGAATGGTATCGCCAATGGCAACGGCACTCCGCCCACTTCCAAGTACGCCGGACCGGTGGCGATGTAACTGCCGGGCTTCACTTTGGCTTTGGTCATACGGAGTCCGAAGTGCGGGTGCTCGTGGTTGTCGCAGGTGGTGTAGTGTCCGCCCGCCATCATCATCACATCGTCTTCCGTCTTCTTGGTGCGCTCTGCCACCACGTATCCCTCGCCCTGCTCGGTCACCACATGGCGGATAAAGCCTTTCTGCGTCTTGAGGTTGTAGGTCAGTTCGTTGGCCTCGTAACTGTCTTTGCCGTCTTTGAACACGGGTTTGCCCACCCACTCGTTCTCTATCGTGTCCAGCCGTCCCTGTGCGAACATGGTGCTGCTGTCCATCTGCACGCGGATATAGTCGGCGGTCAGTTGCATGGTCTTGTACTTCACGTCGCCGCTGCCGTAGATATGTGCCACACCGTTGCCCATCATCACCAGCGAGTCCTTGGATGTGTACTCCACGGGGGCGTCTATTGCCTGTTTTTTCGGGGGTACACTGTCCTGTCTGACAAGTGTGTTGTCCGCCACTCCCAACGCCTGTGTCATAAGGCTGTCCGCTAACGCTGCATTCTCTCTCTCTTGCTTTGGTAGGCTGTCGGGCTGTGTTATTGGCGGCATAGTAGTCAGCGAATCGGATACACTCTGCCCCATGACCGGCGTCACCGACCATAGCAAGGCTCCGAATATGTAGCATATTATCCGCTGTTTACTCATGCGATTGCCCGCAATGCCGCTTTGTCATAAAGAGCACATCAAGCCTGCAAAGATACTGCTTTTCCTGTAAATATGCAAATCGAATACCCTTTTCTAATACGGGTCGCAAGCGTGCTTGTGACGCCGCTCATGCCGTGCCGAAGAAAAATGCTTGGTTTGAGCGGTAAACTCATCAATACTGTTCACTCTGTCCGCCTCTGAAGTGTGCAAAGTCTGCTCATTCCCTGCCATTGTGTAACGCTCCGACAACTTGCGGACTGGCGAACAAGGAAGAACAGGTTCCGGTTCTATCCATTCGTAAACGGTTTCCCCCTTGGGTGTAATATACCGCATCCGGTTATCATTTTCCGTCTCAACTTCAATCAATGCCAATCCGTTATGGAAACCCGTCTCGGGTTCGCTCCACAAGGGCAGCGTGTACACCACCTTCCCCTTTGTATCTATCACCTTCACAATATCCTCATCGCCCTCTTCCACTTCCACAAACGCATACCCCTCATAGAACGGCATCACATAGTCAAACTGATAGTCAATCTTCATATTGCGCCCGAAATCCATATACCCGAATTTCTCTTGAGTATTGGAAACTCCTATCAGTTCATTGTCCACTGCCGGCTCATATTCTACGTTTTTGACTGGCTCGCACAGTATCTCACCTTTGCTGTTCAGCAACCCGCACCCATAACTGTTGTTTCTCTGAAAAGCAAACATATCTCCACCCACATAAAACAGGTAATACTCACCACGTTTGATAACATACTCCCCCGAAGCATTGATAACGCCGCAATCATACGTGTTAGCATCCATCACAATCGCATAACCGTCCACAAACGGTTGTGCATTGTCATATTGGCAGGGAATCGCAATCTCACCTTTCGTGTTGATATAGCCGCTCGCAGTAGTGCTATAGCCGGCCTCCTCCCATGAGTCTCTGACAACGGCGAGACCGCTGCTGCTCATATTGCCAACTTCGAGATAGGAAGGTTGCACCACATACTCGAATTTCTTGTTCATCAGACCGTACTTGTCGTCTTTCTTCACGACCACGTAGTCGTAGTGGAAATCATAACCGGGGTTGTAAAAATAATAGAAATCTTCATTTCCTTCCGTACTGGCTTGTATAGCCCCGCATGGGTCAATGTAGTGTATCTGTCCGTCTTTGTGGACACACGCATACCCGCACGAGAACCCGTGAACTACATCGTACTGAGCCGCAATCGCCATCTTGCCTTTCTCGTTGATATACCCCCATTTCTCGGTGGCATTGTCGTAGGCGGGCCATAACTTGGTGGTGTCATGGTCAGGGTCGGTGTGATTGATTTCCTCGCAACTTGTGCATACCGCTGCCAGCATACCGCACAGCAGCAGGGTAGGGAGATAACGTTTCATATTCTACGGATAGTATGGTTAATAATATATGTTACATTCAACCGCAAAGATACACTATTTGTTTTATATACGCAAATAATATCAATATCTTTTTCCGTACAACCGCACCAAAAAGGCGTTTCATAGTGGACACTATACTCGGTCTGAATGGGCACCATACCCTGTCTGAATGGACACTGTCCCCTGTCTAAATGAGTACTATCCCCTGTCTGAATGGGCACTGTACCCTGTCTAAATGGTCACTGTACCCAAATGGCATATTATTTGTGCCTTTGTATGTCGCTTGCCAAGCGGCATAATCTTTATTCATCCCTGCATATTAACTATTAATTATTAACTATTACTACTCTTAACCCGATATCCCATCGGGTTAAGAGTATGTCATTAGTATGTGATTAGTATGTGATTACCGAGAGAATGTTGGACGTTTTTATACATTAGTTGGCATTTTATTGAGCCCCCTCTTTGAGGGGGTTGGGGGAGTCGCTCCTCTTTCCTTTGAGGGGGTTGGGGGAGTCGTTCCTCTTTCCTCTGAGGGGGGTGGGGGAGTCTTCAGGAAGGAGGGGTAGGGGAGGTCTGCCAAAAAAATGGCGCATGAGGTTGTATAAACGGGAAAAAAGTCGTACCTTTGCGGCGGATATGGGTAGAGATAATGGGAATTAAAATAGCGGAACCTTAAATAAAACGAATACTGGAAACAACTTGGAAACAAGCAGAAACAATGACCAAACTGAGTGTAAATATAAATAAGGTGGCGACGCTGCGTAACGCACGCGGGGGCAACTTGCCCGATGTGGAGAAGTTCGCCGTAGATTGTGAGCGGTTTGGCGCACAGGGCATCACTGTGCACCCGCGTCCCGATGAACGGCATATACGCCGAACCGATGTGTACGCGCTCAAAGAGTTGGTAACCACCGAGTTCAATATCGAGGGCAACCCCGAACCTGCTTTCATGGACCTCGTGACAGAGGTGCGCCCCACGCAGGCTACCCTTGTGCCCGACGCAGTGGACCAACTGACGAGCAATCACGGTTGGGACACGCGCACGCACCTTGGCAAACTGACAACTATCATCCGCCGCCTGCAGACGGCGGGCATACGTGTCTCGGTCTTCGTGGATCCCGACCCCGAGATGGTGGAGTACGCCAAGAAGGCGGGTGCCGACCGTGTGGAACTCTACACCGGACCCTATGCCGAGTTGTATGACACCGACCCCGAAGCGGCTATCGCAATGTACCGCCCTGCTGCCGAAAAGGCGCACGAACTGGGGCTGGGCATGAACGCGGGGCACGACCTCAACCTCCGCAACCTGCGCGCTTTCGTGCAGGCGTTCCCGTGGACAGACGAGGTGAGTATCGGGCACGCGCTCATAAGCGACGCGCTCTATTTAGGAATAGAAGAAACCATAAAACAATATAGATATGCTCTTTCAAATTGATACAATGGCAGTGGCTGCCGAAATGATGGAACAGCCCGCACAAGAGTCCATCAACTGGCTGACGATGGCTACCTACGGCGGGTGGATAATGATTGTGCTGGCACTTATGCTGGCAGGTGCCATCTACCTGTTTATCGAACGGCTGGTAGTGCTGCACAATGCCACCAAAGAGGACAAGACCTTCATGAACCGCATACGTGACTATATCAAGGAAGGCAAGATAGAATCGGCTATCAAACTCTGCCAAAAGGAGGACACTCCCTCAGCACGCATGATAGAGAAAGGCGTAACACGTATCGGACGCCCTATGCAGGACGTGCAGGTGGCAATAGAGAACGTGGGCAACTTGGAGGTCAGCAAGTTGGAGAAAGGACTTGTACTCATGGCTACTATCGCTGCCGGAGCCCCCATGTTGGGCTTCCTTGGCACGGTACTCGGTATGGTGCAGACCTTCTTCAACATGGCACAGGACGCAAGCGGCGTGATAGAAATATCCACGTTGTCGTCGGGTATGTACCAAGCCATGGTCACCACCGTGGGAGGTCTGATAGTAGGTATCCTGGCAATGTTTGCATACAACCTGTTGGTGTCGCGCATCGACCGCATAGTACGCCAGTTGGAGTCGCGCACTATGGAGTTTATGGACCTGTTGAACGAACCTGTATAAGTCAAGGGCTATGGCACTGAAACGTAGAAACAGAGTGGAAGCCACCTTTGCGATGTCGTCTATGACCGACCTCATCTTCCTGTTGCTGCTCTTCTTTGTGATGGTCAGCACGATGTCGTCGCCCAACGATATCAAGATCAACCTGCCACAGGCACGGGCGAAGACCTCCACCAAACAGGTGGTGGCAAAGGTGAGCATCGACAATCTCGGCAACTACTATGTCGCACTCGGCAGACAGAAACCGATGGCTATCGACCCCGAGAACCTCGAAGCATACCTGACAACCATTCAGCAGCAGGACAGCACCATGTGCATTGCCCTGCATGCCGACCGGGACATACCCTATCGCGATGTGGTGAATGTGCTTGACATCGCCAACCAGCACAAGATGAAAATAGTGATTGCAACCAAGAAGTGAGAGACGCAAAACCTCATATCATCGCGGCAGTAGGCACTATAGTGGCTATGGCGTTGCTATTCTTGCTGCTGTATCTCCTGTCTATTAACGCGCCCGTGCGCGTGGAGGATGGGGGGATAGAGATTACTTTCGGCAATGCGGACGACGGAGGTGGTATGCCCAATATGGCACCACTCATGCCCCAGCCGCAGGCGGAAGCAGACCCTGCGCCTGCTACACCCTCACGACCGTCGGACAACGACTTGATGGTGCAGGAGGACGATGAGGACCTTCTCGCTCTTGCCAAGCAGCGCGAGGAAGACGCCAAGCGCCATGCGGCTGAGGAAGAACTCATACGGCAGCAACGTGAGGAAGAGGCGCGCATAGAGGCAGAACGGCAGGCACGCGAGAAAGCCCTCGCAGAAAAGCGTGCCCGTGAGCAGGAGGCTATAGCCCGCGCACAACAGGCAATGGCAGGCTTCGGGCAGACCACCTCGGCAGTAGGTGCCAATGGCGACAACGCATCCACAGCAGATGCCTCGGGTGTCAAAGGCAACCCCGTGGGCAAAGGCTTTGGCTCTATGAACAGTAACACGTGGACCCTCCACGGACGCGACTGCAAAGCACTGCCCAAACCCGCGGAAGACTTCAACCAGGCAGGGCGCGTGGTGGTGAATATCATGGTCAATGAGGCAGGCGATGTGGTGGCAACCAGCATTGGTGACGGCACCAATATCTCTGACCGCAAGACACAACAACTGGCATTGGACGCTGCCCGACGTGCCAAATTTACCAAAGGGGATAAGCCTCAGCGAGGCAGTATTGTATATACCTTCAAACTCAACTAAATGATTGGACTATGAACTACATCTTCTTAGACAACGGCTTCGAGGAGATAGAAGCCATCACAACCATCGACCTCCTGCGTCGTGCCGACATTATGGTAACAACTGTTTCGGTCACGGGCATTGAGACCGTACTCGGTGCGCACAACATCGCCGTCAAGGCGGACGCATTGTTCCAGGCTGTGGACTTCTCTGACGCCGAGATGCTTATCCTCCCCGGCGGGGCTACACGCTTGGGCGAGCACAACGACCTGTGCGAACTGCTCCTGCAGCACAATGCCGAGAACAAGATGATTGCAGCCATCTGTGCTGCACCGTCCGTACTCGGGCAACTCGGAATCCTCCACGGCAAACAGGCTACGTGCTACCCGGGTTTCGAGTCGTACCTCGGCGAGTCTTTCATAGGCGGCTTGGTGGTAGAGTCCAAGAACATCATCACGGCGAAAGGTCCCGGACTCAGCAGCGACTTCGCTTTCTGCATCATCGAGAAACTCAAAGGCAGCGACATAGCCGACCAAGTCTATGATGCCGCACAGTACTAAACGCAAGAAACGAAATAATTATATTTGCGAACAATGAAAAAAATCTTCACACTCATTATCGGACTCTCAACCGTCTGTGCCGTATGCGCACAGGAAGCAGAACCCACGAAGTCCGATGCTTGGAAATTCAACGGTACCGTCGGACTGAATGCTGCGGCTACAGGCATGTGGAACTGGGCTGCCGGCGGCAACAACAACGTCAATGGCGTAGCCGGCACCAAACTGCGTCTCCTCTACAACGAGAATAGCATGTCGTGGGAAACCAACTTGGATATGGAATACGGTCTCAGTTGGATTGACCAGGAGTTTGATGCCCTCCAGAAGACAAGCGACAAACTCAACTTCAACACCAAGTTCGGCTGGGAGTTCCACAAGGCATGGTTCCTCACTGTGTCTGCCGGTTTCCAGAGTCAGTTTGCCTATGGTCGCGCCTACGACGGCACCGAAGCCTTTGACCCTATCATATCCAAGTGGCTGGCACCGTCCTACACCGACATAGCTGTCGGTATCGACTGGAAGCCCAACGACATCTTCTCCGTCTATCTCTCGCCGGTGGCAGGACGTCTCTCCACGGCCTATGTCAGTAGCAAACTCAACGACAAGTCGCTCACTATCACCCGCGAAGACGGCTCACTCGTTTACCCCGACGGCTTGGAGCAGGCACTCAAAGAGAAATACGCCGTATGGGACTACACCATCGAGGACGAGGCAACGGGCAGAGTCGGCAAGGACTACAGCAAGAACCTCCGTGCCGAGTTGGGTCTCTCCCTCAAAGGGACCATCAACTACACCTACAAAGACCTGAAAATCATCACTTCTCTGGGGCTCTTCACCCCATACAAGTGGGATAAGACGGACATCTACGAGGACGCTGACGGCGTACAGTATGCCAATACGGGCGTACAACCCGAGAGTTTCTTTGCCGACATGAAGCACATCGGCTACCGCGACAACAACCGCCGTTTCGGTAATTTCGATGTGGACTGGGACGTCAGCATCTCGTATCAGTTCCTCAAATGCCTGCAAGTGTCGCTCAACACCTCCCTCAAGTACTACAATGGTACCCTCATCGAGAAGTTCGACAAAGCCGGCAACTCCCTCGGCAAGGCGGAACGCGTACAGTTCAAGAGCGTCATCGGTCTCGGCATCGGCTACTCTTTTTAAGTAAGGAGTAATGGTTAATAGTTAATATCACAGCGAACACAATCGTGGACTACTTCCTGAAAATCAGCCGCATGGAACTATTAACTATAAATTATTAACTATTACTTCCCCCATGGAATCCCTTGACTCCTTAGAGCACAACCTGCGCGAATTGCTGAACCGTTACGAGGCTCAGCAGCAGCAGATTACGGCTCTGCAGGAGGAGAACCGACGTCAGCGCGAGGAAATCATCCGTACCCACGCCGAGTTGGTCAAACTCAAGTCGGACTACAACCACCTCCACACCGCGCACGCCTTGGTGGCAAATGACGTAGATGATGAGGAACGTGCGCGCGCGCGACAGCGCATCACCAACCTGATTGCCCAAGTGGACAGGGCAATCGAGGTGCTGAAACAATGACAGAACAGCGAAAACAACATATCACCCTTCAGTTGGATGCACACCACATCTCGCTGAATGTGCCTGCGGACGCAGAGGAGTTGTACCGTCGCGCCTGCGATATGCTCAACGACCGCTACCGTTTCTACCAGCGCAAGATGCCACTCCAGTCGGCCGAACAGGTCTGGGTCTATGTCGCACTTGAGATGGCGGTCAACCTCCACGCCGATGCCCATGCGCACCGGCTGGAACCTGTGGACGAGAAACTACAGGAACTCAACCAATTGATAATAAATACGTTAAACAAATAAATAAACCCAATAATTTAAGAATCAGTTATGCTTATTTACATTCTTATAGCACTTGGTGGAATACTGGTGGGGGCAGGCATCTGCTACCTCATCTTCCGTTTCCACAGTGCGGGCATTCTCCGCAAGGCGGAAGAAGAGGCAGAAGTAATCAAGAAAAACAAAGTCGTAGAAGCCAAAGAGAAGTTCATCGCGCTCAAACTGGAGCACGAGAACCAAGTCCGTCAGGCAGAACAGAAGTTGCAGCAGCGTGAGCAACGTGTGCAGCAGCGCGACCAGCAACTCAACCAACGCCAGAGCGAGGTGCAACGTGCACAGAACGACCTCAACCAGCGCAAGCGCGATTTCGAGCAACAGGCTGAGCAACAGCAGAAAGCCATCGATTTCAAGACGCAGGAAGTGGAGCGCATGCAGCATCAGGCGGAGCAGCAACTCGAGCAAATATCGGGTCTCTCTGCGGAAGAGGCGAAGAAGCAACTCATCGAAGCACTGCGCGACGAGGCAAAGACCAACGCCATGGCGTACATCAACGAGACCATGGACGAGGCACGCCTCACCGCCAACAAAGAGGCGAAGAAAATCATCATCCAGTCCATCCAGCGCGTGGCTTCCGAGGCTACCGTAGAGAACGCCGTCACCATCTTCCATATTGATAATGACGAGGTTAAGGGTCGTATCATCGGGCGTGAGGGACGCAACATTCGTGCCCTCGAAGCCGCTACGGGCGTCGAGATTGTAGTGGACGACACCCCAGAAGCCATCACCCTTTCTGCCTTCGACCCCGTGCGCCGCGAGATAGCACGCCTGTCCCTCCACCAACTGGTGCAGGACGGACGTATCCACCCCGCACGTATCGAGGAGGTCGTGGCTAAGGTCACCAAACAGGTCGAAGAGGAGATTGTCGAAACCGGTAAACGCACCTGCATCGACCTCGGCATCCACGGTCTGCACCCCGAACTGGTGCGCCTGATTGGCAAGATGAAGTACCGCAGCAGTTACGGTCAGAACCTGCTCATGCACTCCCGCGAGACGGCTAACCTCTGTGCTGCCATGGCTGCCGAACTGGGGCTGAACGTCAAGAAAGCACGCCGCGCAGGATTGCTCCACGACATCGGCAAGGTCAGCGACGAAGACCTCGAACTCCCGCACGCAGCAATGGGTATGAAAATCTGCGAGAAGTACGGCGAAGCACCCGACATCTGCAATGCGGTCGGTGCACACCACGACGAGATAGAGATGGAGACTCTCATCGCCCCCATAGTACAGGCGTGCGATGCTATCTCCGGTGCACGACCGGGCGCACGGCGCGAGATTGTGGAGGCTTACACCAAGCGTCTCAACGACCTTGAGCAGATAGCCCTCTCCTACCCGGGTGTCACCAAGACCTTCGCCCTTCAGGCAGGTCGCGAACTCCGCGTCATCGTCGGGGCGGACAAGATAAGCGACAAGGACACCGAGTTGCTCTCGTTCGACATCGCCAAGAAGATTCAGGACGAGATGACCTACCCGGGGCAAATCAAAATCACCGTCATCCGCGAAACCCGCGCCATCTCCTACGCGAAGTAATTCTCAGGGAACGCGGACGCCTGTGGGGGTTCCCGTAAGCCTGTGGACGCCTTCATACAGCAAGAGACTGCCATTTGTCTGGCAGTCTCTTGCTGTGTATGGGAGACGACGCGGCTCGCGTCGTCAATACCAACACAACATCTCTTAACAAACCCATACCCTTCACAGGGTCATTATCGGGTATTTCCCGAGTCATCTTCGAGTTATCTATTTTTATACATCGCTCCCCAACCCCTTTCTTTATAAACCGCTTTCGAATAAAAAATGATACAAAAAGCATACACTGCTTGTGTAATTCAAAAAAAAGCAGTACCTTTGCACACTTTTATTGAATGAGACGGTATTAAATCGCACAAATCAATGAATTTGGATAATCGCATAATCGCTGTGGTAGGGCTCGGATACGTCGGGCTTCCTCTCGCCGTGGAGTATGGCAAGAAGTATCGTGTCATTGGTTTTGATGTATTCCAACCCCGCGTCGCAGAGTTGGAACGTGGCGAGGATCATACCAAAGAAGCGGATTTGGAGGGCATGCGGCAGGCACGCGAAGCATACAACACCACCCGCCAAATCGGACTCACATTCACCTCCGACCCCGAGGAACTGCGGCAGGTGAACACCTATATCGTTACCGTCCCCACCCCCATCGACCGTTTCAACAACCCCGACCTCACGCCGCTTCTCAAAGCGAGCGAGACCATCGGAAAGACGCTCAATCCGGGCGATATAGTTATCTATGAATCAACCGTTTACCCGGGTTGCACAGAGGAGGACTGCGTACCCGTATTGGAGCGCAACAGCGGACTGAAGTTCAACCGCGACTTTTTCTGCGGCTACTCGCCCGAGCGTATCAATCCGGGCGACAAAATCAACACCCTGACCAAAATCAAGAAGATCACTTCGGGTTCCACGCCCGAGGTGGCGGACATCGTGGATGCCCTCTACAACTCGATTCTGGAGAACGGCACCCACCGCGCACCGAACATGAAAGTGGCGGAGGCGGCAAAGGCGGTGGAGAACAGCCAGCGCGATGTGAACATCTCGTTTATGAACGAACTCGCACTCATCTGCGACCGCGTAGGTATCGACACCAACGACGTCATCGAGGCGGCAGGCACCAAATGGAACTTCCTCAAATACCGCCCCGGGCTGGTCGGCGGGCATTGTATCTCGGTGGATCCGTATTATCTGGCGCACAAGGCGAAATCGCTCGGCTATGACCCGCAGGTGATTCTCAGCGGGCGTGCCGTAAACAACTCCATCGCCAAGTTTATCGCCGACAAGACGCTCAAACTGATGATCAAAACAGACCATAAAATCCTCAATTCCAACGTGCTGATTCTCGGCGTAACGTTCAAGGAGAACTGCCCCGACTGCCGTAATACGAAGGTGGTGGACATCGCCAACGAGTTGGAGGATTTCGGTTGCCTTGTGGACATCTACGACCCGTGGGCAAGCCCCGAGGTGGTGAAGCGAGAGTACGGCAAAGACCTCATTCCCGCCATTGACCCCGACAAGCCCTACGCCGCCGTCATCGCCTGCGTGAGTCACGACCAGTTCAAGACGTTCGATTTCCGCAAGTACAAAGAGCAGGGTGCCGTCATCTTCGATGTCAAAGGCTTTGTGGATAGAAATCTCGTCAATGCCCGCCTATAGTGTCTGTTAATTATTAACTATTACTTATTACTTGAAAGAAATGAACATAGCAGTAGCCGGAACAGGATATGTAGGATTGTCCATCGCCACTTTGCTGGCGCAGCACAATCACGTTACCGCAGTAGATATTATCCCCGAAAAGGTGGATATGCTCAACCGCCGCCAATCGCCCATTCAGGACGAGTACATCGAGAAATATCTCGCCGAGAAACCGCTCGACCTTACCGCCACACTGGACGCTCACGCTGCGTACAAAGACGCTGATTTTGTGGTGATTGCTGCGCCGACCAACTACGACAGCCAGAAGAACTATTTCGACACCTCGGCGGTGGAGACAGTTATCCGCCTCGTGATGGAAGCCAATCCCGATGCGATTATGGTTATCAAATCAACCATTCCCGTGGGGTACACCGAGGGTATCCGCCAGAAGACGGGCAGCAAGAATATCCTCTTCTCGCCCGAGTTCCTGCGCGAGTCGAAAGCACTCTACGACAACCTCTACCCGTCGCGTATCATTGTCGGTACCGACCTCGGCGACGCCCGTCTCATAGAAGCGGCGCATACTTTTGCTGGCTTGCTCCAACAGGGTGCCATCAAGACGGATATCGACACCCTCTATATGGGCTTCACCGAGGCGGAGGCAGTCAAACTCTTTGCCAACACCTACCTCGCCCTGCGCGTCAGTTACTTCAACGAACTCGA
>DJSG01000050.1 GCA_002440265.1 Bacteroidales bacterium UBA6340 | reverse complement strand
TACTAATGTCATACACTTAACTCGAGTTTTACTCGAGTTAAGTGTAGTAATAGGTAATGGTTAATACGCTTTTTGACGATGCGAGCCGCGTAGTTCCCCAGAAGTTCCTCCGAAAAAGTAATGCACGATTTCGATGCGAGTGTAATGAATGGTGCAGGGAGGGGTTACTGCGGGTCCACATCGGGGAGGATGACAGTGCCGCGCCCGTCGGGTTGTGATTGCACAAAGCGGATATGCTCCATCAGGAGGCGTTTGGCAAGGGTGATATTGGACGTTACCTCGATGGACAGGCGTATCTGCCGCACGTGGTAGTTCTGCACACGCGCCACCGAAGGCACGATGATGCCCGTGCAACGTTTGCCGAAAGTGCCGCTCAGCCGCGATTGCAGCAGACGCGATGCGGCATCCAACCGTGTGTAGTCGTGGTGCTTGAGCGTGAGGATAATCAGCCTGTAGAACGGCGGATAATGAAACTGCTCGCGCTCTTGTATCTGTTGGCGGTAAAGCCCCTCGTAATCGTGGTTGCGGAGGAGCGTATAGACGAAGTTCTTGGGGTCGAAGGTCTGTATCATCACCTCGCCTTGAGTGCCTGTGCGTCCTGCTCGCCCGCTGACCTGCTCCAACATCTGGAAGGCACGCTCGTAACTGCGGAAGTCGGGTTGGTTGAGCAGGGTATCGGCTTGAAGGACCGCCACAAGGCTGACGTCATTGAAGTGCAGCCCTTTCGTAACCATCTGAGTACCAATCAGTATATCGACCCGATGGGCTGCGAAGTCGTCGATGATATGCTGGTAGCCGTCTTTGCGGCGCGTGGTGTCGAGGTCCATGCGGGCAACTCGCGCGGTGGGGAAATACAGCAGTAACTCTTCCTCCAGACGCTCGGTGCCGAAGCCATGCTCGCGGTACGGTGTGTGGCAGTTGGGGCATAGCGTGGGCGCGGGAATGGTATAGCCGCAACTGTGGCAGACGAGGGTGCGCGACTGCTTGTGGTAGGTCATGCTGACATCGCAGTTCACGCAACGGGGCACCTCGCCGCACTCGGGGCATTGCAGGAATGGCGCATAGCCGCGGCGGTTCTGAAACAGGATGATTTGTTTGCCACGGGCAATCTCTTCGCGCATACGGAGAACCAGCGGGTCGGAGAAATGCCCGTACATCTCCTTGCGGTGGTACTGGCGTTGGAGGTCAATCATCGTGATGCGTGGCAGTTGCAACCCTTGGTATCGCTCCTGCATCCGCACGAGTCCGTATTTGCCTGCCAGAGCGTTGTGGTAGGTCTCGATAGACGGTGTGGCAGTGCCTAAAAGGACTTTGGCTGCGAATAGCCGCGCCATGATGATGGCTGTGGAACGGGCATGATAGCGGGGTGCGGGGTCTTGCTGTTTGTAGGAAGATTCGTGCTCTTCGTCCACTATGACAATGCCTAAATTGCTAAAAGGCAGGAAGATAGCGGAACGTGCACCGATGATGACGAGTGGCGTTTGGCTATGAGCCACCTGATAGTATATCTCCACCCGCTCGGCGTTGGTGAAACGCGAATGATAGACCACCAGTTGCTGCCCGAACACGGCACGCAGACGGTCGGTGAGTTGGGTGGTGAGGGCTATCTCGGGTACCAGATAGAGGACATTGTGCCCTTCTTGCAGAGCATTGGTAATCAGATGGATATACACCTCTGTCTTGCCGCTGGAGGTTACGCCGTGCAGGAGTGTCACATCGTGGTTCTGCCATGTGAACAGGACAGCCTCCAATGCATCTTGCTGCCGGGCATCAAGTGTATGCGGCGGGGTGATGTTGCCCGTGTATTGGCGCAGGCGTGAGACGGTATGCTCTTGGTCGAGGAGAATGTGTTTGTCCACCAACGCCCGCAGCACGGCACCGCTCTCGCCACTGGTCTCCAGCAGCAGGCGACGCTCTACGGGCTTATAAGTATCCTGATTATCAGCACTCAGGCTAAGGAAGGTGAGCAGCAGGTGTTCTTGTTTGGGTGCCTTGTGCAGTTTGTTCAGCACCTCTTGCAGGCGGTCGTTGCCGGCATACTGAGATGCCAGCACCATATAGTGCGCCGTGGCAGCCGAGTAGTCGTCATCGATAATGCCCGCCGGCAATGCCGCAGCCAGCACCTCGCCGAGGGTGCACAGATAGTATTGCGCAATCCACTCCCATAGGGCAATCTGCTGTGCCGTCACCACAGGGTGCTCGTCCAGAACCTGCAGTATATCACGCACTTTCACGCCCTGAGGTGCTGCGCCGATATGCGGGCGATACACCACACCCGTGATGCTCTTCTTGCCCAAAGGCACCAGCACCCGCACTCCAACGGGCGGGCACTGCAGGCTGTCGGGGACACTATATATATAGGTGTCGGCGATAGCCAACGGCAATATGATGTCTATGTATGTGATGGGTTAGGGCTGCTGTTCCTGTTCGGCGGCAATGGCTTTCTCGTAGCATGCGCGGCAGAGAGGCTCGTAACTGTCTGTCTCTCCGAGTAATACGCGCTTGTCGCTATTCACCGTGCGGTGACTCACATACGCGAGGTCGCCGCAACGCACGCAGATGGCATGGGTCTTATAGACCTCGTCGGCAATAGCCATCAATGCGGGCATCGGACCAAACGGCACTCCCTTGAAGTCCATATCCAGTCCCGCACAGATAACCCGTATGCCACGGCGTGCCAACTCGTTGCACACGTCCACAATACCCATGTCGAAGAACTGCGCTTCGTCGATGCCCACCACGTCCACATCATTGGCAAGCAGCAGGATATTCTGCGAAGAGTCCACCGGCGTGGACGGGATAGAGTTGTGGTCGTGGCTCACCACGTCTTCCTCACTGTAGCGCACATCGATGGCAGGCTTGAAAATCTCCACATTGAGGCGTGCGAATTGGGCACGTTTCATACGGCGGATTAGTTCTTCGGTCTTGCCCGAAAACATGCTGCCGCACACTACTTCGATACTGCCACGCCTGAGGCGGGGACCTTGGGTGTCTCGTTCGTTGAACATAATTTGATGTCTTGAGCCATCATTTGGATGGTCGTTTTGTTGTGAAATGTATTCTCGTCTAATTCGTAGCAGATGTCCACGGGCAGCCCGTTGCGCAGGTGCATCTCCATGTCGGCACGCCCGAAAGCGATGCCCGTGATGGCGGCAGTACGGTCGGTCACGTCCAGACGCAGGTGCTCGTTGTTCTTGCCCACTGCGCGGGTGCTGCGGTTGTTGATAAGGCGGCGTGTCACGAACATCGGACGCGGGTTGCCCGGTCCGAAAGGCTCCATGTGCCGCAGGATATTGAAGAACTGCGTATCGATGTCGGCGAGTTGTATCTCTGCCTCGATATGCAGGGTCGGCTGCAGTTGGTCCTCACGGATATGCGTGCGCACATACTCCTCAAAGCGTCGGCGGAACTCGGGCAGGTTCTTCGCTTCCATGCTCAGTCCCGCAGCGAACACATGCCCTCCGAAGTTCGTCAGCAAGTCGCGACACGAGTCGATGGCAGAGTAGATGTCAAAGCCTCCTACCGAACGCGCCGAGCCGGAGATGATACCGTTCTCACCTGCCGTCAGCACGATGGTCGGACGGTAGTACGACTCCGTCAGACGCGATGCCACAATGCCTACCACACCCTTGTGCCACTCCGGCGAATAGACCACCGTGGAGTGTTTCTGCGCATTATCGGGGTCGGCGGCAAGCATGTCAAGGGCTTGTCGGGTGGTCTCGGTGTCGCAGTCATGCCGCTCGGTATTGTAGGTGTTTATCTCGCTTGCCTGCCGTTGTGCCTGCGCGAGGTCATCAGTGATAAGCAGGCTCACCGCCTCGCTGCCAGACTTCATACGTCCGCTGGCGTTGATACGGGGACCTATCTTATATACCAAGTCATTGATATTCAGTCGCCCCTGTTCGATACCCGCCACCTGCATGAGTGCCGTCAGCCCTGCAAAGGGGTGGCGGTTGAGTTGGCGGATACCAAAGTAAGCCAAGATACGGTTCTCGCCTGTAATCGGTACAATGTCAGAGGCTATGGACATAGCCAACAGTTGGAGCAACGGCACCAAATGTTCTTTCGGCAGGTGATGCTGCTGCGTGTATGCCTGCGCCAACTTGAACCCCACGCCGCACCCCGACAATTCCTTGTAAGGATACGCACAGTCAGCACGTTTCATATTCAGCACAGCCACCGCCTGAGGCAGCGTATCACCCGGCGTGTGGTGGTCGCAGATGATGAAATCGATGCCCTTTCCGTTGGCATACTCCACTTTATCCACCGCCTTGATGCCGCAATCCAGTGCGATAATCAGACTACACCGGTGTTCCTCAGCATAGTCTATCCCGCGGAACGAAATGCCATAACCCTCTGTATATCTGTCCGGTATATAGTAATCTATATGCTCGGTCAATGGGTGCAGAAATCGGTACATCAACGCCACCGCCGTGGTGCCGTCCACATCGTAATCGCCATATATCAGGATATTCTCCCCCTTGGAAACAGCACGTGTCAGGCGTTCCACAGCCTTGTCCATATCGCGCATCAGCATCGGGTCGTGCAACCTGTCCAGCGACGGGCGCACAAACTCACGCGCCGCATCGGCAGTCTCTATGCCCCGCACCACCAACATTCGCGCCGACGCCGCACTGATGTTCAGGTCATGTTCCAACCGCATCTGCGCATCCTGCTGCTCTGGCGTTAGAGTGGTTATTTCCCATTGATAATCAACCATCTGTACCTATTCATATTACCGCAAACACCCCTCCTGAAATTAATGGCTAATTCGCGGTAACTAATGTATATTTCCCTCTTTCTGTGCGTATTTCAAATACGTCCACATCCTTCCACAGCGGCAATGCCTCACGGAAATGGTGCAGCGCGTCTATGTCAAACTCCGCAATACGCACACCTTCCTCATCGTCATCGAACTGTGCAATCGCCTGCAAACGAGTGTCGTACGCCACCGAATGTCCGTTGTAGTGCAGCCCCAACGCATCATCGCCCACGGGGTTCACCGCAGCGATATAGCATTGATTTTCAATGGCTCGCGCTGCTACCAACGCATCCCAGTACTGAATACGTATCTCCGGCCAGTTGGCACAAACCAGCAAGATGTCATAGTCACTGCCCGAATGGTTGCGTGCCCACGCAGGAAACCGCAGGTCGTAGCACACCAACATCTGCATCTTAACGCCCTTGTATTCAAACACTTGCCGTGTCTCTCCTGCCGTAAAGAACCTGTCCTCTCCACCGTGTGCATACAGATGCCGCTTGTCCTGCACCTGCACTTCCGCGTGCGGTCTCATCAGGAAACCGCGATTCTTCAGCCCTTCCCCATCACGACAGATAAACGACCCCGCAATGGCTATATCATATTGATTAGCAACCGCCCGCAGTGTCCTCATTGTCTCCCCGTCCATAGTCTCGGCGAGGTCGGGACGGTCTGTACAGAAGCCCGTTGAGAACATCTCAGGCAGCAATGCCACATCAGCCTTTCCAGCCAATGTGGCAATGCGTTCTGTCGTCTCGCGCAGATTGGTAGCCTTGTCCGCCCACGCGATAGGATACTGCAACAGGGCTACCCGAAACGGCTTGCTCATTTCTTCTTACCCTCCGCAGGTTTGCCTATCGCCTCGCGCATCGTCGTGTCGGCTTGGATATTCTGCATACGGTAGTAGTCCATGATTCCGAGGTTCCCGTTGCGGAACGCCTCTGCCATCGCCTGTGGCACAAGTGCCTCTGCCTCAATCACTTTTGCACGTGCCTCCTGAGCCTTCGCTTTCATCTCCTGCTCATTGGCAATCGCCATTGCACGACGTTCCTCGGCTTTCGCCTGCGCGATATTCTTGTCTGCCTCGGCTTGGTCCATCTGCAACTGCGCACCGATGTTCTTTCCCACGTCAATGTCGGCAATATCAATACTCAGTATCTCGAATGCCGTACCCGCGTCCAACCCTTTGGACAGCACCAATTTGGATATACTGTCGGGGTTCTCCAACACCTGCTTGTGGCTGTCCGCCGAGCCAATCGAACTCACGATACCTTCGCCCACACGTGCCAACACGGTGTCCTCACCGGCACCGCCCACCAACTGATGGATATTCGCACGCACCGTCACACGCGCCTTGGCTATCAACTGAATACCATCCTTGGCAACCGCAGCCACGGGCGGTGTATCAATCACACGCGGGTTCACCGACATCTGCACAGCCTCAAACACATCGCGTCCCGCCAAGTCAATGGCAGTCGCCATTTGGAACGACAGCGGGATATTGGCTTTGCTCGCACTCACCAGTGCATGCACCACGCGCTCTATGTGTCCGCCTGCCAGGTAATGCGCCTCCAGTCCGTCGCGTTTCACATCCGTCAGTCCGGCTTTGTGCGCCTCAATCATGCAGTTCACAATCTTTGTAGGCGGCACCTTGCGGATACGCATCAGGAACAACTGCACCAGCGAGATATGCACGCCGCTCACGCCAGCGTTTATCCACAGCATGAAGGGCACATAGTAAAAGAATATCGCCAGCAACACGACGATAATCGCAATCACAACAATCGTAATCGGGTCCATAGTTTCTATCTATTTAATGGTTAATACTCAGCTCAATTAATGGTTAATTGCATGTTAATTACATGATAATTCATGTTCATTCCTCTGTTCGCCGGAGTTCTTCTGCCCCATTGCTTCCATTTTCCCCGCGGCTTTCTCAAGGTTCTCAATTTTCTTTCCGGGGTCAGCCAAGTTTACCTTGGAGTCTATCGTCGTATCCAACGCCATCTTTTCAATGGCGTGGCTTTTGATAAAGGCATATACAGCCACCGCCGTCAGCACGATGCATGCTGCCAAGGTCACGTGCCCTGCCCACGGATACACAGGTGCCAACTTCAGGTATGCCACCACCACGCTACCCGCCAGACTTGCCAACCCACACACACCTGCGATGCCGAACCCCGGCAGCAGAAACAACTCCGCCACCATCATCAGAACTCCAAACACTATCAACACAATCGTCAACACTATATACATACGCTTCTCAATTTAGAGTACAAAGATAATACAAAATCGTCTGAAATCCAAATTTATTTTCGTTTTTTCGCCAAAATGGTGCATTTTGCATTTTCGGCTTGTAACCTACTGATGCTCAATGCCAAAAAATCTTCATTTTTTCGCCACTTTCCCTACACTTTTCCAACAACGTAAGCCTTAACAAAAGTTACATTTCAATTTGTATGCCAAGGCTCCATAAAACGCCGATATGTCTCCATTAAAAACCATTGTATAAAAGCATGTCGGGCACAAGTCTCCGTTAATGACCGTGTAATTTCTCGTTAATACATAATGAGGCAGAGGCTCCATTAACAGCTATACAAAGAAACTTATAAAAGCATTATCGGGTACAGGGTTCCGTTAATGACCGTGTAATTGACCGTTAATGCATTGTCGTGCACGAGACTCCATTAAACGCCATTAAAGTGCCATTAAAACATTGAGAAACATATAATTATCCACGAATTAGCCATTAATTCCATTATCGGTTCTCCGTCAAACTGCGGACGGGTGTCCACGTCTCATGCGGAGTTCGTTAGTTGCCGTGTAATTGATTGTTTTGTTAATATATATGGGCGAATTTTGTATTATAAAAACATCGGCTACCCGTGATAGGCAGCCGATGGCATAATCCAAGACAGAACACCCATAATTAGGTGTCTGCTTTGGGAATGATATGTTTGCTTATTTCACATTTTGCACAAGACGCACCGAGAATCCGCCTCCACGATTGTCTTTGGTCTGGGGACTTAGGTCGTCACCGTTGAAGAACAGGTTTTGCGAATTACTCTCATCGTACGTTATACTTGACCAATAGAGCCCCATATTCTGTACATTGTACACGTCCTTGCCCCAACGGTGTCCTGCAGCAGGAAGGAATACGGCACCTGCCGACTCCATCTTCTGCCAATCGGAAAGAGTGTAAGTATTGTGGGTGTAATTATCACCATTAAAATTGTAATAGAAACCATTTTGGTCAGACAATCCCTTCTCTGTACTCGGAGCAAAAAGAATATCGTTTGGTGCAACCCACCCGTCGGGTAACAGAATAGTACCTCTTATACCATTCACAGTTCCCAAAGCAAAGAGTTTGTGTGCATTAGCGCGGGTATAGAAGATGTAATACCATTCATTGCCGGATAATGTGCGCCATATATGGGGATCATCGGTGCCTATCGTGTTGTTTCCCCAATCCACAAAGGTTTGATAGTCGTTCTTGTCCGTATTTGTATAGGTGGGGTGGTTGCCTGTTCCCCAACCGAAGAGGTCTATCCAGCCTGTGTAAGTATCGGAGATATTGGCGTTATCACTACCGATATAATCATATTGGTGCTCGGCAAAACGCCATGTCTTGGTATTTGCTTGATATTGCAAATTGCCCTTGGAGAAACGCACTTGTTTGTCCGCGCTCACAGAGAAAGCACCGGTGAGGGCATCTGACGGAGTCGTAGTGTCAGGAACATACCCTACCGTGTCACGCACCAAGCGGACGGAACGACCGAAACTGCGACGATAACCAGCAGTAGCGTGTACCGATGTATCATTAAACTGCAATAACGATGCCGCAATCGTGGCAATAGAAGATATATCCGAAACACTCGTGCTCCAGTACAACCCAAATGTGCCAAGTGTATTGATGAATGAGGTTTCCCAGCGGGAGCCGCCACAAGGCATAAACACAGCACCTGCACTCTCCAACAAAGCAAACTGCTCCTCTGTGTAAACATTATCCGCATAACTCTCTGTGGTGAACTCCCACTCAAAGGTGGTTGAGTTGTCCGGGGTGGTTGCAGACATTGACAAGCCGGCAGGACAAACGAAGTTAGCAGGTAGCAGCATCAGTCCGAGTGTGAAACTTTCGCCTGTTTTTATTTTCGCCATTGTCCAACGGCAGTGCATCAGCAGATATTTCCATTCCTCCGCAGACAACGTGCGCCATATACGGGGCTTGTCACCACCATTGCTGATGGCATTATACACACCCCAATCGGCAAACGCATACTGCTGAGTGAGGGAGTTGGTGCTGTTTTTGTCGGGTGCATAGTCTGTGCCTTCCGCAGAAACCGACCATGGTTCATAGCACACCGCACCGCTATTCCAACCACTTGTACCCCAACCGAACAAATCAGTCCACCCGTTGTAATCCTTGGACATACGCAGGTTTCCCTCGCCGATATAGTCATATTGCTTACGGGCAAAACGCCACGTACCCTGCAGGAGCGAATAGTCGGCGCAGACGTGCACTCTGCCATTACCGGCATTGTACTGCAAGTTGCCTTGTGAAAACTGTACGTACGTTGAATCGGATACCGCGAACACGGCGGGAAGTATGCCATTCCTGTATGTCTGCGGCGGTTCGGGAGACGGGGTGATATTCAGGAAAGTGACAGAGTCAATGGCTGTGGTGGTGTACTCAATCGGAGTACCGTCTTGCCAAACCTGCATCTTGTGTTGTGCCGAGACACTCAGCGTTGCGGCGAACATAGTCGCCAATAAAATAAATCTCTTCATAATTCTGGACCTCCCCAACCCCTCCTTCAAAGGAGGGGCTCAATAGAGAGGATTTTGTTTATTTGTTATACATTTGTTAGACCTCCCCAACCCCTCCAAAGGAGGGGCTCAAGTCTGATAGACTTCACTTCCGTCGGGCCCCCTCTCTGAGGGGGTTGGGGGAGTCGGTGGAGAGTCAGTTGGGGGAGTCGTTTATTCCTTGATAAACCGTAGTACTTGGGTGCCTATCTGTAGGAGGTAGGTGCCGCAGGGCAGGTGTCCGACATTGATTTGTGTGCCTTGTGCCGTGGTGAGCAACTGCCCTGTGGTGGAGTACACCCGCAGGGTGGTGTCGTCCGGCACGCCTTGCACGCAGAGCATCTCATGCGTAGGATTGGGATAGACGATGACCGTGCCGGGCTGTGTGCCAGGCTGTGTGTCGGGTTGTGCCAGCAGTGCCTCGTCTGTAGAGGTGGGCACAGGCGATGTTTCGGAGAAGGTGATTTTGACAATGTTTTCCATGTACTCTTCTCCCAACAGATAACCCTCGTGGTCAAGCAGTTGGATACGGTTATTGACGAAGACCCATTTGCCGATGGCGGCAATGTCTTCTTTGTAGTCGGCACTCGCATCGCGGTGCTCCACCACAAGTCGGTCTGCCATGAGCGGGAAACTGCATAGCAGACATACAAACAAGATAAATCGTTTGTTCATTGTATAGATGTTTTGGTGGGAGGCGGCACCTCACCTGCCCCGTTAGTATAAAAAAGAAGCGTGGTACCTCATTCCCGCTCATTCTTTCTCCTTGAGGTTCCGGCAAGACCCTTCTCGTAAGAATAAGCAACAACGTCCACGCCGATATGTACATACACCCAAACAGGTGTAATATACACACCAATGAACGTTTACTGCATTCTTGCTTTGAACGAGTGAAATCTGCCGGATTTCAAGGAGTCAAAACAAGCGTCAATAAACGCTTTTAACAACATGCGCTCAGGCTCGCCAAACAGGGCATTGTCAGAAGTATTCTTGTCTGTCAGTAAGACGCCCCTCCCCAAAAAAACGATACCCATACAAGCCTTTGCGGTGCAAAGTTACAAACTTTTTTACATATCTGCAACACATAGACTTTTCCTATTCCGCACAAACCTATTCATGTGATATTATGTTTTCGTTGAATTTATAGCAAATAGCACTTCTCTCTTGCCTATCTCAAATCTTTTTCATACATTTGCGGACCAAACGAATGCCACGATGGAGTACAATGCACAAACCATCTGCAGGATACGCATAACTGACCAATGAAAAAGACCTTGTTGCTCATAGACGCATACGCGATGATATATCGCGCGTACTATGCTTTTATCCGTACGCCGCGGATGAACTCGCGCGGGGAGAACACCTCTGCCATATTCGGTTTTGTAGTCACATTGGACGACGTGTTGAAGCGTGTCGCCCCCACGCATATCGGAGTGGCATTTGACCCGCATGGTCCTACGTTCCGCCATGAGGCATACGAGCAGTACAAGGCGCAACGGGAAGAGACACCCGAAGATATTCGGCGTGCCGTGCCTGTGATTAAGGATATTCTCATGGCAATGAATATCCCTGTTCTTGAGGTGCAAGGGTTCGAGGCGGACGATGTCATCGGCACTCTCGCCAAGAAAGCGGAAGAGACAGGCTTTGAGGTCTATATGGCGACCCCCGACAAGGACTACGGGCAACTCGTTACGGAACATATCTCCATATATCGTCCGCGCCACACGGGCGGTTTCGAGAAACTCGG
The DNA here is from genome assembly GCA_002440265.1 of Bacteroidales bacterium UBA6340. Lineage (GTDB taxonomy): Bacteria > Bacteroidota > Bacteroidia > Bacteroidales > Paludibacteraceae > Colicola. The sequence goes on along the minus strand of DJSG01000050.1, from coordinate 6,124 downwards.
CCCCGCAGAGGTATGCGCCAAGTACGGACTGACCAATCAGTTGCAGATGATAGACTTGCTCGGACTGATGGGAGATGCCAGCGACAATATCCCCGGTTGCAAAGGTGTGGGAGAGAAGACGGCGGTGCAATTATTGCAGCAGTTCGGTTCGATAGACAACCTGCTTGCACATACCGGCGAACTCAAGGGGGCTCTGAAAACAAAGGTGGAAACACAGGCAGAGCAGATACGTTTTTCGCGTTTCCTTGCCACCATCCGCACCGACGTGCCTATCGACTTGGACGAGGATGCTCTGCTCCTCAAACCGCGCAATTGGGACAAACTGGCACCTATCTATCAGAGTTTGGAGTTTAATTCGCTGCTCAAAAAGAGTCCGACCCCAACGACTCCCCCTGCCCCCTCAGAGAGAGGGTTCAACAATACGGGTAAGAGACAACAGCCCATAGAGCAAACCCTTGATTTGTTTGGACCTTCCCCAACCCCTCCTTCAGAGGAGGGAAATTCGGAGTATCTGCAAAGCCCCTCCTCTGAAGGAGGGGAAGGGGAGGTCTCTGATGTGTCTGCACGTCTTGCCTCTTATCTGCTCAATCCCGAAGTGTCCTATAATCCCAATGTACCCGTTGATTGGGCGGCATTGAAGGCGGACTCGGCGTTGTGGAACCTCTACAACGAGGTGGAACTGCCACTGGTGCAGGTGCTCCGCGATATGGAGCAGGCGGGCGTGCGCATTGATGTGCCTATGCTCCACCAAGCCGAGCAGCAACTGACCACGGAACTGCAAGGCATTGAACAGCAGATATACACACTCGCCGACAAGCCATTTAATATCAACTCACCACGCCAAGTGGGCGAAGTGCTGTTCGATACGCTTCATCTTGACCCAAAGGCGAAGAAATCCAAGACGGGGCAGTATTCCACCTCAGAGGAGGTGCTTCTCGGACTCAAGGACCGTCATCCTATCGTAGGAAAGATACTTGATTACCGCGAACTCAAGAAACTGATTTCAACATATATAGTTGCCCTTCCAACCTATATTGACCCAAAGGACGGCAAGATACACACCACTTATAACCAAACCGTTACAGCGACAGGGCGTCTCTCGTCCTCTAACCCCAACCTGCAGAACCTGCCTGTCCGTTCGGAGCGCGGGCAGTTGATTCGGCGCGCGGTGATACCCGATGACGGCTGCGTATTTCTGTCGGCCGACTACTCGCAAATCGAGTTGCGTCTGATGGCGCATTTCTCGCAGGACCCGCACCTGCTTGAGGCGTTCCGCTCAGGGCAGGATATCCACGCAGCCACGGCGGCCAAGATATTCGGCGTCCCCATCGGACAGGTGACAAAAGACCAACGCCGTCGCGCCAAAACAGCCAATTTCGGTATTATCTACGGAATTTCGGCTTTCGGATTGGCACAGCAATTAGATTGTCCGCGCAGCGAGGCAAAGCAACTGATAGACGACTATTTTGCCGCTTTTCCGGGTGTGGTACAATATATTGAGCAGCAGAAAGAGTTTGCCCGTCAGCATGGCTATGCCGTCACCTTGTTCGGGCGCAAACGCTACTTGCCCGACATCCTCTCGCACAACGCCACGGTGCGTTCGTTTGCCGAGCGCAATGCCGTCAATTCACCCATTCAGGGAACGGCAGCGGACATTATCAAGATGGCTATGGTCAGTATCCATCGCCGTCTGAAAGAGGAGGGCATGCAGACGCAGATGATTATGCAGGTGCATGATGAACTCAATTTCAACGTCCCCGCTGCCGAGACGGAGCGAGCCCGTGCCCTGGTGGTGGACGAGATGCAGAATGTGGTGCATCTGACCGTGCCTCTCATTGCCGATTGCGGTGTGGGCAAAAACTGGCTGGAAGCGCATTGATTAAAATAAATCACAACGCACCAATATGCACATATCCCCGAGAGAACTTCGAGAGAACTTCGGGCAAACACCAACAAATCGTCCCCTGTTTCACACCTTACATTTGTACATTTGTTAAATTATCATAATACCACCATCCCAACCTTCCGTCATCCGTACCACTCTACCCTACTTTGGGGGACGCTGCTCTGCATGGGGGACAACACTATGTATGGGAGACAACGCTATGCATGGGAGACGACGCGGCTCGCGTCGTCATCAAGCAGAATGTCACATACAAAACAGAAGACCACCCAATCCCTTGAGCGGTCTCCTGTTATCTGTATCTCAGAATCTCGTTACTTCACATTCGTCACCAGACGGACGGCAAGTCCCGTAAAAACCCACATATCAGATACTCTTGTATCAGTAGAATATAAATTTGCATAATAATACTCAACAGAAGTGGAGCCACCCTCATCATCAGGATAATAAACCGTGTCAAATGTAGCCGACCAATAATAACCTTCATATTGTACCTGCATCACATCTATACAAGCATGACGGTAACCTGTAGCAGGAAAAAAGACAGCACCAGCATCTTCCAATTGCTGCCAAACCGACAGACTAATCTGTTGGTAATCAGCAAAAACTTGCACACCACTGAGCCCATTCGAAAAACCGGGCTTAAAGGTGACTCCTGCAGGACAAGTCCAATCATCGGGCAACAAGACAACACCATTGATGTATTCTGTACCCTCGTCATTCAGATTGATACGAGCAGCACCATTTAGGTTGGTAGCATTTGTACGTCCATCGAGTACGTACTCCCATTCATCTTTAGACAATGTGTACCAAGTCTTTCCATCCCCTATATTGGCACCCCAATCTGCAAAATCGCCACTATAATCTGTCTCATCTGTAGATGTACTGACACCCCACTTGGCACTACCAGTACTGCCACTCCAACCAAACAAGTCTATCTTATCTGCCAATGCGGTGGCACCAACTGTCTCATACCCTTTTTTTGCATCAAAAGTAACCTGACCTCCCGTTACATTGTCTGTTCCTATTATGTCATACTGATGCTCGGCAAACGACCATGTCTGTGTGCTCCGCGTGTATTACAGGTTACCATGCGAGAAACGCACCTTCTTGTCTTCCGACACAGAAAACGCACCGTTCAAAGCCCCTTCAGGCATATCGGGCATGTCTGCCTTGACCGTGTCTCGGATAAAGACAGTCTCATATATCACCTTGTTTATCGTAACCGTATCGCGCTCCACCACCATACGCGGCAATAGAAGGCACAACGTATCCGCATCCTGTATGACAGCATTGCTCAGACTATCCACCTGATTGATAGACTGTCCAACTACGGCATTGCCATTCAGCCATATCACTTGATTGGTCTGTGCATTCACCGATGACAGGCAGCACAAAGCCACTGCGAACGACAGAAATAACATTTTCATATTCATTGTATGTGATTTTTATTACATTAACGATTTATTCACTCAACATCATGCACCAAGCGCACCGATCGACCACAACCGCGGTCATACCAACTATTTGCGTCCACTCTCGTTGCGATGATATACATGCCCGCTGCAATATCTTCACGACCGGTAGTAGCCGACCAATAGTTGCCATCTGTCCCGACAGCGCCAACAGTTGTGCCGAGGCAGTAGCCTGCAGAGGGAAGGAAGACTACGCCGATGGACTCCAACTGCGAGAATTGACTTACGGTATAAACATTCGAAGAATAGGCAGTCTTGCTGAAATCTTTGCGGAAATCAGTATCAGATGTAATGCCCTCACTCAAAATACTTACCGCCATCCCGTCAGGGGCGATGAAACCGGCAGGCAGAAGCATGAAGCCTAATGTGCCATTGACCGTTGCCATCGTCCAACTTGTGTGCTGAAACAGGTAGTGCCATTCGTCCAAGGTCAGTGTTCGCCATGTATTCGGAGCCTCTGAGCCAATGATATTCGTGCCCCAATCCACAAAACTGCCGCTATAATCAGCATTATTGGTTGAAGTACTGATACCCCACTTAACCCCCGTACTACCACTGTAGCCGAAGAGGTCTATTTTATCCGCCAAATTGCCGTCGATCACATTATTGGCACCAATCATATCATACTGATGTTCAGCAAATGACCATGTCTTGGTACTCTGTGTATATTGCAGGTTCCCTTTGGCGAAGCAGACACTCTTGTTCGGAGCCACAGAAAAAACGCCCATAATAGTATCTGTAGGGATATGAATGGTATCGCGTACCACTACGGTATCTGTGATAATGGTATCATGCACAACCATCTTGCGCGAAAGCATCAGGTATAGCACATCCGCCTCATTCATCGTGCCATATTTGATACTATCCACCTGATTTACAGACTGTCCTATTACGGCACGTCCATTAACCCAGGTGATCTGATTGGTTTGTGCATTCATCGCCGGCAACAGACCACATATTGCTACCGTCAACAGAAAGAAGAACTTCTTCATATCAAAGTGTGCCATATCTTGCCATTATAAATATTGGGACTTCAATCCATAAAGTAGATTACCGGAGAAGAGACGCTTCTGCTTATCGATAGCACTTATCGAGAATGTGTTGGCAAAAACTTCGCCGGACGTATTGACATAAACTGTATCATGGACTATCTTTATCACCTCCTTGATTACTGTATCACGCACGACCTTGATGACTTCATTTCTATTAGTCTCATTCACATCTGTGTCGTGCAATACTACTGTACGCGGCAATACTAAACGCAGAGTATCAACACCCTCCATAGTCCCATACTTAATACTATCTACTTGACCTATAGACTGTCCTACCACGGCACGTCCATTCATCCAAATCACTTGATTGGTTTGTGCACTCGCTGACAGTAGACCACACAATGCTGCTGTCAATAACAAATAAAACTTCTTCATATTGCTTATATGCTATAATAAATCCTTTATTCTTAATTATTTATTTTCAATGTATGCCCATTTGTGTCATACTGTACTCCGTCTATCACGATAATCAACTGACCACCGATGATATATTTACCTACCTTACGCACAGGTGACAATTCCGTCTGTTCAGCATTGGTAGATGGATTGGGGTCGGGCTTATACACGCCATAGGTGATAGTCAATTGTTCAATGTCGTCTGCGTAGACGCGCAACTGCTCCACTCCGCCAATGCTCAACACTACACCTTCATTCTCATAACTAATCATGGGCATATCTGACAAACGGTAGCACTTACTTGTCCCATTCACCCATGCATAAACAGCATTGACCTCTTTTGTCTCTGCGGCTCCGATTGTGATAGCAGCCAACAGGCTGCACAATAGTAACATTGTTCTTTTCATTTGTCTATTTATATTATTTCAAAACTATTCAGGAAACGGACTGCAAAGGTACGTAAAAAAACACAAACAAGCAAATTTATTGTTTTTTATACCTACCTCTAATCACGATGCAAAGATACTACAAACAGAGAAGCCATTGAGCGTTACCGGTAGTTTCTGTTACTTATTGGTGCGATTTGTCACTTTCGGTACTTTCTGTAGTAAAGAACAACTTCAGGGGAAAAGACTATTTCTGACGATGCGAACTGCGTCGTTTTCCCTCACAACAAACAAAGGAGTCTTGAGATATTTGATTTCTCTCAAGACTCCTGAAAATGGCGGCTACCTACTCTCCCACAAACGCAGTACCATCGGCGCGGCTGAGCTTAACGACCCTGTTCGGAATGGGAAGGGGTGGGACCTCAGCACTATAACCACCTCAATTTGTTTCGCAATCTGCGATTGCCCAATAAGTAATAGGTAATAATTAATAGTTAATTGCATTTACTGATACGCATTTCCTATCAATCCTTGCCTATAACCTCACTTATCTCTTTATGCAACGCAAATTATGGGGTTGACATATTGATGTAGAATTTATGACCTTTCGATGTTTGCACTTCCTTGCAGAAGTTGTATTTCTTGCAGAAAAAGATTTCGGGCAATTAGTACTGCTCGGCTTTATGTCACCATTATACACCTGCAGCCTATCTACGTCGTAGTCTACAACGACCCTCAATGGAAATCTAATCTTGGAGCCAGCTTCGCGCTTAGATGCTTTCAGCGCTTATCTGAACCGAACGCTGCTACTCGGCAATGCCCCTGGCGGAACAACCGATGCACAGGAGGTTCGTCCAACACGGTCCTCTCGTACTAGTGTCAGACCTCCTCAAATTTCCTACGCCCACAATA
>DJSG01000083.1:7027-14979 GCA_002440265.1 Bacteroidales bacterium UBA6340 | reverse complement strand
ATGTGATTAAGCCGTCAATATCAGGAGAATAACGAGAGTATGCGAAAGCAATATCACTCCTGCCTATATCGCTTGCAATATCATATCGGCAATGCGTGCTTGCCCTTGCTCATTGGGGTGAATACCGTCATCGCACAGATAACGACGATACTGGTGCCCTATCAGCAAGTCGGATGTGATGTCTATCCATTGGGCATCGGTACGCTGTGCCACTTTCCACGTTGCCATATTATAGAGTTCATGTCCGGACATAATAGTATTGGTCGAACCGCTCAACCAGCGCAGTATATTCGCCTTTTGCTCTTCTGCCATACCTGCCGTGAAAAAACGGAAATAACGTTCAGCGTCCATAGGCGGAAGAGACAGTACCAGAGGAATACATCCTGCTTCCCGTACTTTCCTGATAACACGCTCGTATGTGGACTCGTATGTATCCAATGGGGTACGTGGCAGGTGTGGCTCGTCAGGGGATTGCGCAATCGCACGCCAATCATAGTCACTGTCATTGCCACCATACTCGAGAAGTACGTATTTGGCTCCGTCTAACTTGAGAATAGACTTATCCAATATACGCTCACCGTTCTCTATAGTACACCCCATCTTGCCGAGATTGACAACCTCACTGTTAAGACTCTCGCCGCAACGGTCCACGATATTCTTATCCGACAACGCGTAACGCTCGCGCAATCCTTCTGCCTTGAGTATGACCCCGCGAATGATGGAGTCGCCTAATGCTGCTAATTTCATAATTTGCTTGTTTCTGTTGTTCTGTATTTGCATTCTGTTCACACACCGTAAGCGTGATTTCGGGTGCAAAATTACTACCCGCATAGTACGTGCGAAAATAGTTGTGATATTACGGCATAGTTTTTGTGGAAAATGCTTATATAGGGACAAATATAACGTATTTGTGACAAAATATAAGTGATACATCATTTCGTCACTATACAGAATATGACTAAAAAACAACGATTTTAACGTGCTGAAATATGGAAAAATTGCCTATGATATTCGGTTCGCTCAAGTACAATATCATCTACATCTTGGGGATACCTGTGTTCTGTCTCGGCTTTGTATTGCTCTACAAACCGCATAGCGTAGTCGCATTATTGGAGATGGGACGCGATATGCTGAGTTTCAACACCACCATTGTTATGTGTATCCTGCTGGGAGTAATGATATTGTCGCGAGTATTGCTGCTATGTCTGTACAGGCAACTGCAAATGACATGGCTGAAATATGCAGCATGGGAAATGGCGGAGATAGTAAGTATGAGCCTGTTCAGTGCATTGTATATCAGCCTGATGTATCATGGAGATTTCTCCTATTTCTGGGTACTTGGGTGGTGTGCTTTCTATCTTTTCTTTATAACGATATATCCTTATATCATATTTGATTTGGCAGTTGCGTTAGCAGGTAAGAACAGCGAAAACATACCGCAGGACGACAGTCTCATGCGCTTTATGGACAGCACCCAACGGCTCAAACTGATGATAGCACCGTCAGCAGTGCTGTATATTGCTGCCAATGAGAACTACGTGAATATCTGTTACTTGGATGGTGAACGACTGAAAGAATATGCCTTGCGTTCCTCTATGAAAGCGTTGGAACCTATGATGCAGAAGTATGGCATGGTACGCTGCCAACGCAGTTACTACATCAACCCGCAGCATGTAAAGGTATTGCGCCGTGACAAAGAAGGTATGATAAATGCTGAATTAGACACGCCCAATGTCAAAGCAGTACCTGTATCACCCAAATACTATGATACACTGGCTAAATGGCTATAGCATACACAACCGAGAAGCATTTTACATCAAAACATTATGATACATATCAAGCGAAGGAACCCGATGAAATGGTGCATAATGGCACTATTACTACTCACGGATGTGAGCGATATGATTGCGCAGCGCGATACGCATATCGGTAATGAACTGCTCAAGTACATACAGCAGGGTTGGGACATACAGCACCAATCCATGAGTTTTGACTCGCTGCACATATACTTTTCAGCCAAGGCACCGCATGACAACCGATATGATATCTATGTATCTGAGGCACGTGGCGGTATATGGCTTGCGCCTGTCCGTCTCCCTAAGGATATTAACACGGCAGAAGACGAGTTGTGGCCAAGTATCAGCAGTGATGAACAGACATTGTATTTCGTGCGGCATACGGCAGCAGACCCGAAACAGAAGAAGTCAACAGACAAGAACGTACTCTATTGTGCCCAACGCATATTGGACAAGTGGGAAGATGTAGCACCTATTCTTATCGCTTCGGATGATGATATATCGCCTTTGATACTGGCGGACAATCGTGTGCTGCTGTTTGCCCGCCGCGTGGGTGAGGGCAAGCGCAATGCTCACTATGCCCTATACGGGACACGCCGCATAGATGCCCACAACTGGTACCTGCCGCAGATACTTGATTCCGCTATGGAGCAGTCTGCTTATGCTCCCTATACGGATAAGGTGGTACCGCACAACCTGCACTACTCCGTGGAGGAAACAGTACACGGAACAACCGCAGCCCAAAGTCGTACCATGCCTTTGGACAAGCAATGGCAACCATCTTCTTTCCTGACCTTGAGCGGGACACTGCGCAATGAGCAGACAGGGCACCCCATAGAGGGACAGATATACGTGTACAACGCTATCACTGCACAACTGCTTTGTACGGCAAAGAGTGACGCCGTAACGGGTAAGTACCGCATTGCCCTACAGCAAGGCGACAAGTACACGATTGATTACACAGCCCCTAACCACTCGCACTACTACCTGGACATTGATTGTACCAAACTGACGGGTTACCCCGAGCAAAAACAAGATGTGAGTCTCCTTAATGCACTGAATATCCATATCAGTACTTTCGACAGCGAACTCTTTACCCCTTTGCAAGCAGAACGCATCGTATTCGCTGATAAAAAGACAGGTAAGGCTATTCCTGTCCGTTGCCTGCGTGATTCTATCGGAGGCGTGGATTTTACCTTGCCTATCGGGCAAGACTATGCTATCACATTCAGCAGACGTGCATTCGAAGATACTACATTGTACCTGAATACAGCCAAGCAAGTGCGGTTTACACATACCGAACTGGACATCCCCATGCGTGCCGGCAGAAACAAGACGCAGATATACATCGTGGATAGCGAGACAGGTAGGACTATTGACAGCGGACGGGTAGTGCTGAACAACACCACCCGTCGGGAGCAGATAATCGCTACACCTGTGCACAATGCTTATACCGCACAAGCCATACGGGATAATACCTACCATATTACGACATCAGCAGTAGGCTATTTCTATGCAGATACACTGCTGACTATACCTGAGCCGCGGCAAGTGGTAACTGTCACCATTCCTATGCGCGCAATACACAAAGATGCCATACTACAACTGCGTAACATCACCTTTGAGTACAACTCACACCAACTGACCGAAAGTTCATACCCGGAGTTGGAACGGGTAGTCGCTTTGCTACAGGACAACCCCGACCTCCGCATAGAACTCTCGGCACATACCGATGACCGCGGTACGGATGCCTATAACGACCGCTTGTCAACACTACGCGGACAAGCGGCTATGGACTATATTGTGAGCCACGGTATCGCTCCCGAGCGTATCACATCGATAGGCTATGGCAAGCGCAAACCTATTGTGCCCAATGACACTGACGAACACAGAGCTGTCAACCGCCGTGTAGAATTCCGAGTAACAGATATGTAAACACACACTTTGTCATTATGAAACACATCAAATGCCATATCCTTTGCCTGATGGTTCTGTTGGCAGTACCGGCCGCAGCACAAGAGAAATATACGGAGTTGCTGCAACGCACACAAAGCCTGTCGCCTTATGAGGCATTGTACCAACTGAATGAATACCAACAGACTCATCCCGCTTTGGCTAATGTATATTATCAGATGGGCAATATCACCTATACGCTGATACCTACGTACAACCCGTTACGCGACTACCATGAACTGAGCCTGCTGTACTATCAGACGCGACTATACTATGGCAACTGTATGCATTTCGCTGCCAAAGCCACACAGAAAGCACAATTATATTCAGACATACCTAATCACGGGAACCATCTTCCGTTAGAGACATTAAAAGAATACCTGCAACCACGAATGGACAGTGTGCTCCTGTGGGCTGCACGTACCGATACGCTGCACAACCGCTTCTACCGGATGGTGGATAATTATAATACCTGCCGCAGTATGTTTACGATGTTTATGGAACACAATACCCGCGAGAAGAATGCACACCTGATGTTAGATTCCGCAGGACGACAGCAACTGACGGATATTCATCGCTATGCCGAACAGTTAAATACAGACATTGCATTGTTTCAACAGGCTTTGACGGTTGCTCCCATTCGCGGATACGAACCGCACTTTGTCTTTATCCCCATTGAATTGTATCGCTTGGACGGACTGACAAGTACCAATTTCCTGCAAGATACGGTGCCGTTGTGGGACTATGGGACATGGACTACCTGCTTTATGCAGGCGCAAGACTCTGTGTATCAGGTGCTGTACGATGACATTGTACGTGAACACCGCATTATGCAACAATGTGCACAGTTGTTCTATGACGGACAAATCCTGCCCGTAGAAGTTGCTCATCCTGTACTGCCCAACCGCATAGAGCGTATGGACTACCATTCGCCTATGAGTTCTCTGCTGCAGATAGAGCACCTTGCTTATTCCGCTATGCTGCTGCGACAGGATACAAGTATATTGCGTCCTGTCTCTACACACCAAGAAGCAGTAGCCCCTCTCACCATGCTATACCGCACCTACTGCGAACTGCCTGTATGCGAGCAGCACCGTTCCGACCTGTCTGAGCGGCTGGACAGTATAGCAATGATGAAGTATCGTTACTGCCTGAACCAAACAAAAATGAATGACAAGGATAGCCTGATAGCAGCGGCACAGCGTTTCTGCCAAGTGCAAAAGGATGCATATCAGCAGGCAGTGGTGTTGCTTGACAGCGCAACCCGTACACTGAATGGTTTCGTCTCCTACTACGATGAGATGAATGAGGAGACTATTGCTATACGTCCAAAGCCCAAACGCCATACACCGGCAGACACAACGATAGTGCTGCAACGCAAGGACGCTACAGGGAAGGTTCTTGCCACCTATACACCACCTTTGGCGAGTTATGAGGTGGCAGATGTGATGTCTATAGGTGATGCGATAGTGGTTTTTATACAAGATACAATCCGCACTTGTGCTTTGTGGTACACAGCAGACGGAGTACTTCTGCGTACAGATGTATATTCCGAGGGAGACAATGAGCGTATCGCTTGGGCAATACGCATATCGGACAACATAGTGGCTATACTGTCTCGCAAAGCAAGTGCAACAGACGGTGATATTTCCCTATTGCGCTTTGTGGCTATATAAGCAAAGGATGTCGTCTGTTAGCGAATAACCTTAGTTATCAAGTTGCCTTGTACCATAATAAACAATCCATCACCCAATTGGTGAATGTCATCGCCTACGCAGTGCCCCATAGTATCGTATATGCGGTAGGGTTGGGATTTATCTATATAAGTTTGATTTGTGGCTGTATTCTCTGACCAACGGGCGTAGAGGGTGCCTGTGTAGCCTGCGGGGATGGTGGTGAGAGGGGATCCTGTGAATTGGGGATTGTCGTACCAACCGAGGAAGGTGGCACCCGCTTTGGTGGGGGTGGGGAGGGTGTAGGTTTCGGTGACCGATGAGGGAAGTACGGCTCCGCCATGGGCGAGTTGGTAGGACCCACCCCATGCGGATGGCTGACCGGCTGTGGTGAAGTCGGGAGTGCTGACCTTAAGAGAATTGGCAGGTGAGCAGTTGAAAAAGGCATGTACCGCCCATCGCCATGCGCTCTCACTATCCAAGGTGTAGCCTTGCTCGGCAGCAGTAACGAGGATATAATCACCAAGCCACTTGTATTCGGACTTGGCGTCAGTCATTATCTCTTGCATATAAGCATTGGCAAATGTAGATACATTGGTTATGGGTTGGGTACTGCGAGGTATGTACTGGCGTCCGGCATAGTAGGTGTTGTAGTACGGCATGAATGCTTCCCAGAGTTCGGCGTTGGTGGGTACGGGTACGGAGACGGTGCCGCCATTGAGTTCCCATGTGATGTCGGGCGTAGTGGTGCCTTCGTTGTAGAGGGCAGGTGCGTACTCCACGGCATAGCGGTCGTAAGCGCAGACGGCAAGGGTGTAGCCGGAGAGGTCGGCGATTGTGGAAACCGTATAGGATTTGCCATAGACTACACCGAGGAGGTATTGCGATGAAGAGAGGGCATCGTCGGTGTCGGTGCCTTTTGGGAAAGCATAGACGGTGAAACGCTCTGCCGAGGGGTGCGACCATGTGAGGGTATGGTCAGACAATGTAAGGTCGGAGGGTGCGGCAAGGGTTGCAGTAGCCTTCCAGTCCATAGCGGGCGGGAGTGCGCGTTGGGTGAAATGCGATGCCTGCAATTGGGCGTACATCTTCACGTAGGATTGGGTATTGTAGAAGATAGAGCCCGGTGTGGAGGGCGCATATTGACGGTTGAAATCTATCTGGCGTTGGATTTCCACTACTCCGTCATCGTAGCCGCGATAGCCATCGTAGGCATGATATGCTGCTTGTGACGAGTAAAAATCAACCCGTTGGTTGCCCGGAAGCTGTGAGGAGAAATGCTCGCACACGTCCTGCGCCCACCATTTGTTGAGGACACTATAGGATTGGGCTGCGAGTTGGGAAGACCAATAGAGTTGCGGGGCGATGTAATCCACATAGCCGCCTTTGACCCACTCTACGGTGTTGCAGGCTTGAACCTCGTAGTCGTCCAATCCGACAATGCCCTCGGGGAGGGAGATGCCATACTTTTGAGCCACGGCGGATTGCATAGTCCAAATACCGAAAGGTCCCATGCCGAAACGCACCCACGGCTTGGAGGCTTGGATGGCATCGTAGAGTGCCTTGATAGTCTTGTCCACATTGTCACGACGCCAGTCACCATCGGTCATACCAGCGGGTTTGTAGGCAGCCTTGGAGACAGCGTCCTCGTCAGTAGTGCCACCGTAAGGGTAGAAGTAGTCGTCCATAATGATACCATCCACGTCGTAGTTATTAATGATTTCCATCAGCACCTTTATTACGTACGCGCGCGCGTTGGGGTTGCCCGGATCAAGGATTTGTCCTGAGAATGAGCCGTTGTCGTACTTGAGGATGTAGTCTTTGCAGTTCTGATAGACTTTATCGGAAGAGGGGATAGAGCCAGCAGAGGTTATCCGAAAGGGGTTGACCCATACGTGGAGTTCGAGTCCGCGTTTGTGTGCTTCCTCAATGGCGAAAGCGAGGGGGTCGTAGCCAGGGTCCTTGCCACGCGTGCCAGTGAGGCATACCGCCCACGGTTCGTAAGACGACTTGTAGAGCGCGTCACAGAGAGAACGCACTTGGAAACAGCAGGCATTGAGCCCACCTGCCGCACATTGGTCGAGGTAGGTGGTAAGTTCCGCTTGCTGTGCGGCGGCGTTGTTCTTGGTAAGGGGCCAGTCGATGTTGCTGACAGTGGCTAACCAAGTGGCACGGAACTCGCGTTTGGGCGCGGTGGCAGCGTTCAGACAATGGCACGAAAGCAGGATTGCAATGGCTGCCAAGAGATGTTTTGTTTTCATATCAGTGGTTGTTAAATGATTTACGATTTGCGAATTTACGATGTACGATTTGAGGTGCGCCTGCGGTGCATGACGACGCGAGCCATATAAGGAGTTCTACTCAGCCCACTGGGCTTCGTATCGCTTCGGCACTCAGTGTGCTCCGCACACCCGCCTCACGCTTCACGTCCCCCAGACAGAGCATTGTCACCCATTCATATTCCTTACTTATTTTTCACCTATTCCTTATTTATACATAGCCTATCCTTTGCTTATCCCTTGCTGAATCA
>DJSG01000083.1:0-6962 GCA_002440265.1 Bacteroidales bacterium UBA6340 | reverse complement strand
ATGTCATACACTTAACCCGAGATTAACAGGGGGATAGTATGACCAGTGAGCGAGAGGGTTTGCAAGAGTATGCAGACGGCTATTGCCACGATAACGGACACCATGTAGATGATGCCCGAAAATACATTGGCAAAGCGCACAGGCAGATAGATGATGATGGCGGTCAGTATCATCTGCAGTACGGTAAGCCATGCGGGGAGGTGCGAGAGGGCGAACCAATCGGCATCGGCGAGGTCTGTCCAGCCCAAGAAGATAGCAATGGCATAGTACAACGCGAAAGTGCCGACACCAATGAGCGAGGCAGCCAACACTCGCCACGTGATGACGTGACGATAGGCCATATAGAGCCATATCCCGGGGATGATAATCAGTATCTCAGGGACGAGCAACGAGGCGCAACAGAGAATGAGTGTGCTCAAAAAAGCCTCCTGCAAAGGCCGGTGCTGGTAGTCGATACGCAGGAGAATGAGGTAGGTGAGTTGTGCACCCAAGACCGCCACCTGCCCCTGCCAACACGTGTGCAGGAAAGGCAGGGCGGAACAAAGGAGCCAATAGGAGGTGGGGACAAAAAACGAGGGCAGGTTGGTGATGTTCGCCTGGTAGAAAATGCGCATCATCATAAAGGCATTGACAGCAACCAACAGCAGGGTTGCCACCAATGCCCATAAGGAGTCAGACGCGAGAAACGAGGGTACCCACATAGCCGCACCCAAGCCGATGAGCACGATACGGCTCATCCAACTTGATTGCGCGATATGTCGAAGCCAGTACTTCACAATAATTTCCGTCTCCGTTAATTGCCTTTAACAGACCTTAATGACGGGTTCTCCGTTAATCACCGTTAATTAATCGTTAATGCACTAATAAACATATAATTACCGTGTAATTAACCATTAATTGCCGTGAGGGCGTGGCGGACAGGGATTAATGCCTCCGTTAATTGCCGTTAATAGACCGTTAATGGGTTGCCCTGCGGGCAACTGACGACGCGAGCCGCGTCGTCCCCCAAGCAAAGGTTAGAAACCTTTGCGCTGGAGGAGGTATTTGGGGTCGGCGGGTTTGCCGCGGAACTCCTGATAGAGTTCGGCAGCATCACGGGTGCCACCCTGTTCGAGCAAGTGACGGAAACGCTTAGCCACCTCGGGATTGAGGACGTCTCCCGTCTCCTCGAAGGCTGCGAAAGCGTCCGCATCCAGTACAGCCGACCAAGTGTAACTATAGTAGCCAGCCTCGTAACCTGTGGTGAAGATGTGATTGTAGAACGTTGAACGATAGCGCGTTATGATTTGCGGTATCATGTGCATCTTCTCCATGGAAGCCTGTTCGAAAGCATTGACGTCGAAAGAGTCGGTGGTGGTCATCTCGTGGTAGTCCATATCGAGGATGGACGCGCTGAGGAGTTCGGTGGTTACGAAGCCTTGGTTGAAGGTCTTGGCGCGGTTGATTTTGGCAATCAGTTCGTCGGGCATAACCTCGCCGGTAGCGTAGTGGCGGGCGTAGGTCTTCATGATGTCGGGGTTGTAGCAGTAGTTCTCCATGAACTGCGAGGGGAGTTCGACGAAGTCACGCGGGGTGTTGGTGCCTGCGAGCGTCTTGTAGGTAGCCTTGGACATGAGTCCGTGGAGGGCGTGTCCGAACTCGTGGAAGAGGGTCTCGACATCGTCCATAGAAAGGAGCGAGGGGTTGCCTTGTGTGGGCTTGTTGAAGTTGCCGACGTTGATGATGACAGGGCGATGGTCCACACCGTTTGCATCCACGTACTGGTTGCAGATATTGTTCATCCATGCGCCCGGGCGTTTGCCTGCGCGTGGGAAATAGTCGGTGTAGAGGATGCCCACGAGGCTGCCGTCAGCGTCTGTGACCTTGAAGACCTCCACTTCGGGGTTGTAAACGGGCATGTCGGTGAGCGGCTCGAAGTTGAGTCCGTAGAGGCTGTGTGCCAGTTGGAAAGCCCCGTTGCGGACGTTGCTGAGTTCGAAATAGGGCTTGAGTTGCTCCTCGTCGAGGTCGTATTTTGCCTTGCGGAGTTTCTCGGCATAGTACCACCAGTCCCAGGGTTGGAGGGTCTCGCCCGGGAGGTCTTTGTTCATAAGCGTTTGCAGTTCAGCGGCTTCGCGCTTGGCAGCAGCGAGGCTTGGTTCCCAAACGGATTGGAGGAAAGCGTCCACGGTCTTGGCATCGTGCGCCATGCAATCGGAGAGGATATAGTCGGCGGGGCAGTCGTAGCCGAAGAGGTGCGCCTTCTCCACGCGGAGTTGCATGGTCTTGACGATGGTGGCTTTGTTGTCGTGCTCGTTGTCGTGGTTGCCGCGGGTGGTGTACGCCATCAGCAACTCGCGGCGCAGTTCGCGGTTCTCGCAGTACTGGAGGACGGGTGTGAAAGAGGTGCGCTTGGGCGTGAAGAGCCATGCATCGGGACGACCTGCAGCAGTTGCCTCCTCTTTGGCAGCGGCTTTCGCGCTCTCGGGCAGCCCTTTGAGTTCGTTCTCGTCGGTGATGAAGAGTTGGTAGGCGTTGGTCTCGGCTACCACGTTGTTGCTGAATTGCAGGGAGAGGAGCCCGAGTTCCTGGTTGATTTCCATAAGGCGGGCCTTCTTGTCAGCGGGCAGGTTGGCACCGTTCTGCGCGAAGGACTTGTATGTCTCGGTGAGGAGGCGCATCTGCTCGGGGTTGAGGTTGAGCGATTCGCGTTGGTCGTAAACGGTTTTGACGCGTGCGAAGAGCCCCTCGTTGAGCAGAATACCGTCGCTGAGGGAAGACAGCATAGGCGATACCTCTTTGGCAATGGCGTTCATTTGGTCGTTGCCATCCGCCTCAAGGACGTTGAAGAACACGCCGCTGACCTGCTCAAGCAACAGACCGCTACGGTCGAGAGCCACGATGGTGTTCTCGAAGGTCGGTGCTTCGGGGTTGTTGACGATGGCGTTGATTTCAGCCTCGTTTTGAGCGATGCCCTCCTTGAAGGCAGGCATGTAGTGCTCCACTTTCACTTTGTCGAAAGCGGGTACCCCATACGGAGTGTTCTGCGGGGTGAGGAACGGGTTGTCGTTGTTGCAAGCCATAAGCGTGATTGCGGCAATGCCGAGTAGGATTGTTTTTTTCATATTTACTTGATTTTTACGTTTTTGCGCATGGATTCACGAATCATTTGTCGTAGTTCCGCTGACTGGGTGTCCACTTTTCCATGGAAGACAGGGCGGAAGTCTTTGGCAAACTTGCACTTCGCCAACTTGATTTTCAGGTCGTCGATATTGCCCGATACGTTCACGCCCAAATAGATAGGCGAAAGGACGTTGATGTCGTAGTCGAAAGTCATATCGAGGTTGTGCCGCCCGCCGAGAGCCACCATATAGTTGTCGAGCGAGACGCAGAACGGATAGACATCAATCTCTTTCTTATAGACCGTCAGTTCGGCGGAGATACTATCCACTTTGTTCTCGGTTTTCTTATTGAATAGCAGCAACTTGGATATTTTGCTGAACGTTGCATTATCCATCACCACCAGGTCTTTGCCGAAGATACTGCATGCCCCGCGCAGAGTGGAAGGCTTCAGTTCGTACTTGGCATTGGTGTAGGTCTCCGCCGCAAGGTGGAACTCCGCCGCGCCCTTGAACGCACGCAACATCGGCACGACAGAGTCGAGTTGCGGGATCATGTGGATGAGTTCGGCTATATCAATGTCAATCATATGATAATCAAAGCCCACATAGATATGGTTGCGGCGCGGGGTGCGGTACATCGCTGTGAGTTGCAGTTTGGCGGCATTGCAGACAAAACCCATCTCGTCCAACACGAGTGTGCCGTCTTTGATGTAGAGTTTGCCTTTCAGGTCGTGCGCCACCTCGTTGAACACCACCGCCTCTTTGATATGCGTATTGAGCGCGACATCCACGCCGAGGGGGACCAAAAATGGCGAAGGTTCGTCATTTTTGGCGTTGTTTGCGTATTTTTCGTTGTTTTCGTTGTTGGTGTTGGCTGCTACGTTGGTCTCTGCGGGTTGCTCCTCGCTGCCCGAGTCGGCAGAGCAGAGTGCCATCAGTTCGTTGACATCGGTATGGTCGGAGACAAAGTTCAGTTCGCCTGTCAAATCACCTTGCTTGCGCAGCCACGCGCCGATATTCTGCACCTCGCCCGAGAGGGCGAAGTCGGAGTTGCCCACCCGTACTTGCGACTGGGCGATTTGGAAGTCTTTGTTCGAATAGGTGAACGTGATTTGCGGGATATAAACAGGCTTGCCGATAGCCGCCAAGTGCGCTTCACCCGACTGCAGATCGACATCCAGTTTCGGGTTCCATTGCAAGAGCAGGTTCTCGCCCTGTTTGTTGTAACGTGCTGACGCTTTGAGAGACAGTGCCGCCGTCTTCACCTGCACATCATCACCCATTTTACCCTCTAGCGCCTTTGTGCGGACGGATGCCTCCAGACGCGGCACAGACTTGTTGCGCTTGCCCGGACGAAGGTTCGCCTCCAGCGAAGACTTGGACAGATGTGCCTGTATATCCGTGTAATAACCGCACAGGTCGTCAAAAGACAGGTTCGCCTGCAAGGTGGGCACTGCAGTGGTGTCCTTGGTGTTGTACTCTGCGTAGGCGGTCAGATGCGGGGCGGCGATGGTTGCCTCCATACTATCCATTGCCGCGTGCAGAGGTGCTGCGGATTGCAAACCGAGTGTAGCGCAAAGGACAGGACTATTGCCCAAGATATTGCTTGCCTCGAGTTGCAAATCGGTCTGCCCGAGTTGTGCTGCCAATGCATCAATCATCTCAAAGTCAACGCTTTGCAATGACGCTTGTGCCGCCAGCCAACCGACCGACTTATGCGATGGTTTGGGGTTGGGCAAGGTAAATTGCAGGCGCGTATCGGGCAGTTTAGCCGACATACTGTCCATTTGGAAATCCACACCTCGCAGGCGGATATCGCCGCTGAACTGCCCGCGCTCCAAACGCATATCCGTCAGGTCGCTCAGGTGTACCTTCGCCCTGACCTTGCCCTGCCCATGCCCTGTGGTTAGCATATTGTCGGGCAGGAAATAAGCAATGTCGGGCAGGTGCAAATCGGCGTTCAGTTCGAGGTCGAGCAACATATCTGACAGCAGTTCGGACACTTCCCCCGAAGCATCTATTTGACTGTCCTTAGTCTTCGCTGTCAGCGAATGTATCTGCACTGCACTTGCCTTGTCGTCGTTGAGGTCGATATGTGCATCGGCGTCTATGGCTACATCGCGCAAGGTGTAGGGCAATGCGGCGTACTTGCCGCGCCCGTCCTCCAGCACTATGTGCGCGTCCACTAATGGCATTTGCGACCCGCTATAGACCCCGCATACACCCGCGACAAACGACACGCGCCCGTTCACCTCAATGTCACGGAGCATATCCGTCAGCGAAGCGGGCAAAAGTGCCAGCAAAGGTGCTATCTGCCATTCGTGCGCACGCGCGTGTATATCTAAGGAGACAGAATCTGCAAGGTCGGCGGTTCCGTCCAACTGCAAGGCGAACTCGTTTACCTGCAATTCGGCTTTGTGCAATGCAAAGTGCATATTCTCCAAATCCACCGAGACAGGCAACGAGACCGCCACCTGCAGGCTGTCTGCATATTGCGTATCGCCGAGCATAGCACTCACCGCCTCCGATTGGAGCGTGAGCAGCACATCGTCCCAACTGCCGATACGAGCCGCCAGCGTGGTGTTCGCCAGCGAGGCGGAGATACTGTCTTTCTCGTCCACAAATGAGATATACCGCCCCTCGATACGGGCGGCATCAACGCTGATTTGGTCGAAAGGCAGTCCGGAAGAAACGGTGTCGGTAGCCGTGGTGTCGGACGAGAGCGCAAACACATCGAAATTGGTTGTGCCATCGGCGGCGATGTAGATATTCGCTACCGCATCAGGCAGAGACAACTCTTTGACAACCAGATTATTATGCTGCAAAAACTCCACTACATTCACCGTAGCAACCACCTCGGGTGCAGCCAAGAGCGTGTCGCTCTGTGCGCCCTCCGTAGGGTTGATAAGGTATAGTCCGTCCACGCGCAAACCGAACTCGGGGAAGGTGGAAAAGAAAGTCAGATCCAACTCGCCCAATGCGTGTTCGCAGGTGATGTACTTGTCCGCCACTTGCCGCACAATCGGTGTCAGCCGTGCGGGGGTGAATATCAGCCAAATCGCCACGCACACCACAATCAGCAACACCCCGACTATCGCGCCGAGTGTGATACCGAATATCTTCCAGAAACGTTTCATTATTTCATACGTGAGAAGGAGAATTTGTTTTTCGGTTGCTCCTTTTCGTAGTATTGCAGTTCGGTGTCTGTGAGTTTGGTGATGGTGTAAATCTTCGGAATGTCGCCACCGCCATTGCTCATCAGGTGGATTTCTGTCAGTTGCGGTTTCTCCAGCAACCACTTGAACCAACCGTTTCCATATTTGTCATTCAACACATCCTCTTCGGTTACTTCGTCTGCCTCGTCCCACTCGTAGCCATATTGATAGGTTGCATCCGCTTGTTCTGTGGTAAAGCGGACATAGTGTTCCGTGCCGTTTTCCAACCAAAGTCCGACAATGTTACCATTCATAGGTTCTTCCACACCCACACACGAAGCCATTAAGGCTCCTGCCAGTGCCACGATGGCAATACGTAAGATATTCTTTTTCATAGAATTACTATTTATGCTTTCTTGATACTTATATTTACCATATAGCCGTCCATATCAAGTGCTTGCGGCTCTGCCACTTTGTCCACAAGCGTGAGCGATGTTGCCAGTACTTGCGAAGCGATGTAGTCGCGGCAATGCTCCACAGCAGCGGCAATCTCGTCGCGGCGCTCTATCTCAATGGCGATACGGTCAGTAATCTCCAAGCCCGATGTCTTGCGCAGGTTCTGGATACGGTTGATTAGTTCGCGGGCAATGCCTTCCTCTATCAAAGCATCGTTGAGTTCGATGTCAAGGGCGATGGTAAGGATACC
>DJSG01000048.1 GCA_002440265.1 Bacteroidales bacterium UBA6340 | reverse complement strand
TTTGATGCGGTTGCCCTGTGAGGGCGTGCTGCTGCTTGTATAGTTCGTCTATCTTGTTGGATAGGCGGAGGTTCTCCTGTTTGACCTCCTGATATAGTTCCTGCCAGTTGTCGATGGCTTTCGTCTCGTTCTCGACGTTCTTGCTGACCACCTCTGCCGACTTGAGGGCGCGGTTCTGTTTGTAGTAGATGACGCTGCCACCGCCGATGGCGGCAAGCAACGAGCACATGGCGGTGACGATGATGTTAATCCATTCCATATCCTTACTTTCTCAAATATACTCGTATCAGTATGCGGATTGCCAAAGCGATTACAATCAATGCTATCAGTACCCAGAACGCCCAGGATACACCACGGTAGTATCCGGGTACGACACGTTCCACACGGACAACCTCGCTCTGCCAGTCTTGATAGATAGTGTCGTGCCGCTCCACGACCTTGTCTCTGTAGCGGACAGACCAACGCTCGCGCCATACCGTATCGCCCTTGATATGGACGTAGATGCTGTCCTTTTCGTAGGTTTGTACGGTGTCGTGGTGGTAGCGGGTTACTATGCTGTCGCGGTACTCCACACTTGGCATACATTCGCAGGTCTTGCAGCCCGACAGCAGCCACACGAGCGGTAGGAGTATCGCTATATGCACTTTTTTCTGTAAATAATCGCTCACTATTTGTTCATTTCAATAATTTGTAGTATCTTTGTGCCATCTATTGATTCTGATGATAATCAGAATCTATCTGGTCCTGATGTTAATCAGCCGTGTTAACCTCCGATGATAATCGGAGGTTTTTTATATCCACCGTGACAGATATGCAGTTGCCCCGGATATATCTACAACTTGTTTTGTAGGGTCTTCCTCTGATGGTGTTACTTCCACACCCTTAAATCTTACGGTAAAGGGGAGATATGGTGTTATTTGCTTGCCATCCCTGTACACACCTACTCCCATTTTCTTGTCAAACAACCGGAAATTGAAATTCAAATTGTTAAAACAGTATTCATAACAGGATAAGAATGCTCTTGCAATATCATCAGAGGAGATAGGGCGTGCCTTATAGAAAGTACCAGCATTTGTGCTTAACAAGAAAAACTCTCGTTGTACATCACTTAATTTAATATCCTTTTTCATCCCCATTAGAACGGGATACACCAGACCCTTTCCCTGACCAGGATAATTATATACGGGGCGAATCCACCCTGTATATCTATAATGGATTTTTTTGGTGGAGCCTGCTACATAGTACCTGCCGCTGCTCCGCACATATCTTGCAAAGACGACCGTATCATCATCATTAGAAAGCAGCCCTGTCGGGGCTACGATGTATAGTTTTCTGCCTAAGATTCTGAGGTGGACATTGGCGTAATTCACTTGCTCTATGTTTGCCTTTCCGTCGATGAGTGTTCTACATTCCGTGGCCAGTGCCTTGCCGCTATTGGCAGTAGCCTCCACGTTGCTGAGCAGTTTCTGGTTGCTCTCTGCCAGAGCCTTTGCAGCATTGGCAGTGCCCTGCACACTATCCAGTCGGGTAGTATTGCTTTCCGCCTGCGCTTTTGCCGCGAGGGCTGTGCCTTGCACGGTGTCCAGGCGGGTGAGGTTATTCTTACTCCGCTCATTCGCTTCGTTGGCCGTTCCTTGTACAGTGTCAAGTCGTTGGGTATTGTCCTTCGAGCGTTGGTCTGCCTCACCGGCTGTACCTTCCACCTTGTTTACCACACTCTCCAAATGATATATGTGTGCAGCGTTTTCCTTGGCCAGTTCTTCTGTCTTGATGCCCTTTTCCCACACCATTTTGACGGACTCGTTGCCGATGTAAATAGCAGGCGTGCGCCTGTCGAATTTGAAATTAGTATTGCTCATTTCGTTTATTATATTTGGGTTTGACTACAATTAACAGCATGCGCGTAGTTGGTGATACGCACATAAGGCAGTTCTTCTGCTGCCGACTCGTCGTCAGCATTACGCTGCAGATAGATTTCGAGCGTGAGACTGCTGTCCGGAGCCATATCGGCGGTTTGCTCTGCCGTGAAGCGGAAAGCAAAAACTTTGCTCCCTGATTTCTCCGTTTCTGCGCACCATGATTGCCGGGTGGCGTGGTCGAAAAGCATTACGGAGACATCTCCGTCTGCGGGTATCACGGGGTCGTCTATCACAAGTGACATGAGTTGGGTAGGGCTGCCTATCCATATCTCGGTGGGTTCGTTGAGTCGGTACATATTGTTACGTATTGGTCTATGCTATGCGGACGGTTGGGCGTATAGGTTAGCCTGTTCGTTGTGCCGGCGGCAGTCATCGAGCAGGGCTTGCAGTTGGCGTTCCTGCTCCTCCTCGGATAGTTCGGGTGTGCCGTCATCAGCGGGGTCGTCCCACTCGAAAGGCATCAGTTTGGCGGGGTCGGTGATTTTGCGGTTGGCAAAGAGATTGATTACATAGAGACAGAAGAGACGCAGTACGTCCATCAGATTCTTGTGCCGGCGGCGCATACCATTGAGGTACGGCTGTACTTCCCACCACTGCATACGCCGGAGAAAATAGTCCGGAGGGCAGCCCCCTTCACCTACGATGTACTCGTAGAGTTCGAGGGCTGTCAGACGTTTTTTGATGCTTTTCCTTTCTTGGCAGGTTGGGCAGGAAGTTTACCAAGATTGTAGTAGCGATTGAGTTCTTCGCCTGTGGCGGTGATAAACCGCTCTGCCGCCTGCGGGGTGTTGAGCAGGCGCAGGAAGTCCTCAAAGTCGGGCACGTCCGGGTTGTTGGCGAGCAGCATACAATAACCAAGTGTGAGGATGGGTTCGGTCATACCAGTGGAGAACTGTTGCAAGTCGTAAGCGGGCTTGCCCGTCATCTTCTCGAAGCCGATGGCGGTGAGTTGGTTGTACTCCATCGAATAGGAGCGGTTGTTGATAGTGAGTTGAGTCATATTTATTTGTATTTACAATTCAAGAAATTACAATATGTGAAACCACAGAGTTCTCTCGAAGTTCTCTCGGTAAAAGTTGTCAGAAACGGCGTTAGTATATTTTGGATATTTCGTTACCTGTCAGTTGGTGTTGAACTGTTCGGCGATGACCCGGTCAAGCAGGGTGTCCAACTCGGTGAGGGCACGGCGGATGGCGTTGCCGGAGGCATTGGAGAACCAGCGGTTGGCGGGTATGACACCTCGATTGCCGTAGCGTGAGGTGCGGGTATCGGTTCCGTTCTCCAAGAACCGGAGGACGAACCCGCGGTCGGCACCTGCGTAGGTGAGCAGGTCTTCGGTGCGCCGGCTGCGCGGGGTGCGGTTGCCGCCACGGTGGTTGCCTGCGCTGTTGGTGCGGTGCTCAAGGGCGTGATAGACAGGCGGCAGGGGTGCACGAGTGCCGGCGCGGCGGTTGGACGTGATGATATTGAGATTGCCGCCGAAGACCTTCTTGTACACCGCCTTGCGGACAGCCCGATACGCCTCCCGCGTGGAGAGACGCAGGGCGTACTGCTGCGTGATGCCCTGCGCGTCCGTCATTACCTTGCGGATAACGGCGCGGATTTTGCGCTCCATATCCGGATTGGAGGTCAGCAGCCGCTCGATGCGGGCGTTATTGTCAACGTGAATAGTCGCCATACCATGCGGGCAGATAGCGGGAGAGGTTAGCCATGCGCAGCGTCTCCGACTCTCAGATTCTACGCAAATGGGGCATAAAAGGGGAATAAATTTGCACAATCGACAGGAAAGCAGTATCTTTGCGGCGAGATATGTGTGATTAACTACAAAATGGTGACGTTATGGGAAATTCAAGAATGATTTTGTTTGAATGCGGTAAGGACTTAGGCTTTACAATGCAAGATGGTCGTGTTGTTTTGCGCATAGGCAATAACGATGCCGAAAAGATGCGCGGAGATGTTCGCAATGTGGGTAAAGATTTACGCAAAGTGATGGAGGAAAGGTCATGGGTAAGCAAGTGAAACAGCAACGTATTGCCAAGAATGGCGGTGATATGGCTATTGAGCAAACAATAGCATCGGATGATTCCTTGTTGCCTACACCTGCCGAATTTGCAGCCTATAAAGAGGTAAATCCCGCTATTGTGGATTGGCTTTTAGAGCAAACCAAGCAAGAACAGGAACATCGCCATAAAACCGATAATGACAAAATAAAACTGATGAACAAAGCACTCAACAACGACAGACTATTTGTTATCTTCTTTCTGTCGTTGGTGCTTATATTCATTGCGTTGTGTGCAGTGTTTGTATATCTGGACAAAGATATATATGGGTCTGTATTTGGTATATGCGGTTTGATAGGTGCGTACGTCTTATATAGGCAATTTATGAAAAAACCACAAGGCTAAAAGGTAACTGATAGCGGTAGCAAAAGCACGACCATCTCAATACGAGGTGGTCGTGCTTTATTTCTCCTTGGCGGTCATGTACTCGTTGAGGTAGAGCAATCGGTGGGCTTGGCAGAACTGCCGGATGTCGTCGCCGCCGGCATAGACCACCATATTCGGGTACTCCAGTCCGCTAATCTCTTGTGCCTGCCGGAGGTCGAACTCCAGTCGTTTCACCCTGCCGCCGGTGCCGCGGGTGAAGAAAGCATTGTAGCCATGGGGAATACCCATGCGGTTGTATCGGGCGAAGTGGCTGCTCACATTGAGGTCCACCCACACCTTGATGCCGCACTCCTGAAGGTAGCGGGCGAGGTACCGCTTCTTGTATATCCGGAACAGTGCCATCGCCACGGGTGTCTGGTCGTGAATGGAGCAGTTGGGCTCCACGATGTGTTTGCACCCGGACTGCAACAGTTTCATCGGGTCTTTGAACAGCCGCTCGAAGCGGTAGTCCTCCACATAGAAATGGTAGGTGCTGATGCCGTGCTTGTTGCGGCTCTCGGAGCCCCACGGCGCAAGGGGCAGCAAGAGGTGGTCGGGCATCGTGTCCGGGGAGAGCAGCAGGTTGGGGATGTCGAACTCGTTGTCCGAGTCGTAGAGAAAATCGCCTGACATGCGCTTGCAGTAGTCGAAGTCTTCCACCTGTTCGGTATCCGGCACGGAGTCGTCCGTGTCGCGGGTCTCTCGCGGGTCGGTCGCGGGTCTATCGGGGGTCTCGGACGTGCCGATGGCGGGCAGGTCTATCTGCAGACCCATAGCCGCCAAGTCCATTTGTGCGAACTGCGGGTCGAGGGAGAGCATGTCCGCGTCCCATGTGCCGTTGTTGATGTTGCCGCGCAGGATGATTTCCGCCCGTTCCGCGTCCGTGAGGTTCGAGTAGATGACGCACGGCACCATCTTGAGGTGCAGCCGTTTGCAGGCTTTGAGCCGCTGGTTGCCGTCCAAGACCACCAGTTGCGCCCCCTGCTGCTCCAACGCCAGCGGGCGGTGCGGGTAGTAGCCGTTCTCGCGGATAGACTCCGCAAGGATGTTCAAGTCCTTGCGGGTTATCTTCCGCGGGTTGTCGGCTAACGGCGTAAGCACCGACGGCGACAGGTACTGTGTCGGGGTGACGCTATACATTCTGCGCCTGCTGCTCCTTGTACTTGTTGTAGAACCACTTAAGAAGACTGTCGTCAAGTTCATCGTAGGCGTCCAGTTCCTCCATGAGGTGGTCCGCTATGTCAAGAACCCCACAAAGTATGTCCATTTCTTCCCCGTCCGGTTCATAACCCACAGGCATCTTGAGATTATGCTCAACTACAGCAATTTGCTTGTCTGTTAATACGATTTTTTCCATTTGAGTCTTTATTTAGAGTTATGCCTCCGCCTGCTGCTCTTTGTATTTGTTGTAGAACCACTCCAAAGTATCATCGCTATCAAATTCTTTCAATTCTTCCATAAGGTCAATAGCCATATCTAAGATTTCCATAAGCATACGCACCTCATTTTCTTCTACGGGTTCATAACCTATGGGTTGTTTAACTCGTACTCTATCAGTGCAATTTGCTCTTTGGTTAGTACAATCTTTTTCATACTGAGTCTTATTTTTTAGAGTTATGCCTTTGCCTGCTGCTCCTTGTATTTGTTGTAGAACCACCTTAACAGGTCATCACCGCTTTCCTCGTATGCTCCTATTTTTTCCATAAAGTCAAAAGCCATATCAATAACCTCACAAAGTATGTCCATTTCTTCCCCGTCCGGTTCATAACCTACAGGCATCTTGAGATTATGCTCAACTACAGCAATTTGCTTGTCCGTTAATGCAATCTTTTCCATTTGAGTCTTTATTTAGAGTTTATATTTCTTTGCGATAGTCTTCACGGCATTGGTGTATTTATCCGCTTTCCCGTGTACTGCCTTTGTAACAGTCTCCGCCCACCACTCATCTGCATTTTGGGTTGCATATTTACCATACCCTCTACTATAAGCCCTACCCCTTCCCGCATTCTTGAATGCCTTGTATGCAGCCTTTATCTCCTTACCCGCTGCGATAGCCTTCGGAGACTTATCAGACGATGACCACAAGGCATGCGCCAGTTCGTGTGTGGTGGTGTGCATCCCAGGTTTATTGGTCTTTGTAAGGTGCCCTATAGCCTCTTGGTTGGCATGCACTTTCACGAAATCCTTGTAGGGCTTGTTGTAATAAGCCTTGTTGAGATAGACTCCGCCTTTTGCACCGGCACCAAACACGCCCTTACTCAAATCCGCGATTTTAATGTTGCGCTCAGGGATACCCATTGCTGCATAAAACCGAGATATGGCGCGGGTTGTCTCTTTATACACACGTGGGTCTCTGATGTGTATAAGGCTTTCGGCATTTTTGATTTGTCCGCGATAAGTGCTGTCACCTGCTCCGAAGAAATCAAATACACCGCCTGCTCTGCTACCCATAGTTGTAGTTGTTAAAAGTTGTACAATAATTATGCCAATTACACATTCTTCCTTATTTTGGCTTGCGCTTGCAGGTTCATGATGAACTGCGCGGCCTTGACATCGCCGGACATTGCCTGCTCGGTCATCTTGTAGGCAATCATCTCCAGCGTGGTCATCTCGTGCCCGTCCAGCGGGTCTTTCATCGTGCCGCCACCTTTGACCGGCACAGGTTTCCCGAGGCGGTCGATGATGAGGTCTTGCAGGCTCTGCTGTGATGTGAATTGCTTGCTCATATTTTGTACCTTTTTACTCGTATAGGTTAGCCATCGGACGGCGCGAACTGCGCCGTCCCTTATCACCCGCCGGCGGCGGACGGCTCCCTTGCCGCTGCCCGGGCATCCGCCTTTGCTTTGCGGAGGGCTGCCACGGTCTCCGTGGCGTTGAAGCCGTGGGCTTGCAGTTCGTTGATGAAGCGCAGCCCTTTCTGCGTCCACACCATGTAGATGCTGGTGCCTATCTCGCCGTTGGAGCGGGTGAAGGTGTTGGTGCGCGTCTTGTGCAGCCCCCATTGGCAGAACGGCACGCGGAGCAGTATCTGTCCGCTCTGCCGGTAGATGATACCCGCTTTCTGCAGCCTGTCGGTCAGCGCATAGACGCTCAGCCCTATGGCGTTGGCAGCCTGCGTCATCGTCAGCGTGTTGGTGGACATCAGCGTGTCGTCGTAGTAGGACACTTTCGGTGCGGCGGCTTGCAGTTCCTTGTGCTGCTCCTGTATCTGCTGTTCCTGCCGCTCGATGGTCATCGTCTGCTCTTGCAGGCGTTTCTGCTGACGCTCGAGGGTGCTCTGCGCCACCACCAAGGCACGTGCCATTATCTCCTCCGGCGTGTCGTCGTGCTTGGTGGCGATGTAGCCACCTGTCTTGCGAATGGAGGGGAGAACCTCAGAGGTGACCCACTTGCGGAATGGTTTAGCCTCTTCTGAATCTGAGCGCAGCAATACTTCATACATTCCCGCCTCTGTCACGAATAGAACTTGTTGGGTTCCGCCTTGTGTAAGGATGTCCACTCGGCGGACACCCTCTGGGTCTATTCGTTTGGCAACATTACGATGATTGGTTACATTGATTGCCTTACAGAGGTCCGCGAGGCAGAATCTCGGTTCGCCGTCTTCGGCAATGATAGTGCGAATGTCTCCAAACTGACTATTGGAGAACACTTGGATTTCGTTGGTTGTCATGGTCTTGCCCTCCCGTTAGCAATATGCTACATCCAGTGCGTGGTTTTCCAATTGTTTTGCGAGAACCTTGGCAATCTCTTCGTGAATAGCGTCGATGTGCGGACGGATAGCCTCGTTGTAATGTTCCAGTACCACCTCGTCCGGACCCTCTTCGGGGTGTTCGTCCTTCAGACGGTCGAACGCAATCCGTGCTACATCCATCAGACGACCCTCGAACTGATAGCACTCTATCAGCAGTTTCATCGCCTCTTGCACAAGGGGCGGGAACATCTGACGCATCGTCTCCAACTCTTTCTCGCTGCTTTCGCGCAGAAAGACAGGACGCTGCATCTTGGCGTTGTTTTGAACTTGGGTGAACTGTGCGCCTTGCGCACTCTCTAACTCCACTTGGAGTTTGGCATTACATGTTGCTGCCATAATGTTGAATTATTTTGAACAATAAACAAAAAGCCGCCTTGCTACCCGCTGTTCAATCCTTTCAACGTAGGGTTGGTGCGCTATTACGGCTACACCACGGGGCAAGACGGCATACTGCTTACTATGCTACGGAGCATAAAAAAAGCCACCCTTTGGGCGGTATTCCTTACATTCCGCCTACGTTGATATGAATTGAACGCCGCAAAAGTACTGCTTTTGTTTGATACCACCAAATTTTTCTGCGATTTTCTGCAATTTTTCGCAAAAAGTGTGGTTTTTGGGGGTGTTTGGGTGGTTTTTGATGGTGAAGTAGCACTTGGGGTACGAAAAAGCCACTCCGTGGCTCAACGGAGTGGCTGGTGTCAAAAAAAGAACTATAAAGTGAGCCTTATAGGATTGTGAAGGCAGCCATACGCTTGCCCAAATTATTGATGCCTGTTTGTATCTTTTGCGCTTGTGTGGCTGAGATATATTGCCCTTGTTTGTACTGACGGAGCAAAGAGGCATTGATACCTACCTCCTTGGCAAGTGCAGACAGATTGATATAATGCGAGAGTTCGGTCAGTGCACACGCTGTATCATATTCGTATTCAAACTCTACGTCTTGTAATTCTGCAGGAATAGGTTCGTTACACTCCGTATAACTGGCTTTCATATCTGACAAACATTCTTGGAAATCAGCCTTTGCCGCTTCCAGTGTATCGCCAGTGCCGACCAATACATTGCTCAAGCCCTCGCTGTTGAGCCAATATGCGCCGTCTTTACCGCGCTCTATACGTACTTTCACTTTCATTGTTTTACCTCTATTTATTGTTTTTGGAAAGGTAGGGTTAAATCCCCGCCTCTCGTTTAATGGCTTCCACCGTGCCCTTTGGTATCTCTTTGGAACCGTGTCGCGGCACAGATACCTGCGATTTCGGCTTTTGTGGGTGATAGTAAATATCGTGCCCGCCGCCGTGTCTTTTTAAGACCCAACCGTTCTGCTGTAAGAAACGGATAAACTCACTGGTTTTCATTATAGTTCTGCTTTTGACAATGCAAAGGTACTGCTTTTTGTTGTATTGCACAAACGTTATACAACAATTTTGCAATATATTTCGTTTTTGCAATCTCCATATTACAAAAAAGCCGCCCTCTCGGCTCAGAGAGAACGGCGGGTGTAATCAAAAGAACAAACGAGTTGTGAGCCTTATTTGACTAATGTTATAAAAAGTGTTGTTTTGGACTATTTCGGTCAGCCCTGTGCGTTCACTTCATCGTACAATATCAGTCCCTCCAACAGGCATATCACATTGTCTATTATTGCTGTCCGGTAAACGTAGTCCGAAGCAGAAAAGTCTCCCCTAGATGCCCATAAAAAGGCAGATTGGTATGTATTTTTGC
>DJSG01000029.1:34477-35218 GCA_002440265.1 Bacteroidales bacterium UBA6340 | reverse complement strand
CCTGCCCGAAAGAGGCTTGATAGTCCCCTGCCACGATATTTTTGAAGTGTCCCATATCGGACAACTGCACGAAAGCACCATATTGCATTTCTTTCCATGGTGCGCCTGTCGGGCGGCAAACCGTCAGCCCTGCCTGCACACGATTGCTGTAGTTGAAGCGGTACCGCAGTTTCCCATAGTAGGGGTCAGGGAACAGGTTCTCACAATTGCGGGCATCCGCACGGAGCGTCAGTTCATGCTTGGCATAGTGGAACACCTCACGGAAATAGAGTTTCCGCTCTTCGTCGGCAGTTCCCACCCGCACGAAAGGCAGCAAGTTACGAATATCGTAGTCCTGCAATTCTGGAATCAGTTGGAGTTCGTATATTGACTGAAAGGGATGCTTGTATTGGTAGAGCAGGATAGCGTCAATCTGCTCGTCATTAAGGAAACGGAGGCGTTGCAATTCTTCGGGTGAGGTATGGTTGAGGTTTATCGGATGGGCTGCGATATCCGCCAATGTTTCCTGCAAATCCTCCATGGGAGCCTCGCCCGTCTCCGCCAATTGATTGTAGATGTCGTCCAATATATCTTCGAGATGCATGGTCTGCGCCACAGCATAACCACATAGAAAACAGCATAATATGATGATTATTCTGCGCATGACCGTTGGTTATGCAAAAGTACAAAAAAGATATTGCTTCCACAAATATCCTGCTCTCTATTGAGAAGAATACTACATTGACGGCTTAATCACATACT
>DJSG01000029.1:21067-34447 GCA_002440265.1 Bacteroidales bacterium UBA6340 | reverse complement strand
TAATCACATACTAATCTCATAGTCTTGACCCGACATTGGTACGGGTTATTGCCCAAGTGCAAAAAAAGCAGTACCTTTGTAGGTTGTTTTTGATATGGATAGTCTAACAACATACAAAGGGGATTCAGACAATATAAAAGGGGTATTCAAACGTTATACAAAGGGTACTCAAACAATATACAAGGGTTATTCAGACGATGAATCAAGAGTTTCAAATGCTTGCCAAGACCTTCAAGGGACTTGAAGAGGTGCTGGCAGGAGAGTTGGTGGAGTTGGGTGCCAACAATGTGCAGATAGAGCGGCGTGCGGTGTCATTCACGGGCGACAAGCGGTTGTTGTACACCGCCAATATGTGTCTGCGCACGGCCTCGCGCGTGCTGGTGCCTATTGCTACGTTCCGCGCCAAAGATGCAGACGCGGTGTATGAGCACGCCAAACAGATAGACTGGAGCCAATATATGACGCTCAAGACGGGTTTTGCCATTGACGCTACCGTGTATTCGGACACATTCCGCCATTCGCAATACGTCACCTACCGCGTGAAAGACGCTATTGCCGACTACTGGATGGAGCGCGAGCAGAGGCGTCCGAGCGTGAAACTCACCAGTCCCGACCTCAGTCTGAATGTGCATATTGCAGCCGAGACAGTGACTATCTCGCTGGACAGTTCGGGTGAGAGCCTGCACAAGCGCGGCTACCGCGTTGCCAATACGGAAGCCCCTATCAATGAGGCACTGGCAGCAGGTATGCTTCTGCTGGTGGGCTGGCATGGTCAGGGTGATTTCTACGACCCTATGTGCGGGTCGGGTACGCTGCTGATAGAGGCCGCCCTCATCGCCCGCAACATCGCCCCCGGCATCTACCGCAAGGGCTTTGCCTTTGAGAAATGGGCGGATTTCGACCGTGACTTGTTTGAGGACATCTACAACGATGACAGCCGTGAGCGTCCTTTCACGCACAAGGTATACGGTTCTGACGCAGGTTATTACGCCGTGCAGACAGCACTCAAGAATATCCAGTCGGCGAGCCTGCAGCACGACATCGAGGTGCGGCAGATACGTATCGAGGAGTTGCGCCTTGCCGACCGCGACACCAACGGGGCATTGGTGATGATGAATCCCCCCTACGGAGAACG
Organism: Bacteroidales bacterium UBA6340; assembly: GCA_002440265.1. Lineage (GTDB taxonomy): Bacteria > Bacteroidota > Bacteroidia > Bacteroidales > Paludibacteraceae > Colicola. The sequence continues at coordinate 33,312 of DJSG01000029.1, read as the reverse complement.
TCTGTCGCAGGACAAGGATGTGCTGCGCCTGTATCAGGACATAGGTACCGCCCTCAAACATCAGTTCAGCGGGGCTACCGCATGGATAATATCGAGCAACGAGGACGCGCTGAAGTGCATCGGTTTGAAGCCGAGCAAGCGGATACGCCTGATGAACGGCGAGTTGGAGTGCCTGTTCAATCAGTACGAACTCTTTCAGGGTGAGCATAAGGAGTGGAAAAAAGACCACCCCAAGGACACGAAACCGCGCTTTGCCGACCAAGAAAACAAGCGCAAGGACTTCAAACAGGACAGGAACAAGCGCGATTTCAAGCCCCGTGGCAGACGGAATGAGGGCGACAAGAAACCTTTTGCACGCAAGCCCAGTGACCGCAAACCATTCGCGCGGGACAACAGGACACCGCGTCCCCACAAGACTGACAAACGATGAAGCAGATACTGATTGACGAATATAACTACCCGTTGCCCGACGAGCGGATTGCCAAGTATCCGTTGGCGCAACGTGACCATAGCAAGTTGCTGGTTTACAAGGACGGGCATGTGTCCGAAGACGTGTTTTATCACGTGGGCGACTATATCCCTGCGGGGTCGCTGCTGGTGTACAATAACACCCGTGTGATTCAGGCGCGGTTGGTCTTCCACAAGGACGCCCCCACGACCTCCGACCCGCATGCGCCCGCACAAGGTGCGCGAATAGAGGTGTTCTGTTTGGAACCCCTGCGTCCGCACGACTACCAACTGTCGTTGGGAAGCACCACCAGTTGCACGTGGAAGTGCATGATAGGCAACGCAAAGAAGTGGAAATCAGGGGCTCTGCACCTCACAACCACCCTCCGCAGTACGGGTGAGACCATTGTCTTGAATGCGGAGCGCGGCGCACAGACAGGCAACACGTATGAAGTCACATTCACATGGAGCACACCCGATACCCCCTCTCCGATGGGGCAGGATGGGGGCATTTCTTTTGCCGAAATCCTTGACGCCGTGGGTGAACTGCCCATCCCGCCCTATCTCAACCGTCCGACGGAAGAGAGCGACAAGACGACCTACCAGACCGTCTATTCGCGTATCAAGGGTTCGGTAGCGGCACCCACAGCAGGACTCCACTTCACCGATGAGGTCTTGAACGACCTCCGTGCCTGCGGCATACAGACCACCGAACTCACCCTGCACGTAGGCGCAGGCACCTTCCAGCCCGTGAAGACCGCTGACGCCAACGAGCATACCATGCACACGGAGATTATAGCAGTGCCGCGGCAGGCTATTGTGGATATTATCAATCACTTAGGGCACATCGTAGCCGTCGGCACTACCAGTATGCGCACATTGGAGAGCCTGTATTTCATCGGGGAAAGGCTAAGGGATAATTATGAATTAGGAATTAGGAATGATGAATGGCATGTGGGGGAAGGTGAGTTGCATGTGCCGCAGTTTGTGCCCTATACGAGGGAACACACCCTTTCTACGCACGATGCATTGCAGGCGATAGTGGATTATCTGGAGCGTACAGGACAGGATACCCTGCACGCCGAAACCCAAATTATGATAGAGCCGGGATATACTTTCCACGTTGTCAACCAACTGATTACCAACTTCCATCAGCCCAAGTCCACGTTGCTCTTGCTGGTCAGTGCTTTTGTGGGTGGCGACTGGCACACGATATACGACTACGCCCTCAGCCACGATTTCCGCTTTTTGAGTTACGGTGACAGCAGTATTCTGTTCAGAAGGGATTAGTGAATGTTTCAGTTGACTTCGCCATACCAGCCTACAGGCGACCAGCCGGAAGCCATCCGCCAGTTGGTGGACGGTGTGCGTGCGGGTGCGGAGGCGCAGACGCTGCTCGGTGTGACGGGGTCGGGTAAGACCTTCACCGTTGCCAATGTGATAGCCCAAATCAACCGTCCGACTCTCATACTCAGCCACAACAAGACACTTGCCGCCCAACTGTACAGCGAGATGCGGCAGTTCTTTCCGCACAACGCGGTGGAGTACTTCGTGTCCTACTACGACTACTATCAGCCCGAGGCATATATCCCCAGCACCGACACCTACATCGAGAAGGACCTCAGCATCAACGAGGAGATTGACCGTCTGCGCCTGAGTGCCATCGCTGCCCTGCTGAGCGGGCGGAAGGATGTGGTGGTCATCTCGTCGGCCAGTTGCCTGTACGGCATAGGCAACCCGCAGGACTTCAGCCAGTCGTGCAGCACGGTCATGCGCGGGCAGACCACTCGTATGGATGACCTGCTGTGCCAACTAGTGAATGCACAGTATGTGCGCAACGACATCGACCTCAACCATGGGCGTTTTCGAGTGAAGGGCGACACGGTGGACATTGCACTGGCGTATGCCGACTACCTGCTGCGCATTGAGTTCTTTGGAAATGAGGTGGACAGTATCTCCACCCTTGACCCCGTCACCCTTGAGACGATTGAGGAGTTCGACACCTACAATATCTACCCAGCCACTATCTTCTGCACCAACCCCGACAAGCAGGCGGCGGCGATAGCGCAAATCAAACTGGACCTTGCCAATCAGGTACTGCACTTCCAAGAGATAGGTGAGCCGCTCTATGCCAAGCGCATTGAGGAGCGTGTGAACTACGACATTGAGATGATTCAGGAACTGGGCTACTGCTCAGGCGTGGAGAACTACAGCCGCTACTTCGACGGGCGTGAGCCGGGTACGCCGCCCTATTGCCTGTTGGACTACTTCCCGAAGGACATGCTTCTTGTGATTGACGAGAGCCATGTCACGGTGCCCCAGATACACGCCATGTACGGTGGCGACAAGGCACGCAAAGACAATCTGGTGAATTTCGGTTTTCGTCTGCCTGCCGCCCGCGACAACCGACCGCTCACTTTCGACGAGTTCCAACGCAAAACAGGTCAGACCATATATGTCTCCGCTACCCCTGCGGAGTACGAATTGGAGCGTTCCAATGGCATTGTCATCGACCAACTCATACGCCCCACCGGTCTTCTCGACCCCGAAATAGAAGTGCGTCCGAGCCTTCATCAGGTGGACGACCTCATGGAGGAGATACGTGTGCGCGTGGAGCGGGAAGAGCGCATACTCATCACCACACTCACCAAGCGTATGGCGGAGGAACTGGACGACTACCTGCGCAAGTACGGCGTGCGCTCTGCCTATATCCACTCGGACGTGGACACGTTGGAGCGCGTTCAAATCATGGAAGACCTCCGCAAAGGGCTGTATGATGTGCTGGTGGGTGTCAACCTCCTGCGCGAGGGACTCGATTTGCCCGAGGTGAGCCTGGTGGCTATCCTTGATGCCGACAAAGAGGGCTTCCTGCGTGACCATCGCTCGCTCACGCAGACGGCAGGACGTGCCGCCCGCAACGTGAACGGCAAAGTGATTATGTATGGCGACAAAATCACGCAGTCGATGCAGATGACTATCGACGAGACCAACCGCCGCCGTGCCAAACAGATGGCATACAACGAGGAGCACCATATCACGCCCACCGCTATCAAAAAGGCGATAGAGACCAGTCCGCTCACGGCCATGATGCGCCACGAAGAGCAGGAGAAGCAGCAGTTGGAGAGCAAGATACGCGATAGTTGGAAGAGTGCTCCGTGGCAGCAATTCACCAAGAAGCAACTGCAAAAGGCAGCCGAACAGCAACGCCGTGCTATGCTTGCCGCAGCCAAAGAACTGGACTTCACCACCGCCGCCCGTCTGCGTGACGAACTGCTGCAGATGGAGGACAAGTTGCAAGCCATGGAGTGAAGCCCTGTATGATGGCACAGAACACAGAATTTGCGTATTTGTAAAAATCATTGTAACTTTGCAACCGCAAAGCCTGACGTTGGGGATAGTTGGGGTGACTACCGCGACAATAACGCCCTGCACAAGGAGTCTTTGCACATATATTGTTATTAAACGGCGTTTATTGGCGCTTGTTTCTACTACTTGAAATCTAGTAAATTTCGCACATTAGGAACAAGAGTGGCAATAAATGCCCTCTGATGTGTATTTAGTACACTGTTTTGGTGTACACGTACATATCGGCGTGGGCGTTATTGTTTATTCTTATGTGCAAGGTATTACTAGAACCTCAAGTGGAAGAATGAGCAAGGATAAGGGTTCCACGCTTTGTTTTTATGTATGGGTTGGTAGGAACCGCCGCCCGCAAAACATCAAACACAATGAACAAACGATTTATCTTGTTTGTATGTCTGCTATGCAGTTTTCCGCTCATGGCAGACCGACTGACGGTTCAGCACAAGTATTTTGGTACTGACCGTACGGAAGACATTGCCGCTATCGGCAAATGGGTCTTCGTGGACGACCGCGTCCAACTGCTTGACTACAACGGGTATCTGTTGGGCGAAGAGTACATGGAAAACATTATCAAAATCACCTTCTCCGAGACATCGCCCGTGCCCACCTCCACAGACGAGGCACAGTCTAGCACGGTCATCGTCTATCCCAATCCTACGCATGAGATGCTCTGCGTGCAAGGCGTGCCTGACGACACCACCCTGCGGGTGTACTCCACCACTGGGCAATTGCTCACCACGGCACAAGGGACAAAGATAGATGTCAGCCACTTGCCGCAAGGCACATATCTGCTGCAGATAGGGACACGGGTGATAAGGTTTATTAAGGAATAGGGACTCCCCCAACTGACCTCCCCAACCCCTCCAAAGGAGGGGCTCGACGGAAATGGGACAGGTAAGTCGGATAAGGCTAATAAGTCTAATGAGACTAATAACAATAACAACTACAAATAACAACTGAATGTATAACAATTAAGCAAATCCTCTCTGTAGCCCCTCCTGTCGGGGTCCCCGTAAGCCCGTGGGCGAAACGGGGTACTCTTGAAGGAGGGGTCGAGGGAGGTCTTATAAGTATGAAAAAAATTATTCTTTTGGCGACTATGTTCGCCGTTGTATTGGGCGTGAATGCCCAGCGTCGTATGCAGGTGTGGGAAGGTAACACCTACATGCAGTTCTTCACCACCGATGTGGATAGTGTAACGTTCTTGCAGTTTCCTGAGGGTATTCTGCAGGAGTGCGAAGAGATACACGATACTATCATCAAGACCATCACGGTACGCGATACCGTCACTCTCACTGTGCGCGATACTATCACAAAGACGGTAACCGTGCGCGATACCATTACTCAAATCGTGAAAGACACGGTGTATATTCAGTATTGCCCGGATACCGTGTCGGATAAGCCGCTCTCGGGTGCATTCTCCGTCAGTGCTACCAAGCAGGTGCGTTTCTCGCGTGGCAATTTGCAATACACACAGAGTACACAGACTTGGGCATTTGCTGATAATCAATATGATATGTTGGGCACGGATAATGTAGATGGTGGAACGGTACAGATTGCTACATACGGATACTCCAAGAGTGGTGGCACGCTTGCCGATAAAATAGACTTGTTCGGTTGGAGTGGTAGTACGGGCAGTGCCAAGTGGGGTATTAGTACCTCAACGAATTATAAAGATTATATTGGTGATTTTGTAGATTGGGGTACCAATATAGGTAATGGTAAAATATGGTACACGCTGACTTATAGCGAGTGGCATTATCTTCGTGATACTCGTACTAATGCAAGTAACCTTGTAGGTGTGGCACGTATTCAGTTGAGTGAAAACAAATACGCGAATGGCCTCGTTTTGCTCCCCGACAATTGGACTTGCCCTGCTGACGTTACTTTCAAAAGTGGTTTCTCTGATACGTATAGTGTGCAGGCTTACACCGATTATCAGACTTTCACCCTGTCAGATTGGCAGTTGATGGAGTCTGCCGGTGCCGTTTTCCTGCCTGCTTCGGGATCCCGCTACGGGTCGAATGTGGCCAACGTGCAGAGCTACGGCAACTATTGGTCTGATACTAGCAGCGACTCGATCGTCGCGAGCTACCTTAACTTCCCTCCGAGTGACGCAGACGCGGGCTGCGAGGGCCGCAACTTCGGGTTTGCAGTCCGTCTCGTCCAAGATGTGAAATAGAAAATAGTACTCAAAAACACATTATCTCTATTTCAGTCCGCTTGATGATATTGCAGATATTTTGTGGGCATATATTCTAATGGCAGCGTGGGCAATGGACGCATATTGTGTATTCCGAGAAAAAAGAGTAACTTTGCGGTCGCTTTCGGGTAGTATATTAACAATTTACTTATAAATATCATATCATGGCACTTCCATTTATGACAGCCGAAGAGGCTGCTAAGTTAGTAAAGAACGGAGACGTGGTCGGTATGGGCGGATTTACGCCTGCCGGCGCTCCGAAAGATGTCCCTACTGCTATCGCCCATCAGGCAGAGGCTCTGCATGCAGAGGGCAAACCTTTCAAGATTGGTATGTACACGGGTGCGTCCACGGGTGACAGTTGCGACGGCGCATTGGCACGTGCACACGCTATTGATTTCCGTACCCCCTATCAGGGCAACAAGGACTTGCGTGCCGAGTTGAACGCACAGCGTGCACACTATTTCGATATGCACCTGAGCGAGTTGGCACAAGACCTGCGCTACGGCTTTATGAAGCGTCCCGACTTTGCTATCATTGAGGCTTGCTACGTGGACGAAGAGGGTGTGATTGTACCGACGGCAGGTGTGGGTAATATGCTGACGTTCTGCGAGTTGGCTCCGAAGATTATCGTTGAACTCAACGAGGCAATGCCTGCTACGATGCGCGGTCTGCACGATTTGTATGAGCCGCTTGACCCGCCCCAACGCCGCGAGATACCTGTTTACAAGCCGTCAGACCGTATCGGGAAAGACCATATCAAGGTGGATCCGAAGAAGATTGTGGCAGTAGTGAAGACCAACCGTCCCAACGAAGTGGGTAAGTTCTCACCGCTGGACGAGACGACGGAGAAGATAGGTGCCAACGTGGCTCTGTTCCTGGAACAGGAGATGAAGGCGGGGCGTATCCCGTCGTCGTTCCTGCCTATCCAGTCGGGCGTGGGCAATATCGCCAATGCCGTGCTGGGTGCGTTGGGCGAGAACAAGCATATCCCGCCGTTTGAGATGTACACCGAGGTGATACAAGACTCGGTGGTTGGCTTGATGAAAGAGGGACGTGTGAAGTTTGCCAGCGGTTGCTCGCTGACTATCGGTGCGGACAAGTTGCAGGACATCATCGACCATATCGATTTCTTCCGCGACAAGATTGTGCTTCGTCCGCAGGAGATTAGCAACAACCCCGAAGTGGCACGCCGTTTGGGTTTGATTACCATCAATACGGCACTGGAGGCTGACATCTACGGCAATATCAACTCGACGCACGTATGCGGTACGAAGATGATGAACGGTATCGGCGGCAGCGGCGACTTCACCCGCAATGCCTATATCAGTATCTACACCACGCCTTCGACCGCCAAGGGCGGTTGTATCTCGGCTTTTGTGCCGATGGTGAGCCACCTCGACCACAGCGAGCATAGCGTGAAGGTGATAATCACAGAGCACGGCATCGCTGATTTGCGCGGCAAGAGCCCTATCCAACGTGCGCATGAGATAATCGACAACTGCGTTGACCCGCAATATCGTCCGATGCTCAACGAGTATCTCGCTATGTCAAAGACGGCACACACCCCGCATACACTGAGTTGCGCGCTGGCTATGCACGAGGAGTTCCTCAAGAGCGGCGATATGCGCAATACCAAGTGGGAGAACTACTTGAGATAAGTAATAATGGATTAATAGACATTTCAGGTACAAGAAATGTCTATTAGTCCGGATATTTGCAATGTAGAAAGGTGTAGAAATACCAACCTTCGCTTAGTCTTAAGAGCGTTATGAATGGCATTGGTGTCGCTCTAAACTTTCAGTTTCTATAGCGCATACAATGGTATACACGCAGAAAGGGCTGCCTGACATCTTCTGTTAGGCAGCCCTTTCCTTTATGCAGAACTAACAATTATTTTCTTTTTCTGCACCGTTCAACAAGTTCTCTCTGCGGGCATTGCGCGTCTTCCCATATCACTGCGCGCCTCCGTCCTCGCCTACAAGCACTTATTGAATCTCAATTACCTTTGTCGGTTGCTTTTGTACCACAGGGTCCAATTTAGGCAACTCGATATGGAGTACACCGTTTTCAACCTTTGCTGCGATAGCGTCCTTATTCACATTCTCCGGCAAGAGCAACGACTGCTCAAAGCGGCTGTAATTGAACTCATGACGCAGGAACTTCGATTTCTTATCCTCTTCTTTGTTTTCTTGCTTCTTTTCCACACTTACTACCAATTCATCTTGGTCGTTTACGTGTACTTTGAAGTCCTCCTTTGCCATGCCCGGAGCGGCTATCTCAACGTGGTAAGCCTTCTCGTCTTCTTTCACATTGATGGCTGGTGCTGTATTTGCGGCAGTCCGCATTGCAGGCCACTCATCGCTGAAGAAATCATTGAAGAAACTCGGTAACCAATTCTGTTCATTCTTTCTAACTGTAGGTAACATAGTCGTATAAATTTTATAGTTTAGTTTAGTGCATCTTGCTCGCCGCCTCTCTGTAGGTCGCCTTTGCAAACTGCATTCGCTATATACCTTATCAATTTGCGTGCCACATACCATTTTGCCTATTGCAGGCATATATATATGCCATTATGGCAGTATATTATGTAATAATGACAGATATACGCTTGCGGACTACGACAAAATAGCCCTTTCTCTCTCTTGCGCATATCGGGGAAAAGCCGTATCTTTGCATAGGTATTCAAACTTGGATATATCTGATGTACACCATCTACACACACGCGTATCCTTCTCCATGTGGCAACTTGCTGCTTGGCTCATTGGGCGACCGGCTCTGCCTTTGCGATTGGACGAACCGCCATGATGCTTCCGCTGTCCTGTCGCGCTTGAAGCGACGCCTGCATGCGGACATAGTAGCAGGTAATAGTAGTGTTATGGATTTGGCAGTCAGCCAATTAGATGAGTATTTCCTTGGCGTGCGCAGCACGTTCTCTGTTCCTCTTCTTTTCGCGGGAACTCCTTTCCAACAAACCGTTTGGGAGGCGTTGCAAGGCGTACCTTATGGCACGACTCTCACCTATTTGCAATTGGCAGAACGTATCATTTGCCCGCAATCGGTGCGCGCTGTGGCGAATGCCGTAGGTGCCAACGCGATGTCAATCTTTGTTCCTTGCCACAGAATAATCGGCACCAGCGGCACCCTCACAGGTTACGCAGGTGGTCTTCCTGCAAAGCGTTTCCTACTTCAATGGGAAGCCTCCCAATCTGCCATACGCTAAACAACGCCGCCATGCCCATCGATACCATCCGGTTTCGCCAAGATGTATACAGTATTATAGCCGCCATTCCGTATGGCAAGGTGCTGACGTATGGGCAGGTGGCACTATTGGCTGGCTATCCGAATCATGCCCGTCTTGTGGGACGTCTGTTATGCGGAGCCGTGGTATCTGCGGAATTGCCATGCCATCGCGTAGTGAATGTGCAAGGTCGTCCCGCACCTGTCTGGAAGGACCAGCGTCGCCTCCTCGAAGCCGAAGGAGTCCCTTTCAAACCCAATGGCTGCGTGGATATGAAACAAGCACAATGGAACTACCAAATACTCGGCAGCGAACCTGTTTATCCCTCGCAGTAATCTCATTTTGTTACCATTGTTCCACGCTTGTTTTCCCGAGAGAATACCGAGAGAACTCCGAGCGAATGTACCAAGAACAAAACAGCAAAAATCCAATTGTTCCACGCTCTCAACGTGTGTTATTCCACCCGTAATGTACGGGTGCCGTCGAGCATCTCGGTGATATAGACCCAGACGGTGTCGTCAGGCAAGAGGGGTTCAATCATCTCAGGCCACTCGATGAAGCAGTAGTTGCCCGAATAGAGGTAGTCCTCCGCGCCGAAATCCATCGCCTCGCGTATGTCCTTGAGTCGATAGCAGTCGAAGTGATAGACCTGCGGCACGTCGCCCTGCACATCATAGACATTGACCAAGGCGAAGGTGGGGCTGTTCACTACGTCGTCGGTGCCCAAGTCTTCGCATAGTTGTTTGATGAAAGTCGTCTTGCCTGCACCCATCTTGCCGCAGAAGGCAAAGACACGGTGTGGAACACATTGTTTGAGAATATCCGTAGCAGGCACTGCCTGCCCCTGTTCGTTGATGAGCAAAAGCCCACCATTTTCGCCTGTTTTTATTGTGTAGTTGTACATAGTTGTGGAAAATATTCGATTCTCAGCGCGATATTTTGCCGTGAAAATGCTCGTAAACTATTGAACCTGTGTGAGTTCCGAGCGTTTGACGCAGGTCGTCCAATTCGGCTGCTTTAGCGCGGGCTACACTGCCATACTGACGCAATATCTTTTGCTTGGTGACAGGTCCAACTCCTTGTATATCATCGAGTTCGCTCTTTGTCTGCGACTTGCTGCGGTGCTTCTTATGGTAGGTGATGGCAAATCGGTGCACCTCGTCCTGTATCTCTACCATGAGTCGGAAGACCTCGTCGGTGACCTTCATGCCGAACTCCTTGGGCGGGAAGCCATAAAGCAGGACATTGGTGCGGTGCTTGTCGTCCTTCTTGAGTCCGGCGATGGGAATGTGCAGCCCGAGTTGGTCTTCCACTGCCTCGCGTATGGCGTGCATCTGCCCGATGCCTCCGTCGGCGATGATGAGGTCGGGTAGGGGACTGCCCTCCTCCACAAGGCGGGCGTATCGTCTCCGTACGACCTCACGCATACTGGCGTAGTCGTCGGCTCCAACGACCGTCTTTATCTCAAAACGCTTGTAGTCGCTCTTGCTCGGACGTGCCTTCTTGAACACTACGCAGCCTGCCACGGCGTCTGTGCCTTGGATATTGGAGTTGTCGAAACTGTCTATCCACATCGGTAGGGTAGGGAGCCCGAGAAGTTGCTGCAGGGAGGTGAGGATACGCACGGCACGCTGGTCGGGATTGAGTTTGTCGTCCTGCTTCAGACGGTCTTGTTTGTACTGATGCACATTCTGCATAGCGAGGTCAAGCAGTTTCTTCTTGTCCCCGCCAAGGGCGATGTTGATATGGAGGTTTTCGTCAGTTATATCAGGAATAAACGGGACGATGACCTCTTTTGTCGTACTGCCTAACTGCTCCCTGAGTTCCCAAATGCCCATGGCAAGTATCTCCTCGCGTGGCTCGTCCAATTGCTTTTTGTACTCGATAGTCTGCCCTTGTACGATACTGCCTTTGTGGACATGAAGCATAGAAATATACACATTCTGCCCCATTTCATCGTAGCCAAAGACATCTACGTCACCGGCAGTGGAGTTGGTGATGACGGTTTTGCTCTTGAAACGCTCCAGTAAATCGTACTTTTCCTTGATTTCACCGGCTTCTTCGTAGCGCATTTGGGCAGACAAAGCCTGCATCTCTGCCTCCATCTGGCGGCTTATCTCGTGGGCATCACCACGGATGATTTGGCGGGCAGCGTCCACATATCCCCTGTATTTGACGGGGTCTATCTTGTTTTCGCAGATGCCGCAACAGGTGCCGAGGTGATACTTGAGGCAGACTTTGTATTTGCCATCGTTCACACCCCGTTGGGTCATATAGGTGTTGCAGGTACGAATAGGGTAGAGTTTGTGTATCAACTCTATCACCAAGTCCACCGTATAGCCGAAACTATAGGGCCCGTAGTACTCCCCTGCGCCTTTCACGATATGGCGTGTCTTGAAGATACGCGGAAACTCCTCCTTGGTAATGCAGATACTCGGATAACTCTTGCCGTCCTTCAGCAAGATGTTGTAATGCGGTTGGTATTTCTTGATGAGGTTGTTCTCCAAGAGAAAAGCGTCTTGCTCGCTGTCCACCACCACATAACGTATGTCGGCTATGTTTTTGACAAGTTGTTTGGTCTTGAAGCGGTCCTGCTCCTTATGGAAATAACTGCTCACACGACGGTGGAGGTTCTTAGCCTTACCTACGTATATTACTTCACCTTCCTCGTTGAAGTACTGGTACACACCGGGCTTCTCCGGTATGCGTTGAAGAATCTGTCGTATGTGCTCGTCGTTGCGCGTCATGTGTTTTGTCCGAAAATCACCTCAATGATGTAATTTGTCCACATCGTCTTCGTCTAATTCATGTAAAATAGACGATAATTGTCCACATTAAGAATGCTTGTGATGTTGGCTTAGCACATCAATAGACTGCTGACTTCTACATCGGAGCCTAACTTGTCTCTGCCATTCAGTGCAGCCAATTCCACTACGAAGTTGATATACACTTTCTTTACTCCGAACTTATGCACCAACTCCAGTGCAGCCG
>DJSG01000029.1:1674-21043 GCA_002440265.1 Bacteroidales bacterium UBA6340 | reverse complement strand
CCGCCATAGAGCCGCCTGTAGCGAGCAGGTCGTCATGCAACAGCACGACATCGTCCTTGGTGAGAGCGTCTTTGTGCATCTGGATTTTGTCCACACCATACTCTTTGGCATAGCTGACTTCGTAGGTATCAGACGGCAATTTCCCGGGCTTGCGCACCGGTACAAAGCCCGCATTCAGTTCGATAGCCACTGCCGGTGCCAGGATAAAGCCGCGGGACTCAATACCAACCACCTTGGTAATACCGCACTCACGATACCGATTCACAATCTCGTCGCGCATCCAACGCAGACAATCCGGTCGCTGAAAGACGGTAGTGAGGTCTTTGAACATAATTCCTTGCACAGGAAAATCAGGTACGTTCCTGATGTTTGCAATTACTTCTTCTGCTGTCATAGTATTCTGTTTTTATTTATTTCCTGTAGGATAGTTTGCTCTTATCTTATTGATATTCATATATTACATAGAGGTAATGTTTCACGTGGAACAATCGTACAGGTGTAATAATTACCTCCCCATAATAACTAATAGTACACTTACGTCGTTTGGGCTAACCCCTGGTATTCTGCTTGCTTCGCCGATAGTAGAGGGTTGTATCTTGCTTAGTTTTTGCCGAGCCTCCGTACTGAGCGATTGTAGTCTGTCGTAATCAAAGTTTTTGGGAATACGGATGCCGTCCAACCGCTGCAGTTTGTCTGCCGCTATGCGCTCCCGCTCGATATAGCCTTGGTATTTGATATTGATTTCGGTGCTCTCTACTACTTCTTCGCGCACACGGGTTATCTTGTCTATGGCTTCTGCCAATGCGGGCACTGCCTCGGCCAATCCTGCTATTGTGATGTTCGGACGCATAATAAGGTCTGCTAATTTGCACCCCTGCTGCAGGTCCGGATAGCCCATTCGGTTGAGGTAAGCATTGATGTCTTTGGCGTGAACCGAGGTAGTGCGCAGCACCTCTGTGAGGGCTTGCTCTGCTTCTTGCTTCTGTTGCAGGAGTTGCAGTCTCTCAATATCGGCAAGTCCTAAGGCATAACTGCGCCTTGTAAGGCGTGCATCCGCATTGTCTTGCCGTAGCAGAATACGGTATTCGGCGCGTGATGTGAACATACGATAGGGTTCGTCCACACCCTTCGTTACGAGGTCGTCAATAAGCACACCTATATAACTCTCGTCCCTGCTCATAGTGAATGACGCTCCGCCCGTCACGTTTTGGTGCGCATTGATACCCGCTACTATACCTTGTCCCGCGGCTTCCTCATATCCTGTCGTTCCGTTGATTTGCCCTGCAAAGAACAGATTCTTAATCCTCTTGGTCTCTAACGTGTGCTTCAGTTGGGTGGGGTCGAAGAAATCATACTCGATAGCATACCCGGGACGATACATTACCACATCCTCCAAACCCTTGATAGTGCGTAGTGCCGCCCACTGTACTTGCCATGGCAGGGATGACGAGAAACCGTTTACATAGTACTCATTGGAATCTACGCCTTCCGGTTCGAGAAATATCTGGTGGGCATCTTTGTCAGCAAAGGTTACTATCTTGGTCTCTATACTGGGGCAGTAGCGGGGACCGATACTCTTTATCTGACCATTATACAGGGGAGAGTCTTTCAGTCCGCTGCGCAATACATCATGTGTGGCAGGATTGGTATAGGTTATCCAACAACTCATCTGCTTCAGTTCGCGCTGCACACTATCCAGATACGAGAAGTGGTGCCCGTCGTTGTCGCCCATTTGCTCTACCATCTCGCTGAAGTGGATACTGCGTTTGTCTATACGTGCGGGAGTGCCGGTCTTCATACGGGCTGTGGCAAAGCCCAGCTGCCGTAGTTGTTCTGTGAGTCCGTAACTGGCAGGTTCCGAGATACGTCCGCCCGCTATCTGTGCTTTGCCAAAGTGCATCAGTCCGTTTAGGAATGTGCCGTTGGTCAGAACAACAGCCTTTGCGCTCATCTCAATGCCGAGAGCAGTCTTTACTCCGCGCACGATACCGTCCTTCACTACCAACGCTGTGACTACATCTTGCCATATCTGCAGATTGTCAGTGCTTGTCAAGTGCTGTACCCATTCTTCGATAAAGCGTTTCCTGTCGCTCTGACTGCGGGGACTCCACATAGCGGGACCTTTACTGCGGTTCAGCATACGAAACTGTATGGCACTCCTGTCTGTAACGATACCCATCTGTCCTCCTAATGCGTCTATTTCCCTAACAATCTGTCCCTTAGCGATACCGCCTACGGCAGGATTACAACTCATCTGCCCTATCTTGTTCATATCCATCGTGATGAGTAGCGTCCTGCTACCCATACGAGCAGCAGCATTGGCGGCTTCACAGCCTGCATGCCCTGCTCCTACAACGATTATGTCATATATAAACTCCATATTATCAATCTGTTAGATACCTATTGAATGGTATTTCCCCTATGATGCCAACGGCTTTGTCCGTTGAAACTATTCTTGCCGATAGTGCGCATGGGCGGCTGAAAAGCATCCTCTATATGGTTCACACTTTGCACCTTGCCTGTTTCTGCGTCTATCAGAATACCTATCACATCAAAACGTGGTGCAAGTTCTATGCCATTCATCTTGATATAGGCATTGGCAGCAGCAGTCATGCGTTTCTTTTTGGCTAAGTCCACATACTCTTCAGGACGCTTGTCTCCAAAGGTTGAAGTACGCGTCTTGACCTCTACAAAAGCAATCTCTTTGCGGTTGGTGGCGATAATATCCATCTCTAAATGACTGAAACGCCAGTTTGTCTCCACCACACGGAAGCCCTTCTTGCGCATGATATCAGCGGCTTCTTTTTCTCCTAATTGTCCTATGATATTGTGCTCAGCCATATCTTATTGCAGTTTGTTTACACGTGCGGCATCCAATCGCAACATAATAGCCAATAGGATAGTGAAGCCCCACAGAGACGAACCGCCATAACTGAAGAAGGGTAGGGGAATGCCTATCACGGGCAGCAGTCCTAATACCATACCGATATTGATTGTCAAATGAAACAGCAAGATACTCGCTACCGCATAAGCATATAGCATACTGAACTTATCTCGCTGACGTTCAGCAATATATATGATTCTCAGTATGAGTGCCAGGTAGCAGAGGAGCAATAGTGTGGAACCAACAAAGCCCCACTCCTCGCCTACGGTGCAGAAGATAAAGTCCGTGTCTTGTTCCGGTACAAACCGCAGTTTGGTCTGGGTTCCCTGTAAGTAACCTTTGCCTGTGAACTGTCCTGAGCCGATGGCAATGAGCGACTGATTGACATTGTAGCCTGCACCCGTAGGGTCATCCTTCATACCGAGCAATACCTCTATACGGGTACGCTGGTGAGGTTGGAGGATATTGTCAAAGGCATAATTGCAACCTTGGCAGAGTGCCAACTCGACTATTGTAAAGCCTATCAACCACCATAGCCTGTTATGACGGGTTATTATGGTGGTTATAGCAAGATACCCCGCAGAATATATCAAACTGATGATTCCTACATAGTTAAAGTTTATCGGGAACCAAATGCACAGCAGTGCCCCCACTCCGTAGATGAGTACGATGCCACTGGCTATGAATATGACAGATTTGATATTCTTGTCTTTGAGCAGTAGCCAACCTGTCACAATAGTTTCAATCACCAATGTACTGACCAAGATACCTGTATTACCGGCCCCTAAAGGCAGTGGAGTACCGCCGAAGTATATCACTATCAGAAATAGAACGATGCTTGTTACTCCAAACAGCAGTACATAGCCTGACATCCCTTGACGGTAAAAGACAAGCAGAAACGACAAGAATACCAATGCCGAACCAGTCTCACGTTGGGCTACCATAATTATCAGCATCGGTACACCGATAAGAGCAAATGGTACGATTAAATCGCGCCAATCTCGTAACCTGTATTCATAACGCCCCATATATTTGGCTACTGCCAATGCGGTTACGCACTTAGCGAATTCTGCAGGTTGCAGACTGATAGGACCGAGTGTAATCCATGAGTAGGAGCCCTTGACGTTGTTAGCCACCAATGGTGTGATTGCCAGCAGCAAGAGCATAGCACCATATAAGATATAGGCAAGCACATCATAAGTCTTTTCATCAATCATCATAATGATAATACCCAACACTATGGCTGTTGCTAACCATACCAACTGCTTACCGGCACGGTTGGAGAAATCCCATATACCTGTTTGGTCAAAGGAATATCCGGCACCATATATATTCAGCCAGCCGAATATAGCAATAATAAGGAACAGCAGTATTGTCCACCAGTCTATTCCAGATATGATGCTTCTGTTCTTATTCATTGTCTTGGGCGATTAAGTTGGCATTCACTATGCGGTCATACAAGGACTTTCGCTTGATTTCACCGGTGAGATACTGTTCCATGATAAGACTTCCGATGGGGCATGCCCATGTAGCACCGAACCCTGCATTCTCCACTGCTACGGCAATAGCAATCTGAGGATTGTCTTTCGGCGCAAAGCCGATGAATAGAGCATGGTCTTTGCCATGTACGTTCTCCACAGTACCTGTCTTGCCGCACATCTGCAAGTCCTGCACATTGTACCACCTGCCGGTACCATTGGTCATCACACGCTCCATACCTTTCTGCACCACCTCGAAATAGATAGAGTCTATCAGAGTGCTATGTACGCGCGATTTCATCGAGTCATTTCTGTTCAGGTGAGGCGTTATATAGTAGCCTTTGTTTGCTATTGCGGCTGCTTGGTTGGCTAATTGGAGAGGTGTTACCAATACTTCCCCCTGACCAATAGACAATGAGCGAATTGTGATAGCCTTCCAACCTTTTGTCCCGTATATCTTGTTGTATAGTTCCACGGTGGGAACATAGCCTGCTGCCTGTTCACTGATGTCGGTATCCTCGAACCGTTGCCCTAAGCCGAAACTGAGTATATCGTTGCGCCAATCTGTGTAATGCTGCTTGAAAAGTATGTTTTCATCGGCATATCCGTCGCGTTGTAGCATATCACGAAAGAGTGCCCAAAAGTATGGATTGCAACTCTGCTCAATGCCTTCTTCCAGATCAACAGGGGTACCATGATTATGTGTGCACTTGATAGGCGAAGACTGCTTACCGCTGCAAGGATATTGTGTATGGGGGGTAACGACTTTTTCCTGTAATCCTATTAATGCTTGCAGTGTCTTAAAGGTTGACCCCGGTGAGTATTGTGCTTGTACCGCACGGTTTATCAGAGGCTTGTTAGGGTCTGATGCCAACTCTTGATAATTGGCAGAACGCTCTTTACCTACCAATGTACGCGGGTTCCAATTAGGGGCACTTGCCATCACTAGCACCTCTCCTGTTTTAGGTTCAATGGCGACCACACTTCCTACCTTGCCTCGCAGTAACTCTTCTGCCAATTGTTGTGCTTTGCGGTCTATGCTCAGGTATAGGTCTGTGCCTGCTTTGGCTTCGCGGTCAAGACTCCCATCCTTGTATGACCCTTGTATTCTACCACGCGAGTCGCGCATCAGTACCTCTACACCTTTCTCTCCACGCAGTTGTTTCTCGTAGGTTCGCTCGATTCCATCGCGTCCTGCATAGTCTCCGACAGCGTAGTAAGCATCGTGTTCAAGGTCGTTTTGGTTCACCTCTCCCACACTCCCCAATACGTGCGATGCAATAGGATAGGTATAGTCGCGCAGTGTACGGCAGCGGATGCCTACACCGAAGTACTTGTATTGCTCTTGTTGTAACCGGGCCACCTCCTCTTTGCTGAGTTGTTCCATGAATACCTGTGGTGTAAATCGTGAATATCCACGGTTCTTACGGCGGTCTGTCATATCGTGCATACGTGCCTCAAAAGCCTCTCTGTTAATATGCAATGCAGTACAGAACTCTAAGGTATCAAAGTCTTTTCCCATCTCTTTGACCACCAACGTTACCTCATATATCGGTTGATTGGAAACCAATAGTTCACCGTTGCGGTCGTATATAAGTCCTCTGGAGGGATAGATTACTTGCCGCAATTGAGCATTGTTCTCGGCTTTCTCTTGTGTGGACTGGTCTATGACCTGCAGGAAAAGCAAGCGTATGATATACACCAGCACCACCGCAATGGCAATGCCGCCTATCACATACTTGCGCTTATAGTAAGGGTCGTTGAGCATTCCTATTTCTTTAGCATATCATAGCCCAATATCACTACCAATGTCATCGCGCTGCTAATGATGGTTTGCAGCAGTACTATCCACCAGTTTTGAAGGCTCCATGCTTCTAACGCAAACACGATGAAATGGTGGATGAGTGTCAGTATCACGGCACATTTGATGTATTCTACACGTCCTATGCTGAGACTGCACACATCTCCACTAACACGTTCTATTTCTTGTACTAGGTTATGCAGCAGTATCGGTCGCAGGAAACTGATTGCTACACATGCCGCTATGTGTACACCTAATGAGGTGAACCATATATCCATCAGCAGTCCTACAGCAAAGCCTATCAGCATCTCCGCCCAACGCGGGGTCTTGGCAGGCAAGTTGATTAGGAATAGGATATACACCATAGGGAAACACCAGCCTGCTATCTGCAAGCGGTTGAACAGTAGCACTTGTAATGCTAACAATAGCAAGAGTTTTCCTATTTGTCTAAGCCACTCCATGGTGTTTGAGCGTTTGCGTCTCTGTTGAACCCTGATGCGCGGTTGTGAATCACTTGCACATATTCCAAGCGTTTATAGTCTGTACTTAGCAGTAGTGTTGTGTGGTGGTAGTTGTCTCCATCACCCAATTCTGTTTTCTCTACTACGCCTACCATTATGCCCTCTGGGAATACCGGTGTAAGACCACTGGTAACTACCGTATCCCCCTCGTTTACTATGATATGTCGTGATATATCGGTGAGTGATACATGCCTGTAATTACGTCCGTTCCATTGTGTACCGCCTGCGTAGTGGTTCTTTAGCAGTTTGCAACTCACATTCATCTGTGTGTGTATCAAAGGTACCACTAACGCATACTTATCGCCCACGGCACTCACAATACCCACTACACCATCGCGGCATACTACCCCCATATCTTCGGTTATACCATCACGTGCTCCCTTGTTGATAGTCAGATAGTTGTGCTGCTTGTTAGCACTTACACCTATCACCTTGGCAGGTATATACTCCATATCCAAGTGGGCATATACATACTGACTGTCGCGCTCCTGTACCGACTCCAACCTGTTGGACTGTTCCATGAGTTGTGTTCGGAGCATGGCATTTTCTTCTGCCAACTGCTCATTCTCCGAGCGTAGGCGAAAGTAGTCCCCTATTGTGGTGTTGATGTCCTGTATGCCTGCTACCACTCTGTTGGCTGACGACCATACCGCGCTCTGCTGATAGCCGTGTGTAGTCACTATCAGTATAAACGCAACAACTTCCAATATGATGCATATTAGGAAGTTGCTATAACGTGTCAGAAACTGTAGCAGGTTTCTCATTTATCGTATCAGGAACCCGAAGTTGTTTACATTCTTCAGTGCTATGCCTGTGCCTCGTGCCACTGCGTGCAGCGGGTCTTCGGCTACGTGGAACGGAATGGTTATCTTGTCGCTCAGTCGTTTGCTCAGTCCGTGGAGCAATGCACCACCACCGGTGAGGTATATCCCGCGTTTGACGATGTCTGCGTACAACTCAGGCGGTGTTGCCTCAAGGGCTTGCAGCACGGCATTCTCTATCTTGGCAATGCTCTTCTCCAAGCAGTGTGCTATCTCTTGGTAACTGACGGGTACGTTCATTGGCAAGGCTGTTACCTTGTTAGGACCTATTACTACGTAGTCTTCAGGAGCGTCTTCCAACTCTGGTAATGCCGAACCCACCGCTATCTTGATGCGTTCTGCTGTAGGCTCGTCAATCTTCAGGTTGTGCATACGGCTCATATACTCCACAATATCCAAGTTGAGGTCATCGCCTGCAGTCTTGATAGACTTGTTTGCCACGATTCCACCGAGTGATATAACAGCAATCTCTGTAGTACCACCACCTATATCCACCACCATACAACCTTCGGGACTCTCCACATCAATGCCCATACCTATTGCGGCAGCCATAGGCTCGTATATCATATACACATCGCGCCCACCTGCGTGCTCCGAACTGTCACGCACGGCACGTATCTCCACCTCGGTACTGCCCGACGGGATACAAACCACCATACGGATACTCGGGGTGAACAGTTTGTTCTGCTTCGGTATCATCTTTATCATACCCCGAATCATCATCTCGCAGGCATAGAAGTCTGCTATCACACCATCGCGCAACGGACGGATGGTGCGTATCAGCGCACCGCCTTTACCAATCATCTGTTGGGCTTTGCGTCCCACAGCCACCATCTTATTGTCTGCTGTATTGATGGCAACTACAGACGGCTCGTCCACTACCACTTTGTCATCGCAGATGATAATGGTATTGGCTGTTCCCAAGTCAATAGCAATCTCTTGTGTGAATGAAAAGAATCCCATTCTCTCAGTTGTTTTTAGTATTATTGTATCTTGTTAATTATCTTGCCTTAACTATACCTCTAAAATTGCGCAAAGGTACAACAATTCACACACATTTGCAAGGGTGCATATTTTTTTCCAAAAAAAAGTGTGGCGACCATCTTGTCGTCACACTCGCGCTCCCTCTAGGACTTGAACCTAGGACCCCCTGATTAACAGTCAGATGCTCTAACCGACTGAGCTAAGGAAGCAATCTTTCTTGCATCTCAAGAGGAATACCTCCTCTCAATTGCGGCTGCAAAATTACTGCTTTTTTTTGACATGACAAATTTTTTACCGAAAAAAATCACTATCTTTGCAGAAAATTTTGGTGTTAGGGGCGTTTTTGCCCCGTTTTTTGGTCAATAACCCACATATAGATGAGAAAAGTATTAGGCTTAGGCAATGCCTTAACGGACATCTTGTTGCAGGTATCGGAAGATGACTTGCGCGAAGTCGGTTTCCCAAAGGGGAGTATGAACCTGATTGACATGAAGCAGGCAGAGGACTTGCAGACGCGTTTCATATCGGTTCGCAAGCACTTGGTTACGGGCGGCAGTTCGTCCAACATGGTATCCACTATCGCGCAGTTAGGCGGAAAGGCTGCCTTTATAGGCAAGGTCGGCAACGATGAAGTGGGTGATTTCTACCGTGAGGACCTCGTCAAAAACGGTGTTAAACCCCTTTTGCTCACCTCTTCGCTCATGTCGGGTTGCTGTATCGTACTCATTACTCCCGACGGCGAGCGCACGATGTGTACCTACCTCGGTGCCTCGGCCGACCTTACCGCCGATGATATTCGCAAGGAGGCATTCACAGGCTATGACATCTTTCATATAGAGGGCTATATGGTGCAAGACCATGCCCTCATAGAGAAAGCCCTCCGCACTGCCAAAGAGCAGGGGTGCATGGTCTCACTCGATTTGGCAAGTTACAACGTGGTCAACGAGAGCCATACCTTCCTCAAAGACTTGGTTCGCCAATACGTGGACATCGTCTTTGCCAACGAGGACGAGTCTTTCGCCTACACTCACCTCAACCCCGAGGAGTCCGTAGCGAAGATTGCAGAGCAGTGTGACATTGCCGTCGTCAAAGTGGGTAAGCGTGGTTCGTATGTCCAGCAGGGCAGCCAACGCTATCATATCGGTGCCATCACTACTGCCTGCACAGATTCCACCGGTGCCGGTGACCTCTATGCCGGTGGATTTCTCCACGCTTTGTCCGATGGATTCGACTTGCGCCGTTGTGGTGAAATCGGTACTATTGCGGCAGGACGTGTCGTTGAAATCGTAGGAACCAAGTTACCCGAAGAGACGTGGGACGAGATACGCCGTATCTGCGCCCTCTATCGTGGCTTTATGATGAAACTCTGATTGCTTATGAAGTACCTGTACATCCTTTATCAGTACCTGATTGCCTTTCCGCTGATAATAGTTATCACCCTTTTCACCGCGATAGTTACTATTATCTGTTTCCCATGGAAGAACGGTGCTTTCCCGCATGCCATTCAGGTGTTATGGTCGCGCAGTATTATCCGATTGTTCTTGATTCCCATTACGGTGACAGGACAGGAGAATATCCAAAAGGGGCAGTCCTATGTCTTTGTCAGCAACCACCAGTCATTCCTTGATGTATTTGCTATCTACGGTTGGCTGCCTGCCAACTTCAAATGGCTTATGAAAAAGGAGTTGCGCCGTGTACCTTTCGTAGGCTTTGCCTGCAAGGTGGCAGGGCACATCTTTGTGGACCGTGCCAACCCTGTGGCTGCGCTCCATAGTATCAAGGAGATAGAGACGGAGTTGCAGAACGGTGTCTCCACGGTCATCTTCCCTGAAGGCACACGTACCAAGACCGGTGAAATGGGGCGTTTCAAGCGTGGTGCCTTCCAAGTGGCTTTGGATTTGCACCTGCCCATTATTCCTATTTCACTGACGGGTTGCTATGAGGCTATGCCTCGCGGCACATACTACGCACGCCCCCGCTCGCATATATATATGCACATCGGCAAACCGATAGATTTGTCCGATTTCATCGACCCTTCTACCTCACAGATAGACTCCAATGCTGCTATGGCATACGTGCGTGAACGTGTACAGGAAGGTATGCAGCAGGGGAAATAAGATTATTCTACTTGCAGCACAAGCCCTTTCAGATACTCACCTTCGGGGTGGTAGATGTTGATGGGATGGTCTTGTGGCTGGTGCAGTTGGTGAAGGATACGCACTCGTCTTCCCACTTGTGCCGCCGCCGAGAACACTGTTAAGCGGAACATCTCTTTGTCCACAGCCTGTGAGCAAGAGAAGGTGAATATAATTCCTCCTTTGCGTACGCACTCTATGGCTTTGGCGTTCAGGCGTTGATAGCCGCGCAGAGCGTTCTTGATAGCATCCCGGTGCTTTGCGAAAGCGGGCGGGTCAAGGATAATCAAATCATACCTATCCTTTATGTCTGCCATATACTGAAACGCCTCTTGTGCAAACGCTTCGTGCGGTGCTCCATCCGGAAAGTTCTTTGCCACATTGCAGCGCACCAGTTCCACCGCCTTCTCGCTAACGTCCACCGAGTGCACCATCTTTGCGCCACCCCGCAATGCATATACGGAGAAACCTCCTGTGTAACAAAACATATTCAGCACATCGCGCCTATATGCATAGCGTTCCAACAAGGCGCGGTTCTCCCGTTGGTCCACAAAGAAGCCGGTCTTCTGTCCGCGCAACCAGTCTATGCGGAACTGCAGTCCGTTCTCCAATGCCCAGAAGTCATCGTCAGAATCGGCACTTTCTTCCGATTTCACCGGCCTGTTGTCAAGTATCAGATATCCGGTCTTTTCACCTTCTATTTGTGCTTTGAACGGCAGCGTATCGGCAGACTTGTAATAGACATTCTTCACATCTTCCACCACTTGCACTACGGCATCTGCTATCTCCTTGCGGTGGCAGTGCATACCGATGGAATGGGCTTGAACTACCGCTGTATCGGCATAGACATCTACCACTAACCCCGGCAGAAAATCCCCCTCACCATGGATAAGACGGTATGTGTTGTTATCGGAAGATATGAGTCCTGTATCTTTACGCAGTTGGTATGCCGCTGCAATACGCTCATGCCAGAAGTCGGACGGCAACTGTTCCACTCCGAATGCCAGCATACGTACCGCAATAGAACCAATCTGATAGTGCCCTACACCCAATGTACGTCCGTTGAAATCAATGATTCTAACCAGTTCTCCCTCTTGCGGTTCGCTGTGCGGATAGTCCTTGTCAAGTACGATACGATGTATTGCTCCCGAGAACACCCACGGGTGAAAACGCAAGAGTGATTCCTCTTTGTGCGGCTTAAGTTGTATGGTTGTCATGCTGTGATAGTTGTCGTTGTGCCAGTATCTCCTGTTGGTGCAGTTGTTGCGCTTCCACTTCGGCGTGCCGTAGTGCTTCGGCTTCCTCTTTCGGCAGTGGCTCAGTGTTCATCAGATGCTTGTATATCAGTAGTGTAGCCCATGCATCGGTGGACGCATAGCGTGCCTGGTCGGGGCTGAGGTGGTTGTTCTCCCAGTTCGTCAGTTGCTGCGATTTGGATATTCTGCGTCCGTACATGATGGCGAATATCTTCTGCAGTCCCAATTCCATAATGCCGTATTTCCACACTAATGCCTGTATCTCCACACAGTTAGCAGGAGTGAAGTCGCGTCGTCTGCGCAGCCCTTTGATGTCATCCCGAAACGCCAACCCTATCTTGCAGATGTCAGGATTGGCAAATATCTCCGCCAGTTCGCGCGGCATACCTATGTGCGTCAGCCGGAACAGGTAGCAACGTTCTTCGGTGGCTATCTGCACAAGAGCGGTCGGGTAGTGTACTCCGCGCGTGAAGGAGGGGCGTGCTTCCGTGTCCACGCCAATCATCGTCTGCTGCTTCAGATACTCGATGGAATCGTGGATTTTAGCAGGTTCGTCCACCACAATCACCTCTCCCTCGAACTGTGCCAACGGCATTGCCTGTATCTCCTCCTTGCTGATATGGTGGAGGTATGTATTGGGGCGTAGGTTACTCATCGGCTGCCAATGATAATGCGTGCAACGGGCGCAGCACATTCACTACTTTCTGCCCCCAATGCTGTTCAAATGCCTCCAGACATGCCAGCAGCGCGTCATTCATCACACGCTCGTCGGCGGTCTGGTAGTTGAATGCCAAGTCCTTCAGTTCCTGGTAAATATCCGCCAAATCCTCGGAAATGTACGCCGTAATCGGTTCGTCGGAGAAACGCATATCCTCCATATACACCTCCAAATAGGCATCGTCGCTGCCCAACAGATGTGCCACTGACTCGCGAATACTATTGTAGTCGTCTTCCGTGACGAACTGCTGCGGATAGCCGTCCAACTGCTGTTCGGGGCGGTGAAGCAACCGTGCTTTGAGGTATAGCAGCGGCAACAGACAGAGGATTTTGTCGATGAAATCGGCTCTTTCGTGCTCTTCCGTATGCTCTAGGAACAGGCACACTTGAGCAGCCACGGTCATAAACTCTATCGTGGCATCCTGATAAACGTAATGGGTAGAAGATGACTCCATAAGGATTTGTTTATGCAATTTCCGACTGCAAAGGTACAACATTTTCCCCATCTAAACAAGCCCCTTCGTTAATACCCCGTGTGATGTTTATATATGCCAATCTGTTAAAATAAGTTATAACGTACCAATATACATATATCCCCCAGAGAACTCCGAGAGAACCCCGAGCAAACATCAGCGAATCACCACTCTTTTCACGCATAGTAATTGTATATTTGTTAAATTATTATAATTTCATCATCGTGCTATGTCGTATCGTTATATTATCATTTGGGCGATTGTTATGGGCTGGTGTAGCCACACAAAAAAAGCAGAGCCGCCTAATTGCTTGGGCGGCTCCGCATTTCTGCTACCTTATAATTAGATAGCGTTAATCTCGTGCAGCACACCGGTTGTCTTTGCCACAGCGGCCTCGCTGGCAGCATACAACTCTTTCTCCTTGTCGTTGAGCGGCAACTCGACAATCTTCTCGATACCGTTCTTTCCGATGATGCAAGGTACACCGATGGTGATATCCTTGTATCCGTACTCGCCGTCGAGATAAGCCGAGCAAGGAATCATCTTCTTCTGGTCGTTGATGATGCTGTCCACTACGCTGGCTGCGCTGGCACCCGGAGCCATCCATGCGCTGGTACCCAGCAGACCGGTCAGTGTGGCACCGCCTACCATAGTAGCGTGTACTACCTCGTCCAACTCAGCCTCGCTCATGAAGTTCAGGATAGGCATACCTTTGTACGTAGCGAAACGAGCCATAGGAATCATCGTCGTGTCGCCGTGACCACCGATTACAAAGCCCTCTACCTCGTTGGCGTTGCAACCGAGTTTCTGGCTCAGGAAGTATTTGAAGCGGCTGCTGTCGAGCGCGCCACCCATACCGATGACGCGGTTACGCGGCAAACCGAGCGACTTCAGTGTCAGATAAGCCATCGTATCCATCGGGTTGGAAACTACGATGAGAATGGCATTCGGCGAGTAGGTCAGCACTTGCTTTGCCACGCTCTTCACGATGCCGGCGTTCACGCCGATGAGTTCCTCGCGGGTCATCCCCGGTTTACGGGGCAGACCACTGGTGATAACCACTACATCCGAGTTGGCAGTCTGTGTATAGTCGTTGGTAACGCCCTTAACTACGGTGTCGAAACCCAGCAGTTGAGCCGTCTGCATAATATCCATAGCCTTGCCTTCTGCAACGCCCTCTTTGATATCAATCAATACAACTTCGCTGGCTACTTTCTTCACAGCCAACACATTAGCGCACGTAGCACCTACGTTACCTGCGCCCACAACGGTTACTTTTGACATAATACTATATTATAAAGTTAAACAATTTCTACTTCTTATCCGCCTGCAAAGGCTTCCTGTTCAAGTCGCAAAATTACTGTTTTTTTCTCATACCGCCAAATCGGAATGGAAAACTCGTCATTTTTTATGGCTTTATGGGCTTGAGGAACCGCCTTGGAGAACGGCTTCTGCGGATGATGTAACTTGGTTGTTATGAGCAGATTTGTATGTTCTTGCTCTGAAAAAGGCAGGAAAAAGTGAATCTCAAAAAGACACTGTTTGCATACCTCTGAAAATAATTGTACCTTTGCAGCCCTTTTCGGGAAGATATTAGTGTTTATTCAATATATGCAAGTACTGACTACCAAACAAGAACTTACACGCCAAGTGGCGGCTTGTGTACGCCAAGGCAAGACTATCGGACTCGTACCCACCATGGGTGCCTTGCACCAGGGACACGCATCTCTCGTGCGCCGTGCAGTGGCGGAAAACGATGTGTGTTTTGTCAGCGTGTTTGTAAACCCCACACAGTTCAACAACAAAGAAGACCTCGCCAAATATCCCCGCAACCTTCATCGCGATGCGGAACTGCTGTCGTCGTTGGGTGTGCACTTTGTGTTCGCGCCTACCCCTGAGGAGATGTACACCGCCGAAGAGATGGAGAAGCCGTTTTCGTTTGATTTCGCAGGATTAGACGAGGTCATGGAAGGCAAGATGCGCCCCGGACACTTCAATGGTGTCGTCCAAGTGGTGAGCCGTCTTTTCTACCTGATACATCCCACTCGCGCCTATTTTGGCGAGAAAGACTACCAGCAGTTGGCAATCATCCATCACATGGTGGAGCGTTCCTCACTCAGTGGCACCTTCGGCGAACTGCAAATCATAGGCTGCCCCATCGTGCGCGAAGCGAGTGGATTGGCTCTCAGCAGCCGCAACGAGCGTCTGTCGAATGAAGAAAAGCAGACCGCTGTCAACATATCCAAGACGCTCTTCGCTTCGTTGGAATGGGCGAAAACTTCCTCTGTGGCTGAGGTACAACAGCGTGTTATCGACACCGTCAACGCCATCCCCGGGCTGGAGGTGGAGTACTACTCCATCGTGGACCAAACCACCTTGCAACCTGCTGCCACATTCGACCATGCAATAGGTTGCATTACAGTCTATTGCGGTCCCGTGCGTCTGATAGACAACATCAAATACAACTAAACCCTCGTGCGCGTACTGATTGACAAATACATCCCTTTCTTGGACGGTGTGTTGGACGGCTATGCCGAAGTGCAACACATTGCTCCCGAGGAGTTTACACCGCAATCTGTACGTGATGCGGATGCCCTTGTCATACGCACCCGCTCGCGGGTCGATAGCGGGTTGCTCGCGGGTAGCCGTGTGCGCTTTGTGGCAACGGCAACTATCGGCTACGACCATATTGACACGGACTATTGCCGTCAACACGACATCGCTTGGACGGCATGCCCGGGCTGCAATGCGCAGGCGGTGTGCGACTATGTGGAGGAGGCACTCGACACACTTAACCTACAATCATCCTCCAACCAACCACCCACGATTGGCGTGGTCGGATACGGGCATGTGGGTACTCTTGTGGCTGCCATGGCACTGCGAAAAGGCTACCGTGTTTTGGTCTCCGACCAGCCTCTCGGGATAGGTGTCGGACCCGATGAAATCGCGCAAAACTGCAACATCATCACCTTTCACACCCCTCTCACCAACGACGGACCATATCCCACTTACCACCTTGCCGATGAGGCGTTCCTTAGCCTATGCAAACCCGACGTGCTGCTCATCAATGCAGCCCGCGGAGGCGTGGTGGACGAGCAGGCAGTGCTGCGGCACAAGCAGACCCCGCAGGGACAAAGCATGCGCCTTTGCATAGATTGTTGGGAAGGCGAACCCGCTATCAATCACGCTCTTGTGCAGATGGCGGACTTGGCATCCTACCACATTGCCGGCTACTCGTTGGCGGGCAAGATGAGGGCAAGTGAGATGTGCCTGCAAGCACTCTGCCGTTTTTTCGCACTCCCTGCTTTGTCAATCAACAAAAAAGCAGTACCTTTGCAAGGAGATTCATCCAAAGGGTGGTTAAGTCGTGTCAGTCAGCAACTTAAGACCCACCCTGACCAATTTGAACAACTGCGTAAACAATACAAATTAAGATAATGGCAAATTTCCAGAAACTCACTTCCCGAGCAACGGACTACTCGAAGTGGTACAACGAATTAGTGGTGAAGGCAGACCTCGCAGAGCAATCTGCCGTGCGTGGCTGCATGGTCATCAAACCCTACGGATACGAGATTTGGGAGCGCATTCAGCAGGCTCTTGACACGCGTTTCAAACAGTATGGCGTGAAGAATGCCTATTTCCCACTGCTGATTCCCAAGTCCTACTTCAGCCGCGAAGCCGAGCATGTGGAGGGGTTTGCCAAGGAGTGCGCCGTCGTCACGCACCACCGCTTGATGAATGACCCCGAGGGCAAAGGCGTCATCGTGGACCCCAATGCCAAACTCGAAGAGGAACTCATCATCCGACCAACCTCCGAGACCATTATCTGGTCCACCTACAAGAACTGGATTTCCAGTTACCGCGACCTGCCGCTCCTCTGCAACCAGTGGTGCAATGTCATGCGTTGGGAGATGCGTACCCGTCTCTTCCTGCGTACCGCCGAGTTCCTCTGGCAAGAGGGGCACACCGCTCACGCCACAGCCGAAGAGGCGGATGCCTTTGCGCAACAGATGCTACGCGTCTATGCCGATGTAGCCGAGAACATCATGGCAATACCCGTTGTCAAGGGTGTCAAGTCGCCCAACGAGCGTTTCGCGGGGGCTGTCGAGACCTATTGCATCGAGGCGATGATGCAGGACGGCAAGGCGCTACAAGCAGGCACCAGTCATTTCCTCGGGCAGAACTTTGCCAAGTCGTTTGATGTCCAGTTCCTCAGCAGGGAGAACAAATACGAATACCCCTATGCCACTTCGTTTGGCGTCTCGACACGCCTGATGGGCGCACTCATTATGACGCACTCTGATGACAACGGACTCGTACTCCCGCCGCATTTGGCTCCTATTCAGGTGGTTATCGTACCTATCTTCAAGACACAGGAGCAACTCGATGCCATCCTTGCCCGCGTCACCCCTATCGCCGACAACCTCAAGCAGCGCGGCATACGCATCAAGGTGGACACCAGCGAGAAATCCACTCCCGGCTTCAAGTTTGCGGACTACGAACTCAAAGGTGTGCCCGTGCGTCTCGCTGTGGGTGCACGCGATTTGGAGAACAACACCGTGGAGATAGCACGGCGCGACACTATGACCAAAGAGACCGTCTCCATGGACGGCATTGAGGACATCATCGCAAACTTGCTGGAAGAGATACAAAGCAATATCTACAAGAAGGCACTCGACTTCCGCCTTGCCAACACCCGCGAGGTGAACTCCTACGACGAGTTCAAAGAGGAGATTAAGAAAGGCGGCTTCCTCCTCTGCCACTGGGACGGCACTCCCGAGACCGAGGAGAAAATCAAAAACGATACCAAGGCGACTATCCGTTGCATTCCGTTTGATGGCGACCACACACCCGGCACCTGTATGGTCACCGGCAAACCCAGCAAACAGCGCGTCATCTTCTCCATCGCGTATTGATATATCAAATATATATTGATATAATACAGAAGATTCCAAACACAAGGGCTGTCTAAACGTATTAGACAGCCCTTGTGTTTGGGAGACGACGCGGCTCGCGTCGTTATGGAGACATTGTGGGAAAATGTAAGAATAGAAATTTATTCAGTCCCTCCGTTTGGTATCTAAAAGTTCAAAGCCACACCTATACCATTTGCGCCACCCTTGACACTCAGCGTAGGCTGATATTTCTTAATCTTTTCCACATTATAAATATCCACACTATTGTGCATAAGAGCGTAGCCGCTGCTAATCATAGGGATACTAACAATTTGTAGGACGCTACCAACAAACACCAACCCCCATCCTAATCCGGGATGCGATGAATATATCTCTACATATGAAGGACCATAATAGTCGTGGTAACTATTCCATACACGCATAAATGCAAACAATGAGGATAACTCTGCCACACAACCTGCCCCAAATAATGCCCAACCGTAATTAGACATACGGTAGCCGTTTTGGAAACGCTGATAGGCAGGTTGGCTGTTCATTGCCAAGAAGTCGCCATACTCACGCTGATTCATTTTAACCCCATTGTAATAATAGTGATTTCCTTTGCGGGTCAGCAATGCATTGGCGGGAGCAGACGACGTTTCTTGAATACTGATTTTGGGTACGGTAAATGAGTTCATTGGCGCATTGGCATAACTAATAGAACTCACTTCATTGATAGGAATTGATTGTATGTACGCAGTTTCTTGTTTATAACTTGCGTACTCCAAGTTCCCGTGTTTAGAACCTAAGACCTTGGCTACAATGCTGTCGCCGTTAGTCTTGTAAATGATGTCTTGTGCATGGATAGTCAATACACTGCACACAAAAAGAACAACGAATTTAACTCGTCTCATAATGATTTGTTATTTAATTCTCCCTACTCACTTACAGGCTTTTCGGATACTCCTATATCACATACACGCATAAAAAAAGCGCAGACCTCATGTTGCTTATTCACAACAAGAGGCCTTCGCATTACCCACAGAGTCAAATAAACAACAGGAAGCCTACGCGGATATGACAACATACTACCATGGATACCACAAAAGGGCATAGTACGCTATGTACCATGCTGGTGTATGACTATGTCACACCCAATAGGCATCTATTGCTACTTTGCTTTTGACTCTGTTGAAAAGTTGCGAAGTTTTCTTGTTGTCAAACACAAAGCGTCAACAAACGCTATCAATATGTACAAACCGCCACGAATATGGGGACACTCCCCCGCGCATACGGCTTTGCGCCGCAAAAGCACAACATTTTCTGCAAATATGCAAAATATATAACATATAATTCTCTTGCCTGTGTCCTTGTAATCTCGAGTTAAGACTATGATATTAGTAT
>DJSG01000029.1:0-1631 GCA_002440265.1 Bacteroidales bacterium UBA6340 | reverse complement strand
GTATGTTATTAGTATGTGATTAAGCCGTCAATGTCGGGACGACTGACATTGCACGCACCAATGACAATTTGCTTTATTGGCAAGAAAAGTGTAACTTTGTGCGGTGTTATTGGAAATAACAAAACAAAAAAGAAAGTAATAAAAATAGTGTTATATGAAACGTTCAACTGTGATTATCAGTATGTTGCTTTGCGTTGCCATGGCTGCCATAGCACAAGCAAAGTATGTGTTCTTCTTCATTGGTGATGGTATGGGACCCAATCAAGTATTGGCGAGTGAGATGTATCGGGCTGAATTGTCAGGCGAAATAGGCAGGCGGCAATTACTCATGACGCAGTTCCCCTATTCGGGACAGGTGGCTACGTTCTCTCTCTCCAATGGCATCACCGACTCGGCAGCCGCAGGCACCAGTCTCGCCTCGGGAAAGAAGACCAACAATGGCGTGATAGGTCAGACGCCCGATGGTACGCCCGCCGAGAGTGTGGCAACGAAACTGCGCAAAGAGGGGTGGGGTATAGGCATTATGACATCGGTGGCAATAGACCATGCGACCCCCGCTCCGCACTATGCTCACGCAGAGAAGCGCGATGACTACTACAACATCGGCACGCAGTTGGCGACATCGGATTTCCAGTTCTTCGGTGGTTCGGGGTTTCACAAGCCTGTGAACAAGAAGGACCCGACCGCCCCGAACCTGTACGACTTGTGCGAGGCTAACGGCTATACCATAGTTGGTGGCTATGAAGCAGCCAAAGCCATGGGGCGTGTGGATAAGATGATATTGGTGCCTGAAGAGTTTGTGGCGGACAAGACATTGGAAGGGGAGTCCATACCCTACGCAATAGACCGCAAAGAGGGCGACCTGAAACTGAGTGAGATAGTGGAGGTGGCATTGGAGCAGTTGTCGGGCTATGAGCAGTTCTTTATGATGGTGGAAGGCGGAAAGATAGACTATGCCTGCCACGGACGCGACGGTGCCACCGCGATACAGGAGACGATAGACATGGACGAGGCGTTGGCAGTAGCGTACCGGTTCTATGAGCAGCACCCCGACGAGACCTTGATTGTGGTCACTGCCGACCACGAGACAGGCGGTATGGCGTTGGGAAACAGCCATTACACCCTCAATCTGCAGGCATTGCAGTATCAGAAATGCTCGGAATGGATACTGTCGGACAAACTGGCAGCATTGCAGAAAGAGAAAGGCAAAGACCTGAAGTGGGACGATGTGAAGACGCTTTTGTCGGATAATATGGGGCTATATACGCAGGTGCCTGTGAGCGATGAGGAAGACGCCGAACTGCGGGCTGCGTACAAGAATATCGTGCGCAAACACGCTACCGTGAAGACGCTGTACAAGGATGTAAACTACTTGGGCGACAAAGCCAATGAGATACTCAACAGAGAGGCCAAACTCGGTTGGACCAGTTACTCGCATACGGCAGCGGCTGTGCCGGTATTTGCCATAGGGGTAGGGGCAGAACACTTTACCGGTTGGCACGACAACACGGAAATAGCACCTCTGATATACAGCGCAACACGATAATTATCTATTCTATTTTGCTGTCAGTGGCTGAATTGGTAAGACAAAATGATGAGATGGTTGTATTTGTACTGGTTGGTGAGTTCGA
>DJSG01000006.1:28902-50709 GCA_002440265.1 Bacteroidales bacterium UBA6340 | reverse complement strand
ATAGTTCGTACTAATCTCATACTATTAACTCGAGATTATCCCGAATTAATAGTATGAGACGGTTGGTAGTTAGTGACTAAAGTACTGCTGTACTTCGCAGCCGAACTTCCCTTTAGGGCATTGTCCTACAAGTGCACTGCTTGTCCGGTCAGGTTGTATAACAGACCATCGGCAGTGCGTATGAAGAGCGTGCCGTTCTCCAATATCAGTTGTGCGGCAGGGGCTTTTGGGGTGGTTACATCGTTCATGGCTGTTTGTGTCTGGACTAATACGGCAATCGGGACATACACATCCACGGCGCCACGGGAGCGGATACGGAGATAGGCTTCGTGGACGCCCTTTTCTTCCGACTTGAAGCCGACAGCCAATGCTCCGCCTTCCTTAGGCAGGGTGGCGGGGGCTACCTCAAACTTGCTACGGTTGTTGCCGCCGATGGTGACGGTAATGTCCTCGGTGAGGTTCTTGCCCGTAACCATCACGGGGAAGGCAATAGTTGTATTGGGTTCTGCCACAGCCACTATCTGCACAGAGTCGGTGGTAATCAACGGCAGGTCGTCGCGTCCCCATGAGACATCGTCGATAAGATACACGGCTGCACCATTGCTACCGCTGTAACCCGTAAACTGGAATGCCATAAAGAAGATATCGGGGATAAGGGTTTGCCCTGCCAGGCTCACCTGGAAGTCAAGCCAATCTCCTGCCTGGTCAGCAGTATTCGGCATGGCAATCTCAAGGTCTTGGAAGAAGATGTCATTCGCATCGGTAGCGTCCACAAAATGCAGTTTCAACGAAGCCGATTGTCCTTGATAGAGGTTATCACCGCGTACACGGAACGTGAAGACTTGGTTCTTGGCGTTCTTGTAGTCCAAAGCCGGAGTGATGAGCCACATCTCGTACATGGTAGAGTCTGTGGCTCCCCAAATATATGCTGTCGCCTTGGCACAATGCTCATTGTCGTTGTTTCTGTCCTCGTAGCCCCACCATGGGCGTGCACCTTGGCGCACTACGTTCTGCCAACCGTTGAGTTTGAGTGTCTTGTTGTGGTTGATATTGTCGAAATGCTCGTTGAGCAGCGTAACGGGATGGCTCATATCCCATGTGAAAGTAGTTGCCCAATCCTGTTGTTCGGGTTCGCCTTCGGTGGCTACACCCGTGAGGCGCATTTGCTGTTTCTGTGCCCCTTGGGTGGACCAATAAATGGTCGCCGTGTAGGTACCTGCTTTGCGTGGTGCGAATGTGATATAGGTCTTGGCTTCCATATTGCGCGGGAGGAGAGTGGTATTGACAGAGAAGGCGTTGCCGTCGCCGTCGTTGAGGCATGAGACAGACAAGTCCTCTGTGCAGTTGAGGGTGGTTACCACTACCGAGTCGCGCTTCTGCGTGCCTGCTTTGGCAGTGAACTGAGGTAGGGTAGTGGGATTGATATGTATCTCGGGTTTAAGGGTAGAGTCTGAGGCTACACCACTGAGGACAAAGGTCTTGTTGTCGCCCAGTGCCTGTGAGCAGTCGGTAATGAGCATTGCCTTGTGGTTGCCGACAACGGTAGGCGCATACCATAGTTTCACTGTCTCTTCGGGTTGCGTAACCTGCGTCTTCTCCAAGCGGAACATATCGCTATTTGCTCCTGTGACAGAGAGTTGGATGGGGGTAGTGATATTGCCCTGACGGATAGTGAGTGTGGTCATCAGTACCTCGTCGCCGATATTGCTGCGTGCAGGGGCTATGTACTCGGGCATTACGGTGTACCATGGCTGTTTGTTTTCTGTACGTGAGAACGAGAAGTCGTCAAAGATAACAAGCACTCCC
Source organism: Bacteroidales bacterium UBA6340 (assembly GCA_002440265.1). Taxonomy (GTDB): domain Bacteria; phylum Bacteroidota; class Bacteroidia; order Bacteroidales; family Paludibacteraceae; genus Colicola. Next base: position 48,903 of record DJSG01000006.1, on the reverse strand, counting down.
TTTTTCACACCGATGCTGAACAAGAAACCGGTCGCGTCTTTGGGTTTGGTGGTCATTACCTTCAGTTCTTGCCAGCCCTCACCGATAGGCAGCACTTGGTTAAGGACAAGGCTGTCGTGCGGCGTGCCCTCCTGTGCGTAGCGGAACTCCCACGCACTATTCAGGAACAGGTCGCCCGCGTTGGCTGTGAGCACCTTGTAGTGAATGGTCATTTCAAACTCCTGCCCTGTAACATCGGCTTGCAGGTCAACAGACTGCTGCAAAGAACGCAACTGCTTCACTTCAGTAGTACGAAGGGCCTTTTCACCGTGGTGAACATCCGTTGTCTCGATAGCAATGCCAGCGCCAAAGGTCCAGTCTTCAAACTCTGCGCCAAAAAGGAAGTTCGTCTTTGCTGTCTCAAAGTCGCCGTTGCTCAGCAGGTTGTCTGCTGCCACGTTGGGCAGAATGTATGCTGTCAATAGAGCAATTAATAAGAGTATTTTCTTCATATTGGTTGTTTGATACTTGGTTTCTTACTTCCATATATATAGTTTACCCCCAAAGTGCAAGGGTGCACCTTGAGGGTAAACGGTGTGTAATTAGCGGACTACCTTGTAGGTGTTGTTGCCTTGGCGAATGATGTTGATGCCCGATTGGAGAGCGTCGATGCGCTGACCGGAGACGGTGTAAATCTCATAGTCGCCGTTTAATACGTCAAGGGCGATGTTGTCAATACCAGTGGGGTCGTCTTTGGAGATGACATCCGCCTTGCCGCGGACACAGATAGAGTTGCCTTGTGTGTTGGTGGAGATACCTATGATGTCGGCTTTCTTGGGCTTAACCGCACCGATTAGTTCGTTGCCGTCTTGCAGTTGTATTTTAGCCTGTGTGCCATTTTGGGTGATATAGTCAGGTATGACAGATGCTTGCTCGTCTTGAGTTTCCTGCCCGAACTTGGTGCTTGTTTGGTCGAGGGTAACATCTTCTACTTTCACCAACTCCAGCAGGTAGTCCAATGGGTTGCTCTGCAATGCTGCCAATGTAACTGTCTGCGGTGTAACCTCGTTGTTGCTGCTGAGTACTGTGATTGTAGCGTTCATAGGCGTGATGGGCAGTACTCCACCAACGGCATCGTCTGCGAAGGCGGACACTCTGAAGCCGGTTACTTTGTCGCCTTGCTTTACTGCGTCATGCCAATAGGTGTCGGCTATGCTGATAGCGGCAGTGTTGTCCTCCAAGTACAATACAGTTTCTCCATTGATTTTTGCATACTTGTAGGTAACAACTGCTTCACCAGTAAAGCGCATATAAGCAAGGTCAGAACCACTTGCAGTAGTCGCTTGTGCCTTGAGTTCTGCTACAGTAGCACACATCTTACCTTCTGCTTCTGCTGCCCACCATGACGAAGTAATGGTAGTTGCGGCTATTCCTTCTGTAGAAATAGTGATATTGGCTTTCTGTAGACCTTCCTTAATAGGAGTAAGCGTGGCTGTCACCACAACGCCTGCTTCGGTCTCAGCGTCTGCCTTGGTAATGGTGGTTTTGTCAAGCGTGAGTTCGGTGTTATCGCTTGTGAGCGTGATGTCGCCTTTGAGGTTCTTGCCTGTAACGGTGAAAGTTGTCGTGTTGGTTTCTCCTTTGAAAGGCATACCGTCTGTGAAAGAGAGGGTTTTGGTGGAGACGGTCAGTTCGGGATTGTTCTCTATAGGAGTGTCGCCGCCTTCAGCAAAGAGGTCGTCCCAAGAGGTAGCGACTTTGATTTCGTCAACGAATAATTTTTGTGGCGTTGCTGTACCTTGACGCAAATTCACGGTCGCAAGAAATTCTGCATCTGCCTGTCCGTTTGCACCTTTGCCTGCAGTTGTACCTTCTTGGTTGCATTGAGCCACAGGCACTTTGGTGGTCTTTGTCGGATTAACATACAGACGAACCGTATCATTCTTTTCTCCATCTACAAATTCGTATTCAAGTACTACCAAATAGTTTGTCTTGGGGCTATATACTTCTTCCGACCAACCACGGTTTATACTATTCTCGTTATTTTTGGCAATACCTAAATTGAAGCCAACAAATTTGTCATCCGGTTTTACACTTCTGGTGTACAAACGGGCATACATTTTATCCATACTTGCATCGCCGATAGCAAGGCAATAGTCCGCTGTTGCGCTTTGCTTGAGACTATCCACGTTAATGATTGCTGCTACATACACTTTACCTGTGTTAATCTGTTGGAATTGGCGGAAATCGTCTGCTCCGGAACCATTGTATAAGACTTTATTCCCTTTGCCCTCGCTCACATAACCCTGATATGAAAGTGAGCCCTTTTCTACTTGAATGTATTTGGAAGTACCACTGAAACTCCACCAATCGGTGGTATTGGTACCCATGGCGGTGTTGTCACCTTTGCTTAATTGTCCTACCTCACGGTTGAAAGACTCGTGGAGGATGAGGTCGGCGTGCACGCTAGTGAGCGTGAAGACTGCCGCGATAATTAGTAATAACTTTTTCATAACATAATAAAATTAGTGATTAAACATTATTATTTTTGTATTTTTATTGTCTTATTGCTTGAGTATCCTTTGTCTATCCCTTGCGCATCCCTTGCTTATCCCTTGCTGTTTGACACGAGAAAGAAGGGATTTACTATTATTTAACTTCTGCGCCGGTGACGGTATAGGTCTTGCCATCGCGTTGTATCAGCACCTGTCCGTTGCGTAGTATCTTCGTAGCGCGGTCGGGTGGGGTAGTCACATTCTCCACGGGGGTCGGGTTGCTGTTGTAGATGATGTGAATGGGGCGACCGTACGAGTTGCGGGCGTTCACCTCTATATATAGGTATCCGTCGCGGTTCTCCACAGAGACGATGCCGTCCACCATGAAATAGAGCGGGGGCACTACACGTCCGTCCATCCATGTGCGGGCGAAGAAGGAGGGCGTCAGCACAGACTCTCCCTTTTCGTTGGTAGTGATGCCACCGGCATAGACTGTGCCGAGTCGGCGCGAGTCGTCGATAGGATATATGCCTGTGGGTATGATAGTTACGGCATCGGTGGTGTCGGTATTGAAGCGGATAAACGTGTTGTTGATGACTCCATACGCCACGGCATCGAAGAGAATCATACTGCTGTCGGCGAGGTAGGCGGTGTTGATTTTCACCTCGTCCTGCTTGCCGTAGGTGAAGTTCACTTCGCCCGATACGGAGTCGTAAGGCATCGGCATGAGGGCTGTCATACGGATTTGGTAGAAGATGGTGTCTTTGCCCAGAATGCCGCCGGCAACGTCCAAGTACCGCCCTTGCCGTGTGGCAGTAACCTCGCCGCTATAGAAAGGTATGCGGGTGAAGCCGCCTTGGTGGTCGAAGTGCGCGATGTAGGAGTACTTCTGATACATATCCGAGACCTCGAAAGTGCCCTCCGACTGTTCGGTGAAGGGGGTGAGGCTCAGGTAGTACGCGGAATCGGGCGTGTAGCCGTGTATCTGGTAGGCACCTTGCATATTCTGGTTGTAGTACTGCGCCTTGGGGACAGTGAGCAGCACGGTGTCTTTGGCTACGGGTGGCACGTAGAACATCGTGATGCGGTACATAATGGAGTCGTCGCCTATCACGTTGGCAGCCAGATAGGTGGTGTCCTGCGCCTGCGAGAGCACCACTTTGGCATCCATCACGCGCACTCCGAGCGTGTCGCGGCTGCGGATGACGCCGAGGAAGGAGTAGTACTTGTCGATAGCATCGCCGCTGAAGGTACCGCCGAGCGTGTCGGTGTGCACATCAATAGCCGCTATGTACCGGTCGTTGCGGTTGTAGAACTGGTAGTTGCCAGCCGCTTTGGCGTGGGTGAGTTCGGCAGAGCGGGTGAACGGCACATCGATGGTGTCCGTGGGGGTGGGGATGATGTAGCCCATATCAATGCGGTAGAGCACGGTGTCCTTGCCCAGCATGTTGATTTTCACCATACGCGACTTGACATCGGTGCTCAGGGTGAGGGTGGTCTGCAAGCCTGTTGTGGACGTGCCCTCTTTGGAGTTGATGGTGGTGGTGAAGCCCGTGCCGAATACCCCGTCGGTAATGCTGTCGGCGGTTACTTGTACGGACACCTCGTAGTCGTCGTTGAAGCCGTCCAGATAGTAGATGCCTTGTGTGGAGGTGAGGTTCTCGATGGTCATATTGCGAATGGCGATGTCCACGGTGCGCTTGGGCACGAGCGAGTGCGAGGTCATGGTGAGGCGGTACAGCACGCTGTCGTTGCCTATCATCTCGGCTTTGGCTTGATAGACATAGTCCTGTTGGGTAACGGTCAGGTCGTAGCGCAGGGCGTCAATCCATTTCTCGCCTATGCGTATGCAAGCCCCATAGGGTGCGGTCTCCGCCTCGGTATAGGTGCCTTCGATGAGCCCCTCATAGTAGATGATGGTGGAGAAGTACACCTCGGGTTTGTCCTCGGTGTGCATCTGGAACGAGATGTTGCCGATGTTCAGTTCCGCCTCGGGGAAGGTGTATGAGACGGTGTCTTTGGGTGTGATGCTCGGTCGCTGCGGTACATAGTGGGCAGTCAGGAGATACACGTTGCCATCGTCTCCGAGTATATCGGCATAGAGGTCAACCGACTTGTCCGTGTTCTTCTGTACGGTGAGTGTAACCGACTTGTAGTCAATATACTTTTTGGTCTTGCGCACTTGCAGCCACGAGTAGGAGGTAATCATATCTGTGAGGGTGAACGTACCCGACAAGGTCTCCGACACATAGTCAAAGCAAATCAAGTAGGTGCTGTCGGTGCTGTACATACCGATAAACCAGTCATTGTCTTTGCCGTACTCGATGGCTTCGAAATCGTTGGCTGTGATGCGTATGGTATCCGTGGCGGGTGCTGCCAAAGCCTTGCAGGGTGCAGCCGCTTGGGCAACCGACACGCATACAATGGTGGCGAATAGGGGTAGTAAAAATCTCTTCATAATCAGTATGATGGTTCTTTATCGAATATATTTTCCTGTGAAATCAAAGCAATTGCCGTTGCTGACAATCACCAGCCGTCCGTTCTCCCAACGCTTGCTGCCTGTTGTTTGCGCGGGCTGTATGTTGTCCGTCCCCGTGGGGGTATGGATGATGTAGCCCATATCAATGTGATACAGTACGGTATCCTTGCCCAACATGTTGATTTTCACCATACGCGACTTGACATCAGTGGTCATAGTGAGGGTGGTCTGCAAGCCTGTTGTGGACTTGTCCTCTTTGGAGTTGATGGTCGTTGTAAAGCCCGTGCTGAATACCCCGTCGGCAATGCTGTCGGCTGTTACTTGTACCGACACCTCGTAGTCGTCGTTGAACCCGTCCATGTAGTAGATGCCTTGTGTGGAGGTGTGATTCTCGATGGTCATATTGCGAATGGCGATGTCCACGGTGCGCTTGGGTACTAACGAGTGCGAGGTCATGGCGATGCGGTACAGCACGCTGTCGTTGCCTATCATCTCGGCTTTGGCTTGATAGACGTAGTCTTGTTGGGTGACGGTCAGGTCATAGCGCACAGCGTCTATCCATTTCTCGCCTATGCGTATGCAAGCCCCGTATGGTGCTACATCGTCTATTGTGTAGGAGCCTTCGATGAGCCCCTCGTAGTAGATGACAGTGGAGAAGTACACTTCGGGCTTGTCCTCGGTGTGTATCTGGAACGAGATATTACCGATGTTCAGTTCCGCCTCGGGGAAGGTGTAATCCACGGTGTCTTTAGCAGCAGAGGTCTGCCGGTCGGCAGCGCAGATATTCGTTATGCTCAAAATGAGTACAGATAAAATGAGTGAGATTTGCTTCATATAGTTCTTTGTTTTTTGATTGTTACCGAGTTACGCACACCAAAACAGGGTGCATAAAAAACGACCGTTTTTATGCACCCTCCGCTTATGACAAAGGCAAGCCGTGAGTGCTATCGCAAGCAATGACGCACATACCCTCCGCACCGCGATACGAGGGCTATAAGAAAGAATGACGGGAAACAAGATGGAAAATAACAACAATAACAGGTGGTATCAAAAAAACGGTCGTTTTTGTTGCACCCGCTATCGGTTGCGGTGCAAAGGTACTGCTTATATTTCACTTGTGCAACAATAGTGGTACTTTTTGTGCTATTTGTGCAGTCTGTTTGCAATTTGCCGTTTGTTTTGATAGTAGGACATTTGTTCGATTATATGCCGATGCTGTGTCCGGGGACGACGCTTGGGGGACGACGCGGGCGGGGTCCCTATGAGCCCGTGGGCGAAATGGGGTGCATCTCTCGCGTCGTTTGCGCCGCAGGCGCACCTCCTAATATATGGTGCCTTTCGGCGACAGCCAAAAGGCATTAGACAAAGAGTGTCCTCGCAGCACCCCGCTCTTTGACGACGCGAGCCGCGTCGTCAAAGAGCGTCGTCAAAGACCATTCATAATTACACTTCCGTACCATGTAGTCCCCCATCATATCTTTACATCTCCACTACATAAGTATCAGCCGTAAGATGTCCGAAAGTTTGTATTCTATTTTGCCGTTAGGAATAAAAACATTTTTGCTGTTAGGAATAAAAACATTACCAAATTATTGTGATAATCACATTTTTTGGGAATAGTTATGCTGTTTTAGCGCGAAAATACGTCCAATGGCTGTTGTCTTCACGGGCAACGGATTGGTAAAAATCGTTACGGGTATGCGGTGTGTCGGTAAGTCGTTCCTGCTCTTTATGCTTTTCCGGAAACGACTGATTGACAGTGGATTTCCTGCCTGGCGGGCATCACAGGACTCCTTAATCAGGGATTAGTGAAGGTCTGGGGACGGAGTCTTTTGCCGATGGTTATAAATCTGTTTGCAGGAAATCGGCAATGTGAACGCACCGGATACCCTCAAATGTTCCCGTGTACAGGCTATCCGTAGTAACTATATACTTGGGGTAATTGTCTTTGATGGCTTGCAACGGACGCAGTTCCCGCTGTAGGGTCTCTTGGCTCTCAAAGCGATAGCAGACTTGAATATAAACACACTTGTCCTGCTTTTGCGCAATGAAATCCACCTCGTAAGTGTTTTGCTTGCCGATGTAAACGGTGAATTTTTGATGGACAAGTTCCAAATAAACCAGATTTTCCAACAATCCTGCCATCAAATCAGGGCGGAAACCTTGGCGGGCATAGATAAGAGACAAGTCGGTGACATAGTATTTCTCTTGGGTGGCAAGGATTTCCTTACCTTTTATATCATAGCGGGGAACACGATTGATGATAAACGAAGATTGAAGTGCCTGCAGATAATTGTAAATGGTCTCGTAGTCGCACTTGCGCTGTTGGCTTTTTATGTAGTCAGAAACCGATTTGGCACTGAACGGATTACCGATATTGTCAAATAGAAAACCGACCAGACGCTCCAATAAGTCCACATTACGGATATTATAGCGTTGGATGGTATCTCGCAACAGGATAGAGGCATAGATGTCGGAAACCAATTTGTAGATTTCTTCATTGGAGTAAGGGTGAACATGGGCAATAGGAAATCCACCTTGACGGAGATATTGCTCAAATGCACCGCTTAACCATTGTTTGTCCGTGGTTTCCGCACTATGAAAAGTAAGAAACTCGCGAAAAGACAGCGGATAAACGGAAATCTCCACATAGCACCCGGCAATGTAAGTGGAGAGTTCGGAAGACAAAAGGTGGGAATTGCTACCTGTGATGTATATATCTGCATCCCACTCCGAGAGAATGGAATTGATTACACGCTCCCAACCCTGTACCTCTTGGATTTCGTCCATAAGGAGATATAAACGGAATCGTAATGTATTTGGTGCTGCAAAAATACTACAAAATTCGGATATAACCAAATAATTTGACAAAGCATATCAGTTTTTGCGGTTATAATCGAAAAAAATACTTGTTAGGAATATATGGCTTTTTATATAAACGGAGACTAATACCCGATATTGTTTTTAATGGTCCTTTATACGGGCTATAATGGAGTCTTGACTGTATGGAGATATTATCCACTTTTACTGAATATATATTGTCATTACAAATGAAAAACATCTCTCCAAGCAACTTGTGCCGTGTAGTTGTAGGGCGTATCATCCTAATGTCGTTTTTGGAAAAGAAAAGGAGAAAGTGATGAAAAACGGCAATTTTTGTAACATTGATTATCATTAACTTACAAAGAAAATGAAAAAATAATGCAGAAAGATTTGGATTTTCTCTGTTTTTGTATTATCTTTGTACCCGAATTTGAGATAGTAGTGGGATGTGTAGTGAAGTGAATGGTGAATAAGTTAGACACGTAAGGTTTCATATATCTTGTATTCGTGTTGAGGAGTGTGTGGTGTGGAGGATTGAGTGGTAAAAGTACCGCTTGTTGGTGCGTCAGTCTGCGAGCAGTATCTCGCGTGCGTGCGCGCGGTGGCGCGAAATAAAAGCGGTGTGGCGGGTATGGGGCTAATACGTGCGATTTGAGGGTGGGGTAGTGCATAAATCGGGGTTTGTGTGAAATGATGTGCGGAGGGCGAAAATGCAAGAAAACTTGCGTATGTGGGATTTTTGCTGTACCTTTGCAGGTCAAACTGCGGAGACGGCACAGACAACGATGAGATTACGCAAACTGCGTAAAACAACGATAAAATAGTAAACGACATAAGATGATTGACAACGACAGAATTATTCCGGTGAAGATTGACGAGGAAATGAAGACCTCGTACATCGACTACTCAATGAGTGTCATCGTGAGCCGTGCGCTGCCTGATGTGCGCGATGGTTTCAAACCTGTGCACAGGCGCGTGCTGTTCGGTATGAACGAATTGGGTAACACAAGCGACAAGCCAACCAAGAAATCGGCACGTATCGTGGGTGAGGTGATGGGTAAGTACCACCCCCACGGCGACAGCAGTATCTACGGCACATTGGTGCGTATGGCACAGCCGTGGAACATGCGCTACACGCTGGTGGACGGGCAAGGTAACTTCGGTAGCGTGGACGGCGACGGTGCTGCGGCTATGCGTTACACCGAGGCGCGACTGAGCAAGTTGGCAGAGGAGATGCTGCGCGATATAGACAAGGATACGGTGGATATGCAGCTGAACTTCGACGACACGTTGCGTGAACCAGTGGTGCTGCCTTGCCGCTTCCCGAACCTGTTGGTGAACGGTGCCAGCGGTATTGCGGTAGGTATGGCGACCAATATGCCGACCCACAACTTGGGCGAGGTGATTGACGGTTGCGTGGCGTTTGTGAAGAACAGCATCGCCCGCCTCAACGACCCCGAGGTGCCCGCTATCACGATACCCGAACTGATGGAGTATATCAAGGCTCCCGATTTTCCGACAGGCGGTACTATTTATGGCTATCAGGGTGTGCGCGATGCTTACGAGACCGGTCGCGGACGTATCGTGGTGCGCTCGAAAGCGGAGATTGAGACCGAAGACAACGGGCGTGAACGCATTGTGATTTGCGAGTTGCCGTACGGCGTGGTGAAGTCGGATTTGGTGAAGAACATCGCCGAACTCGTTACCGACAAGAAGATAGAAGGCATATCGGGCATCAGCGACCAGTCGAAGCGCGATGTGCGTATTATAATAGAGGTGAAGCGCGATGCCAATGCGCAGGTGGTGCTCAACAAGTTGTACAAGTACACGGCGTTGCAGTCCAGTTTCTCGGTGAACAGTATCGCGCTGGTGAAGGGCCGCCCGATGTTGCTGAACCTCCATGACCTGGTAGCGAACTTCATCGAGCACCGTATGGAGGTGGTGACACGCCGTACCCGCTTCGAGTTGAAGAAAGCCGAGGAACGCGCCCATATCTTGGAGGGGTTGATTATCGCTGTGGATAACATTGATGAGGTGGTGCATATCATTCGTGCCAGCCGCACGCCGACAGACGCACAGAGCAACTTGGAGGCACGCTTCGGGCTGGACAACCTGCAGTCGAAAGCCATCGTGGATATGCGTCTGAGTGCGCTCACGGGCTTGCGTATCGACGAGTTGAAGAACGAGTACGCCGAGTTGGAGAAGTTGATTGAGCACCTCAAGGAGTTGCTGGGTAGCGAGCAGATGCGCTATGAGGTGATTGACAGCGAGTTATTAGAGATTAAAGAGAAATACGCTGATGAGCGTCGCACGCAGATAGTGAAGATGGCTACGGAGTTCAACCCCGAGGATATGTATGCGGACGACGATATGGTCATCACCATCTCGCACCTCGGCTATATCAAGCGCACGCCGCTGACGGAGTTCCGCTCGCAGGCTCGCGGCGGCATAGGTGCCAAGGCAACCACCGCGCGTGATGAGGACTTCATCGAGTATGTGCACCAGGCAAATATGCACTCCACGATGATGTTCTTCACCGAGCAGGGACGCCTCTATTGGCTGAAGGTGTACGACATTCCGGAGGGTAACAAGCAGTCGAAAGGGCGCGCGTTGCAGAATATGATTAACCTGCAAAAGGGCGACAAGGTGTGCGCGTTTATCCATGTGAAGAACCTCAACGATGAGGAGTATGTGAACAACCACTACCTGATATTCGCCACCAAGAACGGTCTGATGAAGAAGACCACGCTGGAGGCATACAGCCGTCCGCGTGCCAACGGTATCATTGCCCTCGGTCTGCGCGATGATGACAGTCTGATACGTGTCACTCTGACAGACGGCGAGAGCCAGATGCTGGTGGCTTCGTACAACGGCAAAGTGGTGCGCTTCCCAGAGAATACGGTGCGTCCGATGGGGCGTACGGCAACGGGTGTGCGTGCGATTAAATTGGACGAAGACGGACAAGACCACGTGATTGGCATGATTTGTGTAGCGAAAGACAGTCAGGAGACGGTGCTTGTGATTTCGGAGAAGGGCTTCGGCAAACGTACTGCCCTTGATGACGAGAACGGTGAGCCGATATACCGTATCACCAACCGTGGAGGCAAGGGCGTGAAGACCATGAATCTGACCGACAAGACGGGCTATCTGATTGGCTTGGACGCTGTTACAGACGATATGGACCTGATGCTCATCACCAAGTCGGGCACCGCTATCCGTATGGCTATGGACACCATTCGTGTGATGGGACGTGCTACGCAGGGCGTGAAACTCATCGAACTGCAGAAGCGCAACGACACTCTGATGTTCGGATGCACCGTGCCGAAAGAGGACGAACAGGCAGAAGAACCTGCCGAGGCATTTGCAGAAAACGGTGAACAAACAACTGAAAATGAACAATAAACCGATAAGACAATGAAGAAATCATTATTCTTGGCAGTATTGGTGCTGATGAGTGCCGGCTGCTTCGCACAGAAAAAGAATGTCAGCAAGGCTCGCAACCTGGCTGATGCCGAGACACCTGACTATGCGGCTGCTCGCGAGGCCATCAATGAGGCTCTGCAAAACGAGGAGACCAAAGACCAAGCCAACACATGGTATGTGGCAGGGTGGATTGACTATAAGCAGTTTGAGAACGAGGGTATCAAGATGCAACTCGGTCAGGGCGGCGACGAGAATGCACGCGGAAACGCTGTGTATGAGTCGATTGACTACTGGGTGAAAGCATACAACATCGCTATGACACCCGTCTATGACAAGAAAGGCAAAGCCAAATACGACACCCGCACGGTGAAGAGTATCCTGCCGAAGATGCTGGAGTACTTCCAGTCGCAAGCCCTCATCACCACCGGTTATGCGGCTTATGAGGCACAGGACTACAGCAAGGCGTATGATATGTTTATGCGCCATCTGAACATCCCCGAGATGGAGATGATGAAGAGCGATGCGAAGATTGCATCGGAGATGGTGATTGACTCCAATTATTACACCTGCCTCTATTATGCCGGTCGTTTTGCTTACGAGGCAAAGCGTTATAACGATGCTATCGCTACTTTGGAGCGTATGAACAGTGATGCGGCTATAGCAAAGGCCAACCGTCGTGATGTCATCTTCGCCAACGAGTATATCTACCAGATTTACATCGAGCAGCAGGATACTACCCACGCAGTGGCTCAGTTGCAGAAGAGCATTCAGGCGTTCCCCGAAGAGCCGTGGTTTATGCAGAATCTCATCAACCTCTACATCAATTCGGGGCAAGAGGCAAAGGCAATAGAGTACCTCGACTTGGCTATCACGCGCGAACCGAATGTGGGGCAGTACTACAACTCCAAGGCTTCTATCCTTGCACGTATCGGTCGTTTTGACGAGGCGTTTGCCACTTTTGAGCAGGCATTGGCAATAGAGCCGAACAATGCCCTCTTCCTCGAGAGTTACGGCTATGCGTATATCGACCTCGGCAACAAACTGAGCGATGATGCCACTTACCTCGATGCCAAGGCTTTTGCCAAGGCTGAGGTGGAAATCAAGGCGGCTTACCAGAAAGCACTGCCCTATTTCCAAAAGGCGTATGAGTTGGAGCCGGACAACGACAGTTACAAACGCTCGCTGCGCCAACTCTACTACCGTCTCGGCATGATTGACGAGTACAACGCCCTCGCTGACTGATGGGGCGTATCCTTGCGATTGACTACGGACGCAAACGAACAGGATTAGCCGTTACCGATGCCCTGCGCATCACGGCTAATCCGCTTGTTACCATACCTACCCATACACTCATGGATTGGCTCCGGCAGTATCTTGCCGCCGAACAGGTGGACGAGGTGGTCATCGGGCACCCGCGTCAGATGAACGGGGAGGACTCCGAGTCGATGCAGTACATCCGTCCGTTTATGGCAGAGTTCCGACGTACTTTCCCCGATACGCCTTTGGTGGAGTACGACGAGCGGTTCACTTCGGTGATAGCCCATCAGGCTATGTTGGCAGGGGGTATGAAGAAGAAAGACCGTCAGGACAAAGCCGCTGTGGACCGCCTTGCCGCCTGCATTATCCTGCAAGGCTATATGGATTATAAAATTTCCGGTTCTCTGTTGGAGAATAGAAATAGCAAAAAAAAAACTTATATAAACGAAATCCCCCTCTTTGAGGGGGTAGGAGGAGTCTATTCTATGATACTACCTATATACTTATATGGTCAGCCCGTTCTCCGCAAGGCGACGGACGAGATACACGAGGGCGATTTTGACCTTAAACAATTGGTTTCCGATATGCAGGAGACGCTTACTGCCGCAGAAGGGTGTGGTCTTGCAGCACCGCAGATAGGCAAGTCTGTCCGCCTGTTTATCGTGGACGGCAGCGACCTCGCAGATGACTATCCCGAGTGTGCGGGGCTGAAAAAGACCTTTGTCAATCCCGAGATTATAGAGGAGAGTGAGGAGACCGTCTCTTATGCCGAGGGCTGCCTGTCATTACCGGGTATCTCCGAGAACGTGATACGCCCGCGCACCATCACTATCCGCTACCAAGACGAAGATTTTCAGCCGCATACGGAGACCTATACCGACTTTGCCGCGCGTATCATCCAGCACGAATACGACCACCTCGAGGCGCATGTCTTTACTGACCGCATTTCGCCTATCCGCAAGCAGTTTGTCAAAAGCAAACTCACCAACATCGCCAAGGGCAAGACCTCCGCACGCTACCGCACTAAGCACTGATAATGTGTAGTGTTTTTTTTGTTGGTGGTTGGTTGTAGGATAGTTATATGTTGGTGTGATGCTCATTCACTTTTTGTATAGTATATCATTTGTTTTGTAATCAAATCCCCCTCTTTGAGGGGGTAGGGGGAGTTATGAATCTGTTTGACATTATTCTTATTGCCATTGGCTTGGCGATGGATTGTTTTGCCGTCAGCGTGACGCATGGTTTGGCTGCCGACCGCAACAGCAAGCCCTTTCGTCATTACGGACCATGGCTTATGGCGGTGATGTTCGGATTATTTCAGGGCGGTATGCCGCTCATCGGCTATTTCGCAGGCACCTTGTTTGCTGATTTCTTCTCGCGTTTCGCACCGTGGATAGCCCTGATTCTCTTGGCATTTATAGGAGGCAAGATGATATATGAGTCATTTCACGGCAATATCATCCTTTGCAAACTGAACAACAAGCGTTGTTCCCGACGCAATGCACAGTGCACCCATTCGCACAACCAATCGGATTGTCCTTATTGCATTCAGGAGACGCAGGAGCAACCCTCTGCCGATTTCTCGCTGAAGCATATTGCCGCGTTGGCGGTAGCCACTTCTATCGACGCCTTGGCAACGGGCGTTATCTTCATCCCTGTGCCCGATGTCCTGTGGCTTGGGGTGGGGATTATCGCATTGGTAAGTTTCCTGTTCTCCATCATCGGCTTCATTATCGGCGAACTGGTGGGTAACAAGTTCCATTTTAATGTTGGATTGCTTGGCGGTATTATTCTCATAGCCATCGGATTAAAGATATTTATTGAGGGGGTATTCCTTTAATGCGCCTAAGGATTATATGTTCTTGATACAAAACACATTAGTCAGCCTTGATGTCCTCGAAAAGGAGTTCTGCTGCGACCTCAACACCTGCCGTGGATGCTGCTGCATTGAGGGTGACGCAGGGGCTCCGTTGACGGACGAAGAGGCACTGAAAATCAATGAGATACTTCCACTCCTTTTGCCCGATATGACCAAAGAGGCGCGGGTGGTAGTGGAGACGCAAGGTATCTCCTATCTCGACCCGTCGGGTGAGCGTGTGACGTCTATTGTCAACGACAAAGACTGTGTTTTCTCTCGCACCGACCACAATGGTTGGTGCTATTGTCTCATCGAAAAGGCATACAACGCGGGGCGAATAGACTTCAAGAAACCTGTTTCGTGCCACCTGTACCCTGTTCGCCTGACGCAAGTAGGTGATTATGTGGGTGTTGAGTATCACCGTTGGGACATCTGCCATTGCGCACGTCAGTTGGGCAAAAAGTTGCATTTGCCGTTGTACCGGTTCCTGGAAGAGCCGCTTATTCGTCGTTTCGGGCAAGAGTGGTACGATGAGTTGGCTCTGACAGCAGAAGAATGGAAGAAACAGAGTAGATGATTAGTGCTTGTTAACAATTGAATGTTGCAGTGTTTACTCGAGGTTCTCTCGAAGTTAACCCGAGAAAATAGGGTAGAATCAAGGAGATTTTGAAGAAAGTGATATTAATATAATTTATTCTATAATGATAGAATATGGAGAGTGTAAAAGCGATTATTATAACAATAGGCGACGAACTGTTGATAGGTCAAGTCATTGACACCAACTCCGCCTATATGGCGACCTGTCTCAACCGTTACGGTGTAGAGGTCTTGGAGGACATCTCCGTGCATGACGATGCACAGCAGATAGCCGAGGCGGTGCATTATGCTATGGGCAAAGCACCGATTGTCCTGCTCACAGGCGGTTTGGGACCCACCAAGGACGACATCACCAAGCGTGTGCTGTGCGGCTATTTTCACACCACTTTGGTGCCCGATGAGACCGTCCGTACGCACATATATAATATATATAAGGAGCGCCCCGATGTCCTCAACCGCCTGACAGAGACCCAATGGCTGGTGCCTGCCAACGCGACAATCCTGCCGAATAGGGTGGGGTCTGCGCCTTTGATGGCGTGGCTGCAAGACGGGCATTGCCTTGTATCTATGCCCGGTGTGCCGTATGAGATGCAAATTGCTATGGATGAGCAGATTATGCCATTCTTGTCTGCGTATGTCCTGCCCAAAGAGGTGGAGCAAATCACCCATTGCACCGTGCTGGTACACGGCATACCCGAGTCTGCTTTGGCAATACGCATAGAGGATTGGGAGACATCGCTGCCACCTGCTATGCACCTTGCCTACCTGCCCAAAGACGGGCTAATCCGCCTGCGTTTGAGCGGTTACGGAGTAGCACCCGAGGCGGTGGATGCACAAATCCACACCCTCTTGCCGCTCATTCAAGACTATGTACTTGCCACCGAAGACAAACCCATTGAGGTGCTGGTGGGCGAAGCCCTCAAACGCAACAACCGGACCATCGCCACTGCCGAGAGTTGCACGGGCGGACGATTGGCAGCGTTGCTCAATGCGCACCCGGGATCGTCTGCTTTCTACTATGGCAGCGTGGTAGCGTATGACAACTCCGTGAAGCACAATGTGTTAGGCGTGTCTTCGGAAGACCTGCAGCAATATGGTGCAGTCAGCGAACCCGTAGTACGCCAAATGGCAGAAGGTGTGCGCCAACTCCTTCATACGGACTATGCGATTGCCACTTCCGGTATCGCAGGTCCTGATGGCGGTACGCCAGAAAAGCCCGTCGGAACCGTCTGGATGGCATGGGCGACACCGCAAGGCACGTATGCACAATGCTTCCACTTGGGCAAGTTGCGCGAGCAAATCACGTTGCGTGCTTGCAATACTGCTCTGATTTATATGTTATCTCATATAATGCCATCCGATATGAATGGTCAAATCATCAATTCGTAATCGCATATCAATATGGAACTGCCCAACGACCCTATGATGCTTCTCAGTGTCATCAATACGAAACTTCGCGACGAATACCCCTCTTTGGACGCTTTGTGCGATGACCAAAACCTCGACAAGGACGACCTCATCCACCGCCTTGCCCAAGCAGGTTTTGAGTACAACCCCTCTGCCAACAAGTTCTGGTAGGTTTGTGAAACGGACGTGCATCGCGAGTCCATTTGCATATCTCCGAAAAAAAATATAACTTTGCACGCTAATCCGCGCTTGATGCGGACTTCAATTTCATGCTCAACAACGCTGACCAACAGGAAATACTTCGTCGTCGCACCTTTGCGATTATCAGTCACCCCGATGCGGGTAAGACCACGCTCACCGAGAAACTGCTGCTTTACGGCGGTGCCATACATGTGGCAGGTGCCGTCAAGTCCAACAAGATACGCAAGACAGCCACTTCCGACTGGATGGAAATCGAAAAGCAGCGCGGCATTTCCGTGGCGACTTCGGTGATGGGCTTTGATTATACGCCTACTTTTAACGATTTGCAAACCCCTCCTTCGAAGGAGGGGCAGGGGATGTCCTTTCACATCAATATCCTCGACACCCCGGGTCACCAGGACTTCGCCGAGGACACGTTCCGCACCCTCACCGCGGTGGATTCCGTCATCATCGTGATTGATGCCGCCAAGGGTGTGGAGACGCAGACGCGCCGGCTGATGCAGGTCTGCCGTATGCGCAAGACACCGGTCATGGTGTTTGTCAACAAGATGGACCGCGAGGGCAAAGACCCCTTCGACCTCCTTGACGAGGTGGAGAGCGAACTTGGTATTCACGTGCGCCCGCTGTCGTGGCCCATCAACATGGGGCAACGCTTCAAAGGCGTGTACAATATCTTCCAATCCACGCTTGACCTCTACACCCCCGACAAGACGCATGTGACTGAATCTCTGCGCTTTGACGATGTCACAGACCCGCAAATAGCGACCCTTATCGGCGATGCGGACGCTGAGAAACTGCAGTCCGACCTCGAAATCATCAGCGGCGTGTACAACCCCTTCGACAAGGCGCAGTACCTTGCGGGCGACCTTGCCCCTGTGTTCTTCGGCTCTGCACTTAACACATTCGGTGTCAAGGAGTTACTGGAGTGCTTCGTGTGCATAGCCCCATCGCCACGACCCGTGGACGCTATCGAACGCCGCGTAGACCCGATGGAGGACAATTTCACGGGGTTCTGCTTCAAGATTCACGCCAACATGGACCCAAACCATCGCTCGTGCATAGCCTTTTTCAAGATTTGTTCGGGCAAATTCCTGCGCAACACCTATTATAAACACGTGCGCGAGAACCGCCAAATGCGCTTTTCCGCCCCCACGTGCTTTATGGCGCAGCGCAAGGAGACGGTGGACGAAGCCTTTGCCGGCGACATCATCGGCTTACCCGACACGGGCAATTTCAAGATTGGCGACACCCTCACTTCGGGCGAAAACCTGCATTTCAAGGGCTTGCCGTCGTTCTCTCCCGAGATGTTCAAGTACATCGAGAACGCCGACCCCATGAAGCAAAAGCAACTCGACAAGGGCATCCACCAACTCATGGACGAGGGCGTGGCGCAACTCTTTGTCAGTCAACTCAATGGACGCCGAATCATCGGCACGGTCGGGCAACTCCAGTTCGAGGTCATTCAGTATCGTCTCGAGCACGAGTACCAGGCCAAATGCCGTTGGGAGCCGCTCCAGATGTACAAAGCCTGCTGGATTGAGTCGGACGATGATGCCGAACTCGAGATGTTCAAGAAGCGCAAAGCCCAGTATATGGCTACCGACAAAGACGGGCGCGATGTCTTCATGGCGGACTCGTCTTATGTCCTCCAAATGGCGCAGAACGACTACAAGCACATCACGTTCCACTTCACATCTGAGTTTTAACGGCTTAAACGCATCAACTTATTCAACCACGTATAAACTTATTAACTTATAAACCAATCAACTACACAATGAAAAACGTCAAACTACGACTTATCGTCATGAACTTCCTCGAATATGCTGTTTGGGGAGCGTACCTCACGTCCATGGGCACCTACCTTGCCAACCACGGCTTGGCAACGCATATCGGCTGGTTCTATTCCATTCAGGGTATCGTCAGTCTCTTCATGCCCGCCCTCATGGGTATCGTGGCGGACCGTTGGATTCCCGCGCAGAAACTGCTGAGTATCTGCCACGCTATGGCGGGTCTGTTCATGGCTGCCACTAGCGTCTATGGTATTATGTATGGTGCTGATATTCAGTTCGCTGCACTCTTTACGCTCTACACCGTATCCGTGGCGTTCTATATGCCCACCATCGCCCTCAGCAACTCCGTAGCCTACACCGCACTCGGTCAGGCGGGGCTCGATACCGTCAAGGATTTCCCGCCTATCCGTGTCTTCGGAACGGTCGGTTTCATCGCCACCATGTGGATTGTGGACCTCTGCGGTTTCCAGAAAACCAGCCTGCAATTCATGGTCAGCGGCGGACTCAGTATCCTGCTTGCCCTCTATTCCCTCACGCTCCCCGCATGTCCTGTCAAAGGCAATGTGGCTGCCAAATCCCTCACCGAGGCGCTTGGTCTGGAGGCTTTCAAATTGTTCAAACAGAAGAAGATGGCGATTTTCTTCATCTTCTCTATGATGCTCGGCATGTGCCTGCAGGTCACCAATAGTTACGCTAACCCGTTCATTACCAGTTTCGAAGCCATATCCGAGTTCGCCGACACCTTTGGCGTACAGCATGCCAACATGCTCATCTCCATCTCGCAGATATGCGAAGCCCTGTGCATTCTCTGTATCCCGTTCTTCCTCAAGCGCTTCGGCATCAAGAACGTCATGCTTATGGCTATGTTCGCATGGGTATTGCGTTTCGGACTTTTCGGACTCGGCAACCCTGGCTTCCCGGGCGTTATCTTGTTCATTCTCAGTTGTATAGTCTATGGCTTTGCCTTTGATTTCTTCAATATCTCGGGCTCGCTCTACGTGGATCAGGAGGCGGATGTGCAACTCCGTTCCAGCGCACAGGGGCTCTTTATGATGATGACCAACGGCTTCGGTGCCACCATCGGCACGCTCTCCGCGCAAGCCATTGTCAATCACTTCGTTTACGCGGAAGATGTGGCGGCACAAGGTGCCATGACTGTTTGGCTGGGCTGGCAAACCAGTTGGTATATCTTCGCCGCTTTTGCTCTCTTCGTAGCCGTATCTTTCTGGATTGTCTTCCCGAAAACCCCCGTCAAGAAATAGGCGGCAAGGTCTCCATTTTCTTTGCTTGAAGTACTATTCTGAGGCTGCCTGACGAGTTCGGACAGCCTCTTGTTGTATTGTTTTTTTGTGGAATTATACTGTCTCGCAGGGGACGCGGACGCCTCGTCCGCGGTCAAATCTCCTGACTGGCCCGTTTCTGTATGGTTTCTTGGACTTGTTAGACAGTCTCCTTTTATAGATTAGACAGCCACCTTCTATAGATTAGACATTCTCTTTTTATAGATTAGGCAACCTCTTTTTATTGAGTAGACAGTCTCTTTTTATTGAGTAGTATAAGTATGAAGACGACGCGTCTCGCGTCATCACATAGCAATACTGCCCATCGTCCATTGCGCATTACGCATTGAGAATTGCGCATTGTGCATGGTTTGTCGGGTTAATAGTATGAGATTAGTATGTGATTAGTATG
>DJSG01000006.1:20965-28866 GCA_002440265.1 Bacteroidales bacterium UBA6340 | reverse complement strand
AGATTAGTATGAGATTAAGCCGACATTCTCGCGAGGATATACTGACGATATTGGTATAATTTCCAATGCTGAACACGATGAGAAACTTATGATAATAATGTCAGTTCGATATAACTTTAGGACTTGGATTTTATGACTAATTGGTGATAATACGGCGTAGCCGTCCGTTCCTTCCAACATCCTGCAAACAAAAAGCACCACCCCGCAGGGCAGTGCTTATTGATTTTGCATCAAATGCCGATAAGATTACTTGCAATCGTCTTGGCTCTTGCTTGCTTTCTTACTATCGATGGTGATAGCATCTTCTGCAATACCCATTTGCTTTTGTGCATCTTTGAGTTCTTGCTTATGAGTGTCCAAGTCGTTCTTGGTGCCCCACCAATAACCGGTAGTTGATACTGGTGTACCCAATACTGTAACGGTTGTTGTGATTTCCCAGCAGTAGTTGGTGTCGCCACAAGAGGTCATCATACCTGCTGCCAATACGATGGCGCATGCGATAGCAAATTTCTTCATTGTTTTGTTGTTTTAGTAGTTAATTTATTTTGTTTGTTTATCTTTGTTCAAACGCTTGCCCAATGACACCCCCACAAATACCGCACAAAGGTACTGCTTTTGAATGATTTACGCAAAACCTGTCTTTACTTTAAGAAAAACGGACAATTCTACTTGTCTTTCGGAATATATCATACTCCCCAATAGATATCATTCCTCATTCCTAATTCATCATTCCTAATTACATAAGCATTGCGTATTGTCTGCCGTCAGTATTAATTCCTAATTCCTAATTCATCATTCATAATTATTTATCCTTTCCACCCACTAGTTTCTTTATCTCGTTCAGTTTGTTCAGTGCCTCCAATGGCGTCAGGTTATTGATATCGAGGTGGGTGAGTTCGTCGCGTATCTGCTCTAGTACAGGGTCGTCTAATTGAAAGAAACTCAACTGCATACCTCCCGCACCCACGGTGTTCAGCCCGCGCTCGGCAGGCGGTATGGCGGCACTGACGGGCGAGTGCTGCGGGGCTTCCAAGTCGTGCAGTATCTGATTGGCGCGGTCGATAATGCTTGTGGGCATACCGGCTAATTTGGCTACGTGGATACCGAAACTATGTTCCGAACCCCCGCGCACCAGTTTGCGCATGAAGATAACTTTCCCGTTCGCCTCTTTCACCGACACATTGTAGTTCCGTATGCGTGCGAACTGCTTCTCCATCTCATTCAGTTCGTGATAGTGTGTGGCGAAAAGCGTTTTGGCATGACCACGTTGCTCGTGGATATACTCCACAATCGCCCATGCGATACTGATACCGTCGTATGTGCTTGTGCCGCGCCCTAACTCGTCAAACAGCACCAAACTGCGCTCGCTGAGGTTGTTCAGTATGCTGGCTGCCTCATTCATCTCGACCATGAACGTACTCTCGCCCATGGAGATGTTGTCGCTTGCCCCCACACGTGTGAAAATCTTGTCCACCACACCTATAGAGGCACTCTCGGCGGGAACGAAACAACCCATTTGTGCCATCAGCACGATGAGGGCGGTCTGACGCAGCAATGCCGACTTGCCCGCCATATTTGGACCGGTCAATATGATGATTTGCTGCCCGTTATTGTCTAACAATACGTCATTCGGCACGTACTCTTCGCCTATTGGCAACTGCTTTTCTATCACGGGATGCCGCCCTTGGCGTATGTCAATCACCAGACTGTCATTCACGTCGGGGCAGACGTATCTGTTCTCCATAGCCACGGTCGCAAAACTCATCAGGCAATCCAACTGCGCCACTACGGCAGCGTCCGCCTGCATCTGCGGCACGAACTCCGACAACGCCAGCATCAGTTCCGTGTACAACCGGCTCTCGATAATTTGTATTTGCGTCTCGGCTGTCAGTATCTTCTCCTCATATTCCTTGAGTTCCTGCGTGATGTACCGCTCGGCATTCACGAGGGTCTGCTTCCTAATCCACTCTGCTGGTACTTGGTCTTTGTACGTGTTGCGCACCTCCAAGTAGTACCCGAACACGTTGTTATAACCTATTTTCAGACTCTGTATGCCCGTTGCTTCCACCTCTCGCTGTTGGATATGCAGCAGGTAATCCTTGCCGTTGGTTTGTATGTCGCGCAGGTCATCCAGTTCTTGGTCTATGCCTCGCGCAATCACATTGGGCTTTCCCTGAACGGCTGGCGGGTCTGGCACTATCTCTCGGGCTATGCGGTCGCGCATCTCCTCGCACAGACTCAGTTGCTCGCCCAACAGGTGCAGGTAACTTCCTGCTTCCGACCGCCCGCAGATGTCCTTGATAGGTGCGATGGCGTCCAAGGCATAGCGCAGTTGCACCATCTCCCTTGGGCTGATACGACCCGTGGCTATCTTACTGACTATGCGCTCCATATCCTGGATACGCTGCAGGTTGTCGCGGAGGATGCCGCGCTCATCGGGGTGACGGAACAGGTACTCCACTACCGTCTGCCTGTTGCGTATCGGACGCACCTCCTTCAGCGGAAACGCCATCCAGCGGTGCAGCAGCCGCCCGCCCATAGGGGTGATAGTGCGGTCAAGCACATCATACAGAGTGCGGCTCTCTTCTGTCTGCCCACCCAGTAATTCAAGGTTGCGGATGGTGAACCGGTCCATCCATACGTATCTGTCTTCCTCTATGCGACTCAGGTGCTGGATATGCCCTGTCTGCAGGTGCTGGGTCATATCCAGATAGTGGAGAATCGCACCTGCGGCAATCACTCCTTGCGGCAGTTTGTCCACACCGAAACCTTTCAGATTCTGTACCTGAAACTGTTTTATCAGCCTGTCATACGCCGCGTCTGCGGTCATCATCCAGTCCTCCAACTCAAAGGTGAAGTACTTGTTGCCGAAGGCTTCCTGAAACTCCTGCTTCTTTCCCCGAAGATATAGCACCTCCTTGGGCGCGAAGTTTACTAACAGTTTGTCGGCATAGTCCTTGGTTCCCTCTGCCACAAGGAACTCCCCCGTGGATATATCCAAGAACGCAATGCCGACGGTCTGCTTGCCAAACTGAATACATGCCAGCCACGTATTCTCCTTCTGTTGCAGGGTAGTGTCGGAATAACTGACCCCGGGCGTCACCAACTCCGTAACTCCGCGCTTCACTAACTTCTTCGTCAGTTTAGGATCCTCCAACTGGTCGCATATCGCCACGCGTACACCTGCACGCACCAACTTGGGGAGATAGGTATCCAACGCGTGGAATGGGAAACCTGCCATCTCCACACTTGAGCCTTTTCCCGTACCGCCGTTGCTGCGATGGGTCAGGGTGATATTGAGCATCTTGCTGGCACGCACCGCATCTTCCGCATAAGTCTCATAGAAATCCCCGCATCTGAACAGCAGCATCGCGTCCGGATACTGCGCCTTGATGTCACGGAACTGCTTCATCATAGGGGTGTCATTAATATCTACCTTTCCCATATATGCTATTGTTTGATTATTTGATACTTACGTCTATCTTCAGGTTGAACATACGTCCTGTGAGGTAGTTGGGGCTTGCCCACTGCTGTCCGTTGGCGGCTGTGACCCAGTAGTAACTGTTCACGTTCTTCCATCCGATGAGGTTGAAGACCTCAAACTGCACGCTCCAACTGTCCACATGACGCGATTTTCGCATCCATTTGTCGGTAGCGGCGGAGAATGTGCGGCTGGCACCTATATCCATACGCATGTAGTCCTTCATGTGTCCGAGATAGCGCATCTTCTCGTTGCGCGGGTAGCCGAAAGGCAAGCCCTCGCTGTAGATGTATTTGAGGTGCACCTTGTACTGCGGCAGGCGCGGGATATAGTCCTGAAAGTACATGGTGAGGCTGTAGCGTTGCTCCTGCGGGGTGGGGAACCAGCCGAGGTTGTTGACATCATCGAGCAGGTGCATACGGCTGCGCATGGTTGAGAAACTAATCCATGTGTCCGCCCCGGGCACCAGTTCGCCGTACAGTTTCATATCGAGTCCGATGGTGTATCCGCGGCTGTCGTTGACGCCGGAATAGCGCACGCGCACGTTGTCCACGGTGTAACTCTCCATACGGTCGATGAGTTTGCTGTAGGCTTCGGCAGTGAACTTGAACGGTCTGCCCCACGCGCGGAAGTAGTAGTCCGCTCCCATGACGAGTTGCCACGAGCGTTGGGCTTTCAACTTGTCGTTGATATGTACGTAGGAGACACCGTTGTCGTCGGTAATGGTTTGCCGCAGTTCTTTGTAGAAGGGGGCTTGATAGTAGAGTCCGGTGGCTACGCGGAAGGTGAAGTCCTGTTTCCAACCGGGCATCCACGTGACGCTGACGCGCGGACTAGGCAGTATCTCGTTGGTCTTGCTCCACCAGTTGAACCGCATACCCGCAGTGAGCAGCACCTTGCCATGATTGGTGGACCAGCGATAGGTGTCCTGTGCGTATGCCTGCAGCCGTCCGCTGAGCATGCGGGTGGTGCCTTTCAGGGCATAGTAGAGAGCCATCTCGGCGTCTTCATTAGGGAGGCTGTAACCCATGGAATCACGCCACTCCCACTCGCTGATACGGTCGCTAATCAGTTCCATCTGCCCGCTGATGCCCCAACGCAGGGCATTGGCTCCGCGTTTCCACTCACCCGTATGTGCCAAGGTCACCATACCTGCCTGCAAAGTATTGCGGGCGTGCTCGTGGAACTTACCCGTGCCCAGCACGCCGCCCGAGTTCACATCGCCACTCACACTCTCGCCGCGATTGGTAGTGCCCTTTTGCCCGTCGGACGACTGCTCGCTGAGCACGTACTCGCTGCTGATGTCATAAGTCTCCTGCTCGTGGGTGTAGAACCCGCTCAGGTCGAAGCCTATCTGCA
The DNA here is from genome assembly GCA_002440265.1 of Bacteroidales bacterium UBA6340. Lineage (GTDB taxonomy): Bacteria > Bacteroidota > Bacteroidia > Bacteroidales > Paludibacteraceae > Colicola. Next base: position 24,026 of record DJSG01000006.1, on the reverse strand, counting down.
CCTCTTTGCTCACTTTGCCCTCTGCACTCAGTGCCGCAAAGGCGGTGCGGAACATATCTTTCTCCTGCCCCTCGTACCAGATGGTCTTGTTCATCGCCTGCTGTTGTGTGCCGAAACTGCTGCTCGAACTGTCGGGAATAAACTCGTAACTGTTCTGACTGAAGTTGCCCAACAACCGCATAGTCCAATTGTGCATTGTGCATTGTGCATTATGCATTGACTTGAGCCGCCACGTCATCTGCGTCTGATAATCAATGAAGTTGGGGTTGTAGTTGCCTTTGGTGTCCAATGCGCCAAGCATATAGCGCGAAGTCTTGTAGCGGATGCTGTGCATCTGGCTCTGCACGGAGTCGCCCCAACCCACGTAGGCATTGGCACCCAACAGGCTGAGACTCAGGTGCGACTCCAATCGGGTGGGGCGTTTGTAGCGTATGTCAAGCACCGACGACATCTTGTCGCCGTACTGCGCATCGAAACCGCCCGCCGAGAACTCCACGCTCTCCACCATATCGGGGTTCACGAAACTCAGTCCCTCCTGCTGACCACTGCGCAACAGCAGAGGACGATGCACCTCCAACCCGTTGACATACACCGAGTTCTCGTCGAAACTGCCGCCGCGCACGTTGTACTGGCTGCTCATCTCGTTGTTCTGCCTTACGCCTGCGAAGGTGACCAACATATTCTCTATTCCTCCCCCCGTAGCATCGGGCATCAGTCGCGCTACGCCCACATCTCCTCTGTCCATGGTGCCTGTCTGCCGTTGGATGCCGCGCACCGTCACTTCGGCAAGCAGTTCCTCGTTGGTAGGCAGCACCACATTGATACCTATCACATCGCGCGTGGTGAACACCTGCTGCCGGATGGTCTCATAACCCACCATCGAATAGACGAGCACCACCGTGTCCGTCATCGCGATATGCAGGTCGTAGTAGCCGTTGAGGTTGGTGGTGGTGCCGATGGGGTTGCCGCTGTCGGTCAGCCCCTCCACATACACATTGGCAAGTTCTATACCGCGGTTGTCGCTATCCAGCACATACCCGAACACCCGCACCGCACGGGGGGCGGCACACAGCATACCTCCTCTCACTGAAAACATACCCCCTACTGCCAACAGCAGAAGGAGGACAACCTTATATATATGCTGATGTATAGCCAAAATCGCCTTGCAAAAACCCTGCAAAGATACGCATTTTCTCTGGTTTATGCAACTCTGCCTCCACTTTTGGTGGTCGTTTCAACCACTATCCCAACGCAAACCACGCAAGCACATTCGTGAGCATAGTGCCGAACATGGCGAAGATGGTCTCGGAATAGGTGAGGGCAACGTATGCCGTCAGCAGGTACCCGCTGCTGCCCAACAGCACCCAACGTGTGGCATTGGTGCGGAGGGCAAAACGTTCCTGCCACGACAGGGTGCGCAGCAGTTCCTGCTCCGGGCTGTGGGGCTCCGGCAATAGGTTGATTTGACGAAGGGTATCGCTCATAAACGCCTGACTGTCAGACGGCACAGGGGCTGCCCGACGAAGACGGTCAGATATACGCTGGTTTGTTGTCATCGTGGCTATGGTTTATGTATCTTAATATATTGCCTATTCAAAAGGATACCATTACAGATGGCTATTTTTATTGAGCCCCCTCTCTGAGGGGGTTGGGGGAGTCAATATCTTCTTCAATCTCTTGCGGGCGCGGAACAGGTGCGATGTGATGGTGCCAATACTCAGGCTCGTTATCGTGTGTATCTCGCGCAGACTCCGTTCCTCCAAATAGAACAGCACCACCACAGCCCTCTCTTGCGCAGGCAGAGCATCGATAGCGCGGTATAGCGGCTCATAGAGGTAAGCGTGTTCGGGCGAGTCGTCCGCCTGCATTGCAAGGGCTGCCTCCGACTCGTCTATGGCATCGTGGTGCTGCACCCAATACGACTTCTGGTGGTCTAAATACAGCTTGTAGGCTATCCTGTAAATCCACGTGGACAAGACCGATGCCCCTTGAAACGTGCCGCAATGGAGGTAGGCACGAAGCATCGCCTCTTGCGCGATGTCATCGGTGAGGTCGCTATCGCCGTGCGTAAGCACCAACAGGAACCGGCGGAGCGGCTCCTGCATGGTGGTTATCTCTGCAACAAACGACTGCTTATCCATCTGTCTTTCGCGCGTAACTATTTGTCTTTCTGTGCGTTCTGCTCTTCTTTCTCTATCTCTGCACGGAGGTTCTTACGCGCAATAAAGTAGTACGCGATGAGCGCAATGCCGCACGACAGCAGGATGACGGCTGCCATATAGAACGTGCTTGCATCCACATACATACAGGCATCGGGGCTCACACTCCCCACGATGCCGAGGGCGAGCATTCCCACACCTAACAGGCTGGTAATGAACCCCAACAGCAGATTCTTGAGCAACGACTGCTTGATGCTCTGTTGTTGATTGAACGCAGACGCGATGGCACTTATATCAAGACCGTCCGTGGTGCCTTTCTCAATGACTTGAGAGAGCACTTCGGCTTGTTTCTGCGTGCGGAAATGGCTGTTTGCCGCCCATTTGATGATGGCTACAAGCCCGATAATGAATGGGGCTAACATGATGAGTGCCAATGCAATCACTCCGGTAAAAGGAACGAGTTCTTCCATAATTGTAAATGTATTAGTTTGTTATACTTCCGTTTGTTGTCCTGTATATTTCCGTTTGTCGGTATTTGTTCATATTATTTCTTTGCGAATCCGATGCTCTTTGCATGATTCACTCATTAGACGACTGAGGGGCAGCATATATTGCAACCGCATACAAAATAAATGCAAAAAGAGCACAAAACGGACATACAACACATGCAGAAAGCGTACAAATCGCCTGCAAAGTTAGTGATTTTCCCCGATATTCCCCCCGCCAATCTCCTGCTTATTACTCTTTTATACCTCTTTTATACCCTTTTCTTATCCCGGTCATTCCTCTTCCTTATCTCTTCCATTCCTCTTCCTTATCTCTTCCATCCCTTTTTCCTACCACTTTCATCCCTTTTTCCCCTTCTGCCTATCCCCTGTCATCATCGGGTTAAGTGTATGAGA
>DJSG01000006.1:0-20931 GCA_002440265.1 Bacteroidales bacterium UBA6340 | reverse complement strand
GTATGTGATTAGTATGTGATTGCCGAGTGGATGTCGAGTGATTGTCGAATGAATATAGTATGAATTTAGCAGGTGTAAAAAAGCAGGGTAAGTCCGTTTTTTTATGCTGATATTGTGCAATCGCAAGTTTTTTTGTAATTTTGCGCGGATTTTGGTGTCTTATCACCACATATCAATCATTATGACAGCGAAAGGAAAAGTGATTACAAGCGTGGTGAGCATCGTGGTGCTCGCATTGGCGGGGTTTGTGTTCTTCAAATTCTGCTTCGTGTACAGCGAGGGGACCAACGAAGGCGATATCAACTACTTCCAGCGTGAAGGTTTCATCTTCAAGACCTACGAGGGGAAGATGATACAAACGGGCTACAACTCGAAGAATACGAGTGCGACCATACAATCCAACGAGTTCAAATTCTCGGTGACGGACGAGCGCGTGGCTGAGCAGATAGACAGCAACTCGGGCAGGCAGATAAAACTGCATTGGAAACGCTACCTCGGCACCCTGCCATGGCGCGGAAACAGCCAGTTTGTGGTGGATTCCATCATCTCCGTGAAAGCAATTCGCCCGCAGACGCCTGCAGACCCGCTGCAGGACAGCGTGGATGACCTGCCGCCTGCCGTAGAACAATAGGCGTACTGCACAATATGCAATCTGACATCTTAACAATATGCTGACCAAACCTGAAGAAAATCTCATTAAAATCTATGAGAATTCGTTTCGCGACAACTGGGGGTTGGAGGCGATGACGGACTATGGAACAAAGAATACGCTGACTTACAGCGAAGTAGCAGAGCAGATAGCCCGCCTGCACCTGCTGTTCGAACAATGCGGTGTGCGCGAAGGCGACCGCGTGGCGGTGATGGGCAAGAACTCGTGCAACTGGGCGTTGGTGTACTTGGCAAGTATCACGTATGGTGCGGTGATTGTGCCGATACTGCAGGATTTCAAAGCCAATGATGCGATACACATCATCAACCACTCGGAGACCTCGCTGCTGTTCATCGCCGATGCGATATGGGAGAGTATTGATGCCGAGCAGATTCCGATGGTGAAAGTGGTGCTCTCACTGAACGATATGAGCGTGATAATCAACCGCTTGCCGGAAGATGTGCATATTGACAAAGCAACAATAGACAACCTGTTTGCAGCCAAATACCCGAATGGTTTCACACGCGATGATGTACATTATATAGAGAGGAGTAATGCCGAGTTGGCATCTATCAACTACACCTCGGGCACGACGGGTTTCTCGAAGGGTGTGATGACACCTGCTAACGCTTTGGCTGGTAATATAGTGTTCTCGAAACGCAGCAAGCAGGTGTTCAGAGGCTGCCGGCAGGTGGCATTCCTGCCGTTGGCACATGCCTTCGGTTGTGCGGTGGACTTCCTTGGAGCCTTGTCGGTAGGCGGGCATACGTGGTTCATTGGACGCACACCATCGCCGAAGATATTGGTGAAGGCGTTCAAGGAGGTGAAGCCGACCCTGATAATGTCGGTGCCGCTGATATTGGAAAAGGTGTACCGCAAGCAGATAGCACCCGTAATATCCAAAGCACCAATCAGTTGGGTGCTCAAGGTGCCATTGCTTGACGAGGTGGTGCTGCATAAGATTCACGACCAACTGATAGAGTCGTTTGGCGGTGAGTTCTCGCAGATAATCGTAGGCGGAGCACCGCTGAATGCGGAGGTGGAGGCGTTCTTGCACCGTATCCATTTCCCCGTGACGGTGGGTTATGGCATGACAGAAACAGCACCTATCATCAGTTACACCTATTGGAAAGACTTCAAGCCGTACTCCTGCGGGCAGGCGTTGCCCGACCTGATGGAGATACGCATTGTGAACCCCAATGCCGATGGGATAGGGGAGATACAGGTGCGCGGCGAACACCTGATGCTGGGTTACTACAAGAACGAAGAGGCAACGCGTGAGGTGTTTACGGACGACGGTTGGCTGCGCACGGGCGATTTGGGCGTATTGGACAAGGATGGATTCCTCTTTATCAAAGGGCGCAACAAGACCATGCTCCTCGGACCCAACGGGCAGAACATCTACCCCGAAGAGATAGAGGCGAAGATGAACAATATGCCGTACGTGCTGGAGTCGTTGGTGCTGCAACAGGACAACAGATTGGTGGCGTTGGTTTGCCCCGATTATGAGGCGGTGGACGCAGCGCACCTGACAGCAGAGCAGTTGGATGCCGCCATGGAGGAGAACCGCAAGCAACTCAATGCACAACTGGCTGCGTATGAGCAGATTAACAAGGTACGTCTCTTCCCGCATGAGTTCGAGAAGACGCCCAAGAAGAGTATCAAGCGATTCTTATATACGTCTATTGAAGTATAGCGAATAGTATGAATTTGTGCATAGACCAAGGTAATTCGCGCACCAAGATAGCATTGTTCCGAGAGGACGGAACTATAGCCAAGAACTTGATGTACAAGACGTTTACATCGGCGGATGTGGAGCGGCTGTTCTCGTTGTATCCTATCACGGATAGCATCGTATCTTCGGTTGCGAACATAGACCCTGCAGTGGTCAATGCACTGAGTCGGCTGTCACGACGCTTCATACTCTTCGACCACCTGACGCCGTTGCCTATACCCAACTGCTATCGGACACCCGAAACGCTTGGGCAAGACCGCATCGCCTCTGCGGTGGGGGCTTCGTATATCTGCCCTGACAAGAACCTTCTTATTGTGGACGCAGGCTCTGCCATCACGTATGACTTCGTATCTGCCACACAAGGATTTCAGGGGGGCAATATAGCACCCGGGCTAAAGATGCGGCTGACCGTACTGCGCCAGATGACCAAGAAACTGCCCGCCGTTGAAGTCGAAGAGAATGCTTTCCTGCCTCTCTTCGGCAAGAATACCAACGAGGCAATTGCTGCCGGCGTTGTGCGTGGCATAATTTTTGAGGTAAAAGGGTATATGCGTGCTTTGACCGACCAAGGCACGCAGTTTGTGACGTTTGTCACGGGCGGAAATGCACCTTATATATTAGGGAACCTGCAAACCGAAGTACGGCACGAACCGCACTTGGTGCTGAAAGGACTGAACGGCATATTGGAATTTAACAAGGCAGAGAAAGCATAGAATATGAGAAGATTTTTAGTTGTGATAGCGGTTGCCGCATTGGCAATGGGCGCGTGGGCGCAGAATGCCACGTCGTCACCGTCGTCACGTTTCGGATATGGAGAACTGAACGACAACGTACCCGGAGCATACCGTGCGATGGGTGGAGTAGGGGTTGGCATGCGCTCTGCTAAAGCCATCAACCCTGCACAACCTGCTTCCTATACGGCTTGCGACTCTATGACGTTCATGTTCGATATTGCGGGTTCGCTGCTCTACACCAACTATGGCGATGCTTTCGGCACACGCAACAGGATGAATGGTAATCTCGAATACGTGACCTTGCAGTTCCCGATATGGCGCAGGTATATTGCTTTCTCGGCTGGATTAACACCCTATTCAGCAATGGGTTACAACTTCTCATTGACCGACTCGCTGAACTCGGACTACCACTTCACCAAAGCCTATTCGGGTGAAGGCGGATTTACGCAGGTGTATGGCGGATTGAGTTTCAATATCTGCGATTGGGTGGCATTGGGTGCCAACGTGTATTATATGTTCGGCAATGTGACGCAATCGCGTGCGCTGACCTTTACGGAGTCATCACTCAATAGTATATCACAGTCCGATATACTGAAAATCAATAGTTTGCGTCTTCGTTACGGTGCGCAGTTCTTCCATACTTTCGGCAAGCACACCATTGTATTGGGCGGTGTATTTGAGAACAAGCAACGCTTCTCGCGCAGTGAATATACACAGGTGGAGACCACTACTGCGGACACCGTAACTACCTTGAATGGTGCATTCGAGTTGCCGATGATGTACGGTGCGGGCATCAGTTACGTGTATGACAACAGGCTCACACTTGCCCTTGACTACCAATGCCAAGACTGGTCTAAGACATTGTATTTCAATCAGACAGGTGCTTTGAAGAATCGTCAGCGTTGGGCGGCGGGTGTAGAGTATCGTCACAACCCGATGAGCCGCAACTATGCCGAGCGTATGTTGTGGCGTGTGGGATTCAACTACACCACATCCTACACACAAGGTCTTTCGCAGCCCGATTTGGGTGTGTCGGTAGGTATGGGTTTTCCGCTCCGCACAGTGGGAACAGTCATCAACACCACCTTTGAATATGGGCATCGCGGTGGCGGCACGGGGCAACTGACCGAGAACTATCTGCGGTTTGTGGTCAATGCTGCCATTGCCGAAAACTGGTTCTTCAAGCGTAAATTGTAAACATAAAATAAAAGATTAATACCAAAAATATGAAGAAGTTATTGATTATTGCACTTTGTGTAGCCGTTCCGATGGCAAGTTTTGCCAAAAAACCCAAGAAGGGTGAGGAACAACCCGTAGTGGAACAAACAAAAGTACTATCCGATGAGGAGTGTCTTGAACACCTCTCATTGGCACACGAGTCCGTCAAGAACGGGCAGTACAAGGATGCCTATCCCGTTTGGTTGGAGTTGTATCAGAGCCGCCCGGACTTCCACAAAAACATCTACATCGATGGCAACAAAATCTTGGAATACGAATACGAAAATGCACAAACTTCTGAAGAGAAGAACAAATGGCGCGAGATGATTCTCAAGTTGCACGATGAGCGCATCAAGTACTTCGATGACACCAAGTATCCGGACGCTTATGTGCTGGGACTCAAGGCAATAGACTATCTCAAGTACTACCCGGAAGACGAACTGGCTATGCCCGCTTATGAGTGGCTCAAAGAGTCGGTGGCAGGTATGGGTGCCAACTCGCAAATCATTGTACTCCGTAAGTTGGTGGAGGTCAGTTACAATATCTACAAGTCCAATCCCGACCGGTACAGCGACCAGTTCCTGAAAGATTATCAGACCGTTTCGGGCTTGATGGAGCAAATTGCTGCTGCAGGTGGCAAACGTGCCACTGAGGTGCAGCCGCAGAAGAACTACATCGACCGTCTCTATGCCGCTTCGGGTGCCGCTGACTGTGGTCAGATGGACCAGATGTATGCGGCTGATGTACAAACACATGCCTCCGACCTCGACCACCTCAATGCGGTGATGAAACTGTATCGCCGTTTGGGTTGCACCGAGAGCGAGGTGTATTTTGCTGCTGCAGAGGCTGCTCACAAACTCAAGCCGACCGATGAGTCCGCTGCCGGTTGTGCCAAGATGTGTCTCAAGAAGGACGACCCGAAGGGTGCTCTTGCATACTACGACCAAGCATTGCAACTGGCTACTACCGAGGAAGATAAGGCAGATTACCTCTACAATATCGCCCTCGTCTATTACGCCAACCTCAAGAACTTCCAACAGGCTGCCCACTATGCCTATAAGGCTGCTGAAATCAACAAAGAGGACGGTCGCTACTACATCCTTATCGGTCTGTGCTATGCCAATGCCAAAATATCGGACGACCCCATCATGAGCCGTTCCGTATATTGGTGCGCAGTGGACATGTTCCGCAAGGCAAAGCAAGTGGACTCCTCTTGCGCTGCAGATGCTAACAAGTTGATTGCCACCTACTCACAGTATTTTCCGAGCAAGGAAGACATCTTCTTCCACAAGGAGATGAACCTCAACGAGCCTATCCGTGTAGGCGGTTGGATCAACAAGACCACCATTTGTACACCGAAGGCGGAATAAGCACCGCTTTTTGTTAGTGGTTGGTTATAGGTTGGTTATATGTTAGACTGATTTTTAACTGAAATCCGAGTGAATGTATCCCACATATTCAGCACTGAGAGAATCACGCGAGTGGTCCTCTTGGTGTTGCTTGTGGCGGGTGCTGTGGCGTGCCAACGCCATGATGTGCGCCTGCGTGCCGATGCTGTCACCGACCGTTCTGCTATGCCTGCTTTGGACGCGCAAGAGGTGACCACGCTCATATCCGACTCAGGCATCACCCGTTACCGTATCACCTCGGCTAAGTGGCTAATCTTCGACAAGGCGGATACGCCTTATTGGGAGTTCCCTGCGGGTATCTATTTGGAGAAATTCAATGCTGATTTACAGGCAGATGCCACCGTTGAAGCCGACTATGCCTACTACAACGAACCCGCCCAACGATGGACTTTGCGCGGTAATGTCAAAGCCATCAACCTTGATGGCGAGATGTTTGAGACACCTTTATTATATTGGGACCAGAAGTCGGAGAGTGTCTATTCCGACTCTGCCATCGTCATCACCAAAGCCAAATCTATCATTCAAGGGGTCGGCTTCCGCTCCAATCAGGAGATGACCAACTACACCATTCTCCGTCCCACAGGAGTCTTCCCTATTGAGGAATAGTATGAACATCTACTTCCTACTATCTACTCTGCTACTTCTCTAAACTCTCAACACTAAACACTCAACTAATGAAATACAAATACACCTATACTGTTCAATATCAAGACGTTGACGCGGACCGCCGTCTGCGTTTGCATACGTTGGAGAACTACCTGCTCAATGTCGCAGGTCGCGTAGCGGATGAGTTGGGCTTCGGCATCCCCGACCTTTTGCCTATGGGCTATACGTGGATTATCACGCGTCTCAATCTGGAGATGCGCTACCTGCCGCGTCATGGTGAGGTGCTGACTGTTGAGACATGGATTGAGCAAGATGCGCACATGCTCTCTGTCCGCGACTATCGGCTGTATATCCGCAATGAGGATGGTACAGAGGAACTCCTCGGTATTGCCAAATCCGTGTGGGCGGTGCTTGACTTGGAGAAACGTGAGATAGTCAATGTTTTCGACCAGCCAATGTTCGCTGGGGCAGTGGATGGCGAGGTGCTGCAGATAGCGAAACCTGTACGCCTTTTGCCTATTCACGTGGAAGAGGCACGATTACAATTAGATACTATTGCTGCAGACTCAATCCCGCACACGATTCAGTACTCCGATGTGGACTACAACCGCCATTGCAACTCATGCCGCTACCTCGAATGGATGCTCAACGCCTGCACCTGGCACCATACGGACCGACCGTTCCGCCTTGACATCAACTACGTGAAGGAACTCCATCTCGGCGAACAGATGCACACCCTCTTCGTCCAAACCGACCGCTCCATCCAATATCAGCAAACGGATGATTGTGGTCACTCGTGTTGTACGGCTATGATTTCTACTATTGGAGAATAAGGTCTCCATCACAAAAATATACGGTGTTGAAAGTAGCATATTTATTAGGTTCACTCAATCGCGGCGGAACGGAAACGTTGCTTTTGGATGTCTTTCGCAGCGCAAGTATCGCCTCGTTTCCTTTTGTAGGTATTCATCGCAAAGGTGGTGTCTATCGCGATGAGTTTTATGCTACAACACCACCCTTCTTGCACTGTGCACCTGTGCACCATAACATCTTTGCTTACGTACGACGCTTGCGTCATCTGCTGCAAGGGCAACAGGTGACTGTCGTCCATGCCCAGCAATACCTCGATGCCCTTTATGCCGGATTAGCCACACATGGTACAGATATCAAAGTCGTACAAACATTCCATGGTTACGACTATGGCTGCACGTGGTGGCAAAAAGCACTCATACAGTTGAGTATCCGTTGGAGTGATGCTGTATGCTTTGTCAGCAAGGCACAACAACAGCACTACCTGCAGCACTACGCTTTCGGCAATACGGAAAAGACGCATGTCGTGTACAATGGCATAGATTTTTCCAAGTTGGACACAACAGATTTGCCCAATCCTGCATTGCCTTCAAAAATCGACCCCGCTTCGCGGGGAATGAAATTGGCGATGGTGGGGAACTTTGTGCGCGTCCGCGCACAAAGTTCCCTGTGTCAATTTCTGCTTCGTCTGGCGCAGAATCGCATACCTTTTGACTTCTATTTCATCGGCAAGAAGGATGACACAGAGCCCTGGCGTTATGATGACTGTGTGCGCTTCTGCGACCAACACCACCTGCAAGATTCTGTTCATTTCCTGGGCAGTCGCAGCGATGTCCCGCAGATTCTCAGGCAGTTGGATGCTTTTGTCTATGCTACCGACCATGACACGTTTGGCATTGCCGTGGTAGAGGCTATGGCGGCGGGCGTACCCGTCTTTGTGAACGATTATGAGGTGATGACGGAAATTACCCACCATGGCGAATGGGCAACGCTCTACCGGACAGGTAATACGGAGGACCTTTGGCGGCATTTCAAGGCGTTCATTCAAAACAGAGAGACGGCACAACTACAGACCCGGCAGATAGCGTCACAAGTTAGACAACACTATAGCATTGCACACCACTTGCAGCAACTCTATGATGTGTATAGGACGCTGTAATTGTCAGCATCTATTGCATATCTGCCACCAAAATACTATCTTTGTGCGCTGAAAGAGAATGCAGTACAAGTCGCTACCCAATACGATGCCTTTGGTGTTCGTGCCGCGCAGCATAACGAATGCGGCAATGCTGACCTACGTGTTGGCGTTGCTGGCGTGCAACATGCTGTATCTGCGTTATGCCCTTGCGTGGTATTGGTGGTTGTTCGGCTTGGCGGAAGTCTGTGGATTCTTCTATTTTGCCAATCACTGTACCAAGCAGTGGGCGCGTATTTCACCAATGACTTTTGCCAAACGGCTGTTAGGAACGGCATTAGGCATTCGCATAGTGTACGTACTGTTCTCCTATTGGTTCTATATCGCTATGACGGGTGCCCCGTTCGAGTTTGACGCGGCGGATGTGGGGTTTTATAACGAGTTAGGGCGGTATGGTGCCGACCTTCTGCGCGAGGGAAATTGGAATTTGTTTCCTGCTTTCACCGCCTACAGTGGTGCTGACTATTCCGACTTGGGCTATCCTTTCTACTTGTCGTTTGTGTATTTCCTTACCGATGACAGTATATTGATTACGCGTCTCCTCAAAGCGGTATGGAGTGCGTGGACGGCATTGTTGATATACAAATTGGCGGCGCGCAACTTTGGCGAGAGCACAGGGCGGATAGCGGGTATCCTATGTATGCTGATGCCCAACCTCATTTATTATTGCGGTCTGCACCTCAAGGAGACGGAGATGGTGTTCCTTGCCGTGCTGTTTGCCGAGCGGGCGGACTATATCCTCCGTCGTGGCAAACTGACTTTCGGACCCACGGCCGCATTGATGCTAATCCCGGGAGCATTGTTTACCATACGAACAGCACTGGCGGCGGTGCTTGTGCTGGCTTTCCTGTGCGCTTTGTTGCTCAGCAGCGACCGTGTCGTCGGGTGGGGGAGGCGTATCTTATTGATAGGCGTGGCATTTACCATCGTAGGAATTGTCATGCTCAATAACACGGGTATCGGCAACAGTGTGCGTGCTATGTGGCAGACACGTGGGTCTGAGCAAAAGGGCAACATGGAATGGCGCGCTACCCGTGTGGACGAAGGCGGGCACACACAGAAGTTTGCCAAGTATGCCGGTGCGGCGGTCTTCGCACCGATGATATTCACTATCCCGTTCCCTACCATGACCGAGACACCCGGACAGGAGAACCTGAAAATGATACATGGCGGCAACTTTGTCAAGAATATCACTTCTTTCTTCACTATCTTGGCGTTGTTTATCCTTTTGCTTACTGGTGACTGGCGCAAACACGTATTGCCTATCGCCGTTATCTGTGGCTACTTGGTGGTGTTAGCCTTCTCTTCTTTCGCCCAATCGGAGCGGTTTCACTTGCCTTCTGTGCCTTTCGCGATGATGTTTGCCGCGTATGGCATCTCTTATATGCGCAATCCGAAGTACAAACGTTGGTTCCGCATCTGGTGTGTGCTGATGTTTATTGCCGCTGTTGCTTGGAACTGGTTCAAACTTGCAGGCCGGGGTATGCTCTAACTGATGAGGGTGCGTCATCTTGATTCTGACGCACCCCCATAACGAATAACCTGTGTTATGTCCTGCTTTCCTATTGGAAATCCCTGTTGAAAGCGGCAAGACGGCGGTCAAGTTCCTCGTATTGGTCATCGCGGATACATGATGCACAGCCGCGCATACCTTCGCGTTGTGCCCCCGTGCTGCCCAATGCAATAGCCGATACTCCATAGTAAATCAGTTTGTTGAGCAGTTGCTCACCAGTCCAATCCTTGTAGCCGAAAGTAAAGAAGAAGCCGTCGCCCACGTCCTTGCCGTCGGCATCTTTGTCGTAAACCACATGGAAACCGTTGCGCACCATTATCTCTTTTATTTTGGCAGCGCGGCGGGCGTACTCGCGTGTGTTCTCCACAAAGTGTATCTTCCCCTGGCATGCCGCACGGAACATCGCCGCCATGGCAAATTGCACGGAGTGCGTCACGCCCGATGACAGGCTGTACAGGATGATATACACGAAGTTACGCAAGAACTGTCCGTCGTTGCCATAGCGTTCTGCCAACGAGGGGAAGGTGCGGTGTGCCAATACGGGGTTCATGGCTACGATGGCACCACGCTGACCTGCGTAGGAGAACATCTTCGAGCATGAAATCATGTGCACGCAGTTGTTCGTGTAGCGACCTACAGACGGTTGGTAGGGCGGCTCGTATGGCACGCCGCGTTTCTCGCGGAAGTCCATATTGAGGTAGGCTAAGTCCTCTATTACCAGCACGTTATACTTGGTTGCCAAACGACCTATAATCTCCAGTTCGCGCTCGGTCAGGCACATCCATGAGGGGTTGTTCGGGTTGGAGAACAGCATGGCTGCGATACGACCGGTCTGGAAGTGCCGCTCCAGTTCTTCCTCCAATGCCTCGCCGCGGAAGTCGGCTACATCGAAACAATCCACGCGCACGCCGATAACCTTGCATTGCTGTTTCTGAACAGGGAAACAGGGATCGATGAACAACACCATGTCGCGCTCCTTGTCAAGTTGCGACATGGTGAGATTGAGTGCAAAGGCGGCCTGCATACTCCCCACAGTAGGCACGATGCAATCGTCCGGAATATCCAATCCTACAAAGGCACGAACGAACTCGCTGCCCCAGTGCTTCACTTCGGGAATACCGGTGATGACAGGATAGTGCGCTGCATAGCCGTTGAGCAAAGCCTGATGCTCGGCTTCGATACCCACCTGCTCGGCAGGCAGTCCGGGTTCACCCAACTCCATATGAATAAACTCCTCGCCCGTAGCGCGCTCAATGTCTTTCACTACGCCTACCAACTGGCGGATACTGGCATTGCCCAACTCGTGTGCGTTGCGCAGACCGAAATCAATACAGGTCTGGTCAACCAACTGTTTGTCTAATGGAAACATATGTATTAGTATTTAAGTATTAGTTCTCTGTTTTTAAGCACCGGTATTACACCACGTTCCTACACATCACGCTCCTGCATCTGACAAGACTCTTTCCTGTTTCACACAAAAGCATACGCCGCCCGTACCGTAAAACCTCCGCAAAGTTACACAAAATATATGAGTTATGCAATTATAAATAATAATAAATACTACTATTGCCGAGAGAACTCCGAGAGAACCCCGAGTGATTACAGCGTCATAAACTCCTAATTGCTAAAATAAGATAATAACACCGCATGGATTATGAAGCAGCAATTCTGTGCTTTTTTACAGTACGGGAGAGGTTGAGTGCTCTATTACCCCTAACACAAGTATGAACTTTGCGTACTCATAACACAAGAAAAGAGTGCTCCAAGTATTATGGCACACTCTTTTCTGTTGATAAGATATGGAGATTACTCTTTTGTAATCTGTGATATTATACTTTCTTCTGTCAAGTCAAAAATGCGTATTTCTGCATTAAGTACATCTTTACCCAATTGCGCAACTTCTTCATTTGTACCTGCACGATATGCTTCACTCCAAAGACAAGACTTTGCGTCGTTTCTGTCAACTTGGTAGCATACATTGTTGAAATATATATGCAAAGGTTCGTCCGAGTTTAGAGAAGGTGTATATTTCCCTCCGTCAACCAATTGTTCTTGTTCAAGAAGGTAATAAGCAGAGACTGCAATTGTATCAAACTTCCCCTCGCGAGTACTTACTACAATCTCCTGCCCTGTTGCATTATGCAGGTAGTGCTGCAATGTAAAACGAGATTGACAACTTGCCAACAAGAGGATAACCGCACTTGCAGCATAGACCAAAATTCGTTGTTTTATTTTTGGGGTATGATTTTAAGGTTAATAATTCATTTTCGGTGCAAAGGTACGACAAAATTTGCAGGTGTGCAAATTTTGTTAGGGATTAGGGGGTAGGGATTAAGGGTTAGGGATTAGAGATTAGGGGTTAGGGATTAGAGATTAGGGATTAGAGAATAGAGAATTAGGGAGACGAAGATAGGAGCAATACTCTAATCTCTAATCTCTAATCCCTACTTCCCGTACTTCTTCCAATAGACTACGGGCAGGACGGTGATGGTGAGCGGGAGGGTGAGGAGCGAGCCGAAGCATATCACCACACCCATCGGCATCCACAGGCTCGTATGGGCAATAATCATCGGCAGCACGCCGAGGGCGGTGGTGGCGGTGGTGAGGAAGATAGGACGCATACGCCGCATACCTGCCTCGTAAGCCGCCTCACGCACGCTGTAGCCCTTGTGGCGCAAGTCCTCCGCATACTCGTACATCATTATCGCATTGCGCACAATCACACCTATCAGACTCACTATACCCAGTACCGCCGTGATGGAGATGTCCAACCCGAACACATACAGCCCCACAAACGCCCCGAAGATACAGAGTACGGCACTTGACAGCGTGAGCAGTGCCAATGAGATTTTGCCGAAATGGTAGAGGAGCAGCACGAACATTACCAACAACGCCGCCACCACGCTCCACATAATCTGCGGTATCATCTCGCCGTTGATGGCACTCAGTCCGCCGTAGGAGATACTTACTCCCTCGGGCAGGTCGTGCAGGTTGTCGTGTATCCACGCTTTCACTTTCTTCTCGGCGGCTACCTGGCTGGTCGTGCCCCGCAGGTCGCAACCCACGGTGATTGTTCTCACCGAGTTGCGGTGCTTGATAGACGCGCGGTGCCATTCGGGGGTGAGTGTTGCCACTTGGCGCAGCGGCACCCACACGGTCGGGTAGGCGGTAGGTATCATCAGGTCTTGCAGTTGGTCAATCGTCATCTTGTCCGCCCCCGCCGTATAGAGCAGCACGGGTACGCCGTAGTCGCCCTCCCAGACGGTGGTCAGTTGGGTGCCGTTGGTCAGACTGCTCAGATAAAGCGAGAGCGTGGTCTCGGTGATGCCCAACCGCGTTGCCTCGTCCTCGCGGACACGGTTGATGAAAGAAGAAAAAGCATCACGGCAAATACGTAAATCCATTCCAATATCCCCCCCCTCGCCTATTCCTTTCTTTCCCCCTTTCACCCTCGCGCCAAACAGCAAGGGATAAGCAAGGGATGCGCAACCCACATGCAAGGGATAGACTCCTTTACAGAAGTTCCTGACTCTACCATTTCTGACTCTTATAGATTTGTCTTGTTTGTATTATAGCACAAGCGTATATGCTGTTCAGACTGTTATAACTTACTTACCCACAAGATCTTAAATCGTCGTCTGATACCTTTTTATTTGTATATCTCAGAAAAAAGAAGTAACTTTGCGCCTACTAATCAGTAGAGCAATGTGCCAATCATATAAAACAACCCTCATCAACAACCGCCGATATTTGGGAAACAAGTATTGGCTATTGCCTTTCATCAAGCAAGTTGTTGCTAAAAAGTGATTGTTCAAATACATTATGCAGGAACACACGCTAAATAAATGGGAGGAACTATTCATTGAGATGCTTGAAATGATAGAGTTTTATCTTCGTCGTGAAGTTGATGAGGAAGGTCGTTTTTGTTATAGTTTGGAAGACGGACAACATGCAAACTTGGCAAATATCGAAGAGGAGATATTCTACAACGCTGCTCAAATATTGGATAGGTTATGTGCTTATGAGAATGATTATATTGTTTGTGATATAGAGGATTGTCTTTATGAAGCAAACGTATCGTACGATGGATATGAAAGTTGGGAAGATTTGCTACAATATCGGCAGGCATTACCCGATAACCAATTTGCTTTTGACTTAGTGGATATGATATGCCACCATGCACAGGACATCGATATCGACAAAGTGTTTAATGATATATATATCGAAACAACAGTATAATAATATGCGTTATATAGGCGGCAAATCACAAATGACCAAATACATTATGGAGGTGATACAACAATACACTCATAATGTTGAAACCATTACTGATATTTTTTCAGGTAGTGGGGTTATTGCGCGTACGCTCAAAGCGGCAGGCTATAGAACCATAGCAAATGATTTGTTGTATTTCTCCTATGCCCTGAACAAAGGTATATTATGCAATAATGAGACTACGTCTCATATAAGAGACCTATTGTCTTACTTGAACAATCTCCCTACCGAGAAAGCAGACCCTTGTAATCCTGCCAATTTTATAGCATTCAACTACGCCCCAAACCCTCATACGCAACGTATGTATCTGCAACAACAGAATGCGTTAAAAGTTGATGTTATTCGTCAAGAAATAGAACGTATAAAGGGAGATTTAACAGAGAATGAGTATTTTTATTTGTTGGCTTCCCTAATCAGTGCAGTTCCTTACGTTTCCAATATTACAGGTACGTATGCAGCCTATCTTAAATACTGGGATGCACGTACTTTTAAGACACTAACACTTGAGGAACTGCCAATAATAACTTCAGTCCAGCCATGCGAGGTCTACAATGAAGACGCATTGGAACTTATACAGCATACACAAGCCGATATAGTTTATTTAGACCCTCCGTATAACACTCGGGAATATCTCCCTAATTATCACCTGTTAGAAACCATAGCCTGCTATGATTATCCCGAAATAAAAGGAGTAACAGGTATGCGTGCTACCAATCAGGCAAAGTCTGATTTTTGCAAAAAAACAAAAGTATATGATGCTTTCAGGAATATTTTGACCAATGCTCAGTGTAAATATATTCTTCTTTCGTACAATAACGAGGGATTACTACCTACTGAGGAAATTGTATTACTTATGCAAAATTGTGGCGCAAAAGAGACTTTCCGCCTATCTGAATACGACTACAGGCGTTACAAGAGCAAAATACCTAATAATACTGAAGGATTAAAAGAACAATTATATTTCATTCAAAAGTGCTGATAGTATGACCAAGTCCCCTATGAATTATATTGGCGGGAAATACAAATTGTTACCGCAAATCCTTCCACTATTTCCACAGCGTATCAATACTTTTGTTGATATGTTTGCGGGAGGATTGGATGTGTCGCTTAATATACAGGCGAATAACATCATTTGCAATGATATAAACAATTATGTGATAAGCATATATCAAGAAATACAGCAGTATCAACTTGATACACTGCTACAAGATATCCAACACATTATATTCAAATACAACCTCACAAAAACAAATAAAGACGGTTATCTTAGTTTGCGAAGCCGTTATAATAAAACCCATAATCCGTTGGAATTATTTGTATTGGTATGCTATGGGTTTAACCATCAGTTCCGCTTTAATAACCGAGGAGAGTTCAATAATCCTTTCGGTGTAAATCGCAGTTCTTATAACCCTCAAATAGAAAACAATCTTATAGGCTTGCACAGTAAAATTCAAGCCATGACGTTTACTGCATATAATTTCCGACAAATGGACCTGCAAAGTTTACAAGCAGGCGATTTTGTGTATGCAGACCCGCCATATCTCATTTCCTGTGGTTCTTACAATGACGGGAAAAGAGGTTTTGAGGGTTGGAAAGAGCAAGATGACTTGGTATTATTTGAGATGTTAGATGAACTTAATAGTCGAAATATACATTTTGCTCTTTCCAATGTAGTGGAGCATAAAGGTATGCGTAATGAAAACTTGGATAAGTGGCGAATGAAATATAATACTCATTTCCTCAATGCAAGTTACACAAACAGTTGCTATCAATACAAAGATAAAGACGCAAAAACCATAGAGGTACTAATAACAAATTATTGAAATGACCATGGAGCAACGCACCTTTGGTTGGATACAGAATCCTTCCTCTACCGACAATCTTAAGAAAGTAGTATCGTTATTCGTATCGCAATCTAATTTCTATAAAGATATGGTAGATAGCAAACTGCCATTTCTAAACCAATATGGTTTTCTCGCAAATACTGCATTGTATGACGAGTTCCTGCAGGCTTTGACACAGTCCGCTATATCGTATGCGCTGTTGAAAGGAAAAGGTTGTGGTAGCGGTACGCGTGCTAGTGCAAAATGTTCAGGATTGGCTCAAGCGGCTCTTGCCGGACAAAGGTTTACTACATACCTCAATAATGGAAGGATTCTACGTTGCAAGAAACCATATACTGACGATTGGACGGCTGACGGTTTCTTGCGTTGGGCTGTATCTTTAGGTTTCTTGGATTATAATTACAACGATGATAGTTGTTCGATTACTCCATTAGGGAAACAATTTGTACTATCTGTCGATAATAGTCAGGAAGAAAAAGATATCTTAGGGACGGCTTACTTATCATATCCACCTGTCTGCCGTGTATTAAACATACTAAGTGACGGGCAACCGCATACTAAATTCGAAATAGGAAAACAACTCGGATTTACCGATGAAGCCGGCTTTACTTCTATTCCACAAAACATCTGGGTGCAGGCTTTTGAGGAAGCCCAAAGCCAAGAAGAAAGAACGGAATTGCGAAATAATGTAGAAGGGTCTTCTGACAAATATGCCAGAATGATTTGTGGTTGGTTAGTAGACATTGGCTGGGTTGAGAGAACGCCGAAACAAGTAACCGAAACTTTTGGTATTAAGCAATATACAACTACCATTACAGCCGCCTTCTCCATTACAGCAGAAGGACTTAAAAACAACAAAAGAGCGTTAGGAACAAGTAAATCTTCGCGTGTACCCAAGATAGTTTATAAAGAAATGCTCGCGAGCAAAGCGAGTGACGCCAACCTGTTGCGCATTCGCCGTGCATATATTATTAAGTACATTGGCGGAACTGCAAAACATACCATAGAGCAAATTGCCGAGTATTTGAAAAACAATGGCATAATTTCAAACATAGTAACCATTAAAGATGATATACAAGGACTTATTAATATTGGGTTAAATATCCAAGAACAGATGGGATTGTATCATTTGTCCGATAAGATTCTAAAGTTATATATCCCCGCTCAAAGAAATGTCACAGAACAGCAAACGGAGCAATCTGTTATAAAAGAACGTGTACGCGCACGCTTGAATTACATAGACCACAAATATCTGGCTCTTATAGATTATTCTTTCCAAGGCAAAGATTCTAAAGAGTTTGAGATATTTACCATAGACTTATTCACCAATGAATTACAATTCGTTGGCAAACATTTAGGGGGTACACGCAAACCTGATGGTATAATCTCATACAATGATAAAGGAGTGATTCTTGACAACAAAGCCTACTCCCAGGGATTTAACATTACCCGTTCTATGGCTGACGAAATGATACGCTATGTACAAGAAAATATAGAACGTCGTGAGGAACGCAATCCGAACAAATGGTGGGAGAGTTTTGCAGTGGGAACCACTACGTTTTCATTTCTATTTATTTCCTCTCTTTTTAGAGGAGACATCAGCCACATGCTGAATAATATAAAAGAAAGTACAGGAGGAACAAATGGGGCTGTACTCAATTCTGAGAACCTATTGTATTTTGCAGATGCTATCAAGGGTGGTACTTTGTCTCAAACTGATTTCCTGAACAGATTAGTATGTAATACCGAGGTCATTTACTAACCAAGTGTTGTACTATCAAACCATAAACAAGGACTTTATCCTACTATGTGGGGATAGTGCCGCTATGTGTGGAGGATTATCGGAAAACCTTGCGGATGCAATTTTTGCAGACCCGCCATATTTCTTATCCAATAATTTCCGCATTCGCACATCTAATGGGCATATACGAG
The DNA here is from genome assembly GCA_002440265.1 of Bacteroidales bacterium UBA6340. Taxonomy (GTDB): domain Bacteria; phylum Bacteroidota; class Bacteroidia; order Bacteroidales; family Paludibacteraceae; genus Colicola. The sequence goes on along the minus strand of DJSG01000006.1, from coordinate 3,011 downwards.
ACTTCGACAAGGGAGAATGGGATAGAGTGCGAACTCCGCAAGAAGTTCATAAATTTAACTCAAAGTGGATTGCCGCGTGTCGCAGAGTATTAAAGCCTAACGGCACGATTTGGGTAAGTGGTACTTATCACAATATCTTCGATGTTGCAGTATGTTTGCAGGAACAAGGGTTCAAAATTCTGAATATAGTCGTTTGGCAAAAATCCGATCCTCCTACCACTTTCACACAACTGCGTTTCAATTTCTCTGCTGAATATATTATTTGGGCAAGACGCGAAGACAAAGTTCCGCATTATTTCAATTATGATTTGATGAAAATCCAGAACGGAGGCATACACATGCCTGACGTGTGGAAGATTCCTGCTACAGGTCTTTGGGAAAAGACTTGCGGCAAGCACCCGACACAAAAGCCACTGCGCCTGCTGTATCGTATTATCCTTGCTTGTACTTATGAGGGCGATACTATTCTTGATCCGTTTGCAGGCAGTTGCACTACAGGTATTGCCGCCAACTTGTTGGGACGCAAATTTATCGGCATAGACCAAAGCGAAGAATATCTACAAATAGGGCAACGCCGTCGCCAAGAAATCGAAGAGCCGACTATTGCAGACAAGTATCTCCGCAAAATGGCTGAAAATCCGGAAGAAACTATGGTGCTTGTCAATCATGCGCGTCCTGCGCTATTGCAACAAATGATAGAGACAGGTATTTGCTATCTTCGTGCCGGAGATTCTCAAGGTTCATTGCAAATCACTCCCGGGTTTGAGCGTATGCAATATGTCTGTTTGCATACTGCAGGCGACAATGTGCATTTATTTCGTTTGCGCAAACGTGGTACGTTCCAGATTTGGACGAAAGAGACATTGGAGCAATACGGATTCCACCCCGAACATGCTCCCTACTATATAGTGCTGCATTTTGACAACACCAAAGAGGTATCATTCAAGAAACACCCGCAACTCCGCCAACGCATCAATACCTATCGTGCCAAAATCCGCCCGTTAAGCGATTTTATAGGGATAAAATAATCGAACTATCTCTAATTCGCCAGCCGTCGGCTGCCAAATTACGTATTCTCACATTTTTCGTACTACCTTACACCGCACCTTCACTAACGAGGGGCGGTTTTTCTTTTTCGTCCTTTATAAATTCATCTTGTTGCGTATTATAGTACAAGCGTATATGCTGTTTTGCCTTGTCTAACTTATTTACTCTCAAAATCTTAAATTTCATTGCCTGATACCTTATTTGTATATCCCAGAAAAAAGAAGTAACTTTGCGCCTTGAAATAGTAGATATATTATTATGAGATATCCCCTCTACAATATGAATTGTGACGATTTTGAGAATTTGGTCGTCTTGATATGTCATTACATATTGGGGGCTGCAGTTAGTCCATTTGCAAAAGGGAAGGATGGGGGTAAAGATGGAAAGTTTATAGGTAAAGCCAATTGCTTTCCCAGTGAGACGAATCCATGGAATGGTAAGATTATCATACAAGCAAAGCATACATCTGCAGCGAATGCTAGTTGTTCAGATAGTGCTTTTCAATCTATTGTTAAGGATAATGTCATTCCCTCAGTTATTGAACTCAAAGGACGTAATGAAATTGATTACTATATTCTTTTTACAAATCGTAAATTAACAGGAATCCAGGAATGTAATCTCTCGGATACAATAAGTAGTAAAACAGGTATTCCTGTTCAAATATGTGCAGAAGAACAAATCCAAAAATATCTGCAGGTGTACCCGGAAGTTGTTAGAGCCGCAAAATTACAGCAATTGTTACTACCATTTGATTTTGATGAAACCGATATAAAATCAGTATTGCTTTCATTACACACTTATGTCAAAAATGGGCAATTATCATCTCAGACATTTACCTCATTTGAATACCCAGGTATCGAGAAGAAGAACGAATTAAACAATATGGGTAAAGCCTATTTTAATGATATTCAATGTAACTCGTTGGACGATTTTGCCAAGATACGGAATTTTCTTGAAGACCCAATTAATGAGGAGTTGTTAGACTATTACAACGATGCTGCAAGTGAATTGAGCGCAAAGATTGCATTATATAGAGGACAATTTGATGAGTTTGGTGAAGCAATCGAACAAATACATTCTAAGATTGTAGAGCATCAGCAAGATTGTGTCTCTGGTAAAAAAAGACTTTTGCGCACCTTGCTACATTATATGTATTGTAATTGCGATATAGGACTGAAAGCATGATTGCCCCAAACAAACATACAGAAATTCAGACTTCCATTCCATATATGGCAGGACTTATCCTACAACAAATTTCGAATGGCAAAAGCATTAACTACGACGACTTGAAGGCTTATGTTGAATATGTAGTCGGAAAGAATGTCGGAGATGCTTTTGATTATGCTCTTTGTTTTTTATTTCTATTAAATCGTATTTGTTATAATTCCACGTCTGATACATTTACATTAATATCCAAATGAAAATAATAAAAGTCTTTTCTAACAAACAATTCAAAAATGTAAACTTCTTTGAGGGGTATAATGTTATATTGGCAAACATATATGACACCCTACATAAGAAAGATACACATAATTTGGGCAAGACGTCTCTTCTTGTCGTTATTGATTTTTTGTTGTTAGGAAAATTTGATAAGCAACATGGGTTGCTGTCAAATCCTATCTTTTCAGGACAGTTTTTCTATATTGAGTTATTGCTAAACAATGGGCGTTACCTTGTTATTAAACGCGGCATTTCAGAGCCTTCTAAAATATCATTCAAATGTAGTGAACAGGCGTTACCTAATTTTATACCTCCTACAGAATGGGATGAGGAAAGGTTGCCATTAGATAACGCAAAAGAAAAACTAAACGGCTACTTAGGTTTTGACATTCTTCCCGAGTATCTGTACCGTCGCTCTATTTCATATTTTTTGCGTACGCAACAAGATTATGTGGATGTATTTCAACTTAGTAAATTCAAAGGAAAACAAATAGATTGGAAACTATTGCTGTCCGGTAAAAGTG
>DJSG01000030.1:20777-24807 GCA_002440265.1 Bacteroidales bacterium UBA6340 | reverse complement strand
GAGTACACCATGCACGGCAAGTGCTACCTCGACCCGCGCGTGAACCTGATGTACAATATCCCCGTGAAAGGCGGCAAGGTCTATATTGCAGCGGCGGTCGGACAGCACACCAAGATGCCGACACTCCTGCAACTCTACCCGAACCTCCTCTACGAAGACCTCAAGGTGCGCAATGTCACTATCTCGCAGGACAGCATCATGAACATCTACACCCACATCATCGACCCGACCAACTACCAACTCTCGCCTGCCCGCAACCTCAAGTGGGAGGTACGCGCAGGCTTCGAGATACACCAACACCGCTTCTCTGTCACCTATTTCCAAGAGCGTATGAACGATGGCTTCCGCTCGTGGAAGAACTGTGTACCCTACACCTACACCGTGGATTCCATTGCACCCAACGGCGACCGCACACCGCTGACCTACAGCAAGTTGCTCACCTATTCCATGACCACCAACGGCAGCGAGATATTCAAACAGGGCGTCGAGTGGCAGTACTCCTCGCCGCGTATCCCTGCTATCTGCACACGTTTCACCGTCAACGGGGCATGGCTGCGTACCACCTACCAGAACTCGCAGGCGGTATTCTCCACCGACAAACTGTCCGAAGTCATCAACGGCATTGCCGTACGCGATATGTACATCGGCTACTACGACTGGACGGAGGGCACCATTCGCGAGAACCTCAACACCAACCTCATTGCCGATGTCTATATCAAGCCGCTCGGACTCACGGTCAGTGCCACCTTCGAACTCAACTGGTACACCGCCTCGCAGACGCTCTACAAAGACGGCACACCCATTGCCTATATGGACCTCAGCGGCGAACTCAAGCCCTATCGCGAGGAGGACAAGTCCAATCCCTACCTCCGTGTGCTCACTTTCACCTACAACGCCGACCAGTTCCGCCGCAAGACCGTGCCCTTCGCCGGCTACCTCAACCTGCGTGTGCAGAAGAGTATCACCAAGTATGCCGACCTGGCATTCTTCGTAAATAAACTGTTAGACTACCTTCCTGACTACCAAGTGGACGGCATCACCATTCACCGCAGTGCCAGTCCCTATTTTGGTATGGAAATCAACTTGAAACTATGATGAGACAATCCGTACAATCCTTCCTGCCACTTGTGATAGTGGCTGTATGCTTCTCCACCAACGCCTGCACGCCCCCAGTGGACGTGTCGCAGAACCTCTGCCCCGTTGAGATAACCATGTCGCTCCCGTCTGTGGCGGACACGCTATCCGAGCATGCCATTCGTCTCAACGAAGTGGCTATCACCTTCAACGACCTCAATATGAGCACGCAACAGGTTGTCACCCCCGACACCTTCGTCTTCGACACCACCGCCTATACCGTCCGTTTTGCCTCCAAGGTGCGGGCGGGCTACTACGACATCAGTGCCACAGCCTCTATGTGGCTTGATACCGTCTCCGTGCGCCTGCACGCGTATATACAAGGTGTCTCCATCACAGCCAACCCCACCGACACCGCACCCGCATCGCTCCGCATAGACGCCAACGTGGTGCAGGACAGGAGCACCGACTTTATCTTTGCCGAACTCTCCACCTCCGGCACACAGACCCCGCAGGGCAAGAACTACATCGGCGACAGTTACTTCGTACTCTACAACAACACCGACGACACACTCTATGCCGATGGCGTGGTGCTGCTGGAATCCAAACTCAAGAACGTGCAGAAGTACGGCAGACTCGACCCTTACTTCATACCCGAGTGCTTTGGTGCGGACGCTATCTACCGCATTCCGGGCAGCGGCAAAGACCACCCCGTAGCCCCGGGCGGCACTGTCCTGCTGGTGGATAACGCACAAAACCACAAGCAGGCGAACCCCGGCTCCTTCGACCTCAGCCATGCGGACTTCGAGTGGTACGACCAATCCACCAATGCTGCCGTCACGGACATTGACAACCACGATGTTCCCAATATGGACAAACTCTACTGCTACACCCTCACCATCTGGCTCCCCAACCGCCAGGGCAACACCTCTTTCGCCCTCGCGCGCTTCCCCGAGGGGCTGTCCGACTCCGCCTACCTCACCGACTATCGGCTGGAATACGACTACACGCTTGTTACCAACGCTGGCAACTTCGATATGCACTCCAACTGCTACCGCGTACCCAACGAGTGGATAATCGACTGCGTGAACACCTGTCCGCGTACCGCCTACCAGTGGACAGTAACCGCCCCGAGTCTGGACGCTGGCTGGACATACATAGGCGACATCGGCTCCGACAAGCAACGCTTCGGCAAGTGTGTCCGTCGCCGCGGGTGTGTGGAGAATGGCGAACCTGTCCTGCTGGGCAACGGGCGCAGCATGCTGCAGGACACCAACAACTCCACCATGGACTTCCTGCCCGCACAACCCTCCGACCCCGAATACTTCAGATAGTGACCCCACAGCCGATACGTAAGCAACAATTCCTAATTCATAATTCTTCATTCATAATTCCTTGAACGCTCTTCTTGTCATCATCACCTCATTGCTCTTGGACACCACCTCCACGCAAGCCTACGTGCAGGGGCGGTTCGGGCAGTCCGCCATGCCTCTTGCGGGTGTGCAGGACGGTGGTTTCAGTGTGCAGGCACAGTCGGTGTTCGACATCAACGATGTCAGCCGCGTCTTCGGCGAAGCGGGCTACACATGGGGGCAGAGCGAGGGCAACCGCTGGGTGGAGAATGCTGACTACGAACTGCTCTATCCCTACCTCACGTGCGACACCGTCGGCGGAGGCTTGCGCTCCGAACAGTACTCTTTCCGCGGGGGCTACCGCATGGCGAAGCACCACATCATCTGGCACCTCGCACTCCAGTACCGCGCCTTGCAGAGTTACCGCAGCATCGACCCCCGTCCCAAAAACAAGGTGGCAGACTTGCGCATCGACGGCTCTGTCGGCTACATCGACGACCGTTACGCCTACTCCCTCGTGGGGCAGGTCGGACGATACAAGCAGAACAACGCCATATCCTTCTACTCCGAGGCGGGCAACTCCACCATCTATCACCTCGTGCAGACCAACGAGGACTATGCACGCTTTGCGGGCGACTTCACCTCGTCCTACTATCACGGCTTCACTGCAGGCGCACAAGCCATACTCCAACCGCGCCTGCGCGGCTGGCTGGCAGGGGTGGACTACCACTGTCTCTCTGTCACCAAGGAACTCAACAACTCCACTTTCACACCCATCGCCCTGCTCCGCACGCACGACATCGGAGCCCATCTTGGCTATGCTGCTCCCATGTGGCGCGTCTCACTGGAGGCTGCCTACATCCTCCGCACGGGCACGCAATACTATTATGGCGATGTTGCCGGCAACTACTACCATTTACTATACAAGGCAGCCAACTACCGCGAGCAGCAGTGCCGCATCAATCTCAATGGCTCCTACCGTCTCAACCTCCCCATTGGCTATATGTGCTTTGCTGCCGATGCCGACTATCTCCACAAAATCCCCTCATCACTCTCTGCCACACCCGCACATCCCTATTTCCAAGACCTCTCTGCCTACCTGACGGCATCGCAACTGCACGCCTGCCTCTCTGTCCGCTACACCTTCCCCATAGCCTCCCGCTACGCATGGTTCATCTCTCCCTCCGCCGCCTACACCCACTATTTCTCTTCTTCCTCCTCTTTTATCACCTGCGTTCCCGTCCTCCAATCCACCCTCTCCCCCGCCACTTTCGGCTGGCAAGTCTTCCTCAAAACAGGTATTAGTTTCTGATACACTTTATGAATCGTCAAAAAGCCACAGCACATCCCAAATCGTGCATCGTAAATTGTCAAATCGTAAATCCCCTTGGCGTATCTCGCGTCGTCAAATTGCCGATACTGTACTTATTAAGGTGATACATATTATTGATCCCCCTCTTTGAGGGGGTTGGGGGAGTTTCTTTTCTTTGAGAGGGTTGGGGGAGTTTCTTTTCTCTGAGGGGGTTGGGGGAGTCTCTTTTCTTTGAGGGGGTTGGGGGAGTCTTAGGTTATGAGATGTCCATCGGGTTAAGTGTATGACATTA
>DJSG01000030.1:0-20702 GCA_002440265.1 Bacteroidales bacterium UBA6340 | reverse complement strand
TGTGATTAAGCCGTCAATATCGACAGGATACCCTCTTTATGGGATACCCCTGCAATGAAATTCATCGTTTTTGAGGATTGCCATAGCGGACAAACGGCAGTAATTTTGCACCCGAAAACGAATAATATAAACTTAAAAACTACGAATATGAAAAAGAGTTTACTTTTTGCAGCAGCACTCCTCGCGAGTGCCACTATGTCCGCTCAGTTAGTCGGCTGGACGGCTTTGGAGTACGGAGGTACAACCACTTCTGGTACCACCACCATTCGCCAAGCCCTTAGCAACCAAGAGGGTGAGGTGTTCATTCTCGGTCAGGGCAGTTCCGTGGGCGAAGCCCCTACGCTGACCATCTTCGGGCAGGAGTTTGCCACATGCCCTTTCAAGGTAAATATGAACCAATCCAACACCAACCTCATCATCACCAAGACTGACAAAGACTTCAATCCCCTCTGGACGAGCGTCAGCAACCGCGGGGCTTTCAACAGCTCCTATCCGGGACTGCCCACTGACGACGGCGGACTGATAGTCGCCGTATCCGGCAAGCATGCCGACTATAACAGACTCGGCGACAGCATAGTCATGCGGTTCACAGGTGCCAATGGAACAAGCATATCTTGGAAAGAACCTTATGAGGCAACTTCATACAAGAAGTATGGTGCCATCATCCGTTATTCGGCTGCCGGTGAGCCTACTTTGCTGACAAAGATATATTCGGAAGATGTCAAATCGTCAAGCATCAGTTTCTGCGACCTCAAGACCGATGGCACCAACTATTACCTCTTGGCTGTCCTCAACCCTGGCTTGGTCATAGGCAGCGACACCATCAAGTCCGAAGTGCTTAACGTAAATGGCAAGGTGCTGGGCAGCCTGGCTATCATCAAGTTCGACAAGGACTTCCGTATGTTGTCCTATACCAAAACAAGCGGCGTAGAAGTAAGTAGTTCGTCGGCAAGCCTGACATACGAAAACAACAAGTTGTACTTGGCGACAAGTGTCAAAAAGGCAAGTGCGGGTGCCAACGTAACTCTCGGCGCACAATCCATGCCGATGACCACCACCAACAGTGCCCTCTTCGCAGTCCTTTCCTCCGACCTGCAGTGCGAAAAACTGATATTAGTAGAAGGCACCAAGGAGAATGGCAAGAACTCGTTCAGCCTCAATAGTATGGCGATATTGGGCGGTAACGCCTACTTGTCAGGCTTCTTTATGGGAGGTATCATAACCGGTACAGACACATTGACGAATACCGGCACTAACAATGCTTTTATCCTCAAACTGGACATTGCAGCCGGCAAGTGCACCAAAGGCGTACAAATCGGCACAAGTGCAAGTATCGCCACGGCACAATGCTTGCTCACCCGCAGAGACAGCCTCTACCAATATTACTACGACTGGGGACAACCAGTGGGGCAAGCACGTATCTTCTTGCAGGCGTATGACACGGATTTGAATATGGGTGCCACATACCCGCTGATTAAAGGATCATCCACGGAGACCGTCTTTGGTGCCACTATAACGGGCAACAACTTTGTTTATACTTTCCGCACGGGGCAAACTATCAGTTTCGTGGCGGATGACTCGCAATCCTTTGCTTCAGCCAACAAGCAATACAAAGGCTTGGTAGCCATGCAGACCTTGTTCGCAAAGTCCACTGCAACCGAGAATACCCTGCTGATAGAAGCACAGGACAACAGCACCAAAGCGCAAAAGGTGATTGTCAATGGGCAACTCTATATCCGTCGCGGAGAGCAGTGGTTCAATGCTCTCGGACAGATGCTCTGAGTAAGGTGGCATCTTTCCGCACTATGGAGCCGCATACCCGCAATCGGTTTGTATTGAAATAACCTGAACCTCATAATCATTTGTGTTTATATTTTGTCCAATGGAGTGTCTCTTACGGGGCACCCCATTGTTATTCCTTACCTAATATGGGTTATCTTCTTCCAGCAAATAAGACTTCTGTATCCATTCGGCAAACATCAATAACGGAACCGCAACAACGAAACCGGTGACTATACGTGGAACTTTTACTATGCACCCTTTTTACCAACTAAACGAACACATCACTTTTACCATACGCCACTATGCTGTGCGCTTACTTTTACTATGTGCCAAAATCTTTGCCTAAACACGGAACCTCTACTATGCGCCATATTAAACACAGAAGTCAGGGATATTAAACACAAACTGCTCAACCTTCCGGCTGAGCAGTCCTTTCATAAGTAGTTGTGTGTTAATTAGTCAGATATGCGTTTTTCTTCATTACAAAAGTACTGTTGCGGAGGATGGGATCGAACCACCGACCTTCAGGTTATGAGCCTGACGAGCTACCACTGCTCTACTCCGCGATATATCATTTCGCTGTGCAACACCCGTCATTCGTCTTCATCTTGCCATCACTATGTACCTCTAACGGCATTGCCTCTATCGAAATGCGCTGCAAAGGTACTACAAAAAAATGATATGTGCAAATAACATCGTCATTTTTTGTGAAAAAACGCACCTTCCCTTGTGTGTTTACAATAATTATAGTAACTTTGCACGCTAATCTGTGTAAGATGCGCAGGTCTTGAAACAAGCAAAGAATTAATAACAAAATAAAACGAACTAATTTATTATGCAAAACAAAGGATTAGTTATCACACTGGCAGTCTGCCTTGCCTTGGTGAGTGCATTCTATCTGTCGTTCTCGTTTGTGACGATGCACTACGACAAGAAGGCAGTGGAGTACGGTCAGGGTGATGATGCGAAAGAGTTCTTCTACAAGGACTCCATCGCAAGTCAGAAGGTGTGGTTCGGCTACACATTGAAGGAGTGCCGCGAGAAAGAGATTAACCTGGGTCTTGACCTTAAGGGCGGTATGAACGTAACTATGGAGGTCTCGGTGCCCGACATCTTGCGCGCACTCAGCGGCTACAACACCTCGGAGACGTTCAACAAAGCCATCACTATGGCGCAGCAGAAGCAGGCTAAGTCAGGTTCTGACTTTCTGTCTCTGTTCTTTGAGTCGTTCTATGAGATAGACCCCAACGCGCAGTTGGCATCGGTATTCTCGACTTTCGAGTTGAAAGACAAGGTAACGCTCAATTCCACCAATAGCGAGGTAGAGAAGGTTATCCGCGAAGAGGTGGACGGTGCTATCAACAACTCGTTCAAGGTATTGCGTACACGTATTGACCGTTTCGGTGTGGTACAACCCAATATCCAGAAGTTGAGCCAGACAGGTCGTATCCTTATCGAACTCCCCGGTATCAAGGACCCCGAGCGTGTACGTAAACTGCTCCAAGGCTCTGCCAACCTCGAGTTCTGGGAGACCTACGACCTCGCCGAGATAATGCCCCAGTTGATGCAAATCAACGCGGAAGTGGCTAAGGCTAATGCTTCTACTGAAGCCGCAAATGCAACGGTTGTTGAGGAGGTGGAAGAAGAGGTCATAGTTCCTGTTAACGACACGACCGATGAGGTGGACCTCTTGGTGGAGGACATCGCTGTCGAAGACAGTGCTGCTGCCGCAGAGGCGGACCAAGAGGCTGCCCTTGAGCAGTACAAGAAGCAGAACCCGCTCTTCGCAGTGCTCAACCCGTCTGTCAACCAAGCCGGTCAGGCATACCGCGGTCCGGTGGTAGGTACGGTGCACTACACCGACACCGCCAAGGTGATGGCTATGCTCAACTCGGCAACAGCGAAGTCCATTCTCCCCCGCGAACTGCGCCTGCGTTGGACGGTAAAGGCTATTGACGAGGCAGAGACATTCTACCAACTCATTGCTCTCAAAGCGCAGACCAACGGTCGCCCGTCATTGGAAGGTGATGTCATCACTGACGCACGTGCAGACTTCGGTCAGACATCGGCTTACGCCAACGTGTCCATGTCTATGAATGCAGAGGGCGCACGCGACTGGCAACGTATCACTCGTGACAATATCGGCAAGTCCATCGCTATCGTGTTGGACGGCTATGTATATAGTTTCCCGACCGTACAGAACGAGATTGCCGGCGGCAACTCGCAGATTACAGGTAACTTCACTGTGGAAGAGGCTAAGGACTTGGCTAACACACTGCAGTCAGGTAAGATGCCCGCGCCCGCGCGTATTATACAAGAGGACGTGGTAGGTCCTTCGCTGGGTCGTGAGGCTATCCAGAATGGTTTGTGGAGTTTCGTACTCGGCTTCATTCTCATTCTGCTCTACATGATATTCTACTATGGCGTTATCCCGGGTCTGATTGCTGACTTCGCACTGTTGTGCAACGTCTTCCTGCTGGTAGGTATCTTGGCATCCTTCTCGGCAGTACTGACCTTGCCGGGTATCGCCGGTATCGTGCTTACCATGGGTATGGCGGTGGATGCCAACGTGCTTATCTACGAGCGTATCCGTGAGGAGTTGCGGGCAGGCAAGAACCTCCGTAAGGCCATCCAAGACGGTTTCCAAGGGGCTATCTCTGCCATCATCGACTCCAACGTAACCTCGTTCCTGACGGGTGCTATCCTTGCCATCTTCGGTACCGGTCCTATCAAGGGCTTCGCCGTTACCTATATGATTGGTATCATCTCCTCCTTCCTCACCGCAGTCTTCATCACACGTCTGTTGCTCGAGGTCTATGCCAAGAAAGATGACGCCAAACCGTTGACTTTCACCACCAAGATTATGCAGAACTTCTTGCAGAACACCCATGCCAACTTCATCGGTGCGCGCAAGGTAACCTACATCATTTCCGGCGTGCTGATTATCATAGGTATCCTCGGTGTGAACCCGCACATCATGGGTAAACTCAACCTCGGTATCGACTTCACCGGTGGTCGCAACTATATCGTCCGTTTCGCGCAACCGGTCAGCACTCAAGAGGTGAACAACAGCCTCGACAAAGTGTTTATGGAGGCTAAGGCGCAGATGGGCGACGACGAGACCTTCTCGCTGAATGTCATCACCATTGGCGACGCCAACCAAGTACGTATCTCCACCAACTACCGCATCAACGACAACAGCGAAGATGTGGACGACCAAATCGAGACACTCCTCTACGAGGGCTGCAAACCGTTCTTGGCAGACAACATCACCTTGGACGAGTTCAAGTCCACAGACATCAATCCTGAGATTGGTATTATGCAGTCGCAGAAAGTAGGTCCTGCTGTGGCAAGCGACATCACCCGCGACGCGTTTATCGCCGTCATCATTGCATTGCTCGGTATCTTCCTCTATATCCTGTTGCGCTTCCGCAACTTCGCCTTCTCGGTGGGCGCATTGGCAGGTCTGGCACACGACACCATCATCATCTTGGGTCTCTATGCTATCCTCTGGAAGGTGATGCCTTTCTCTATGGAGATTGACCAGTCGTTTATCGCGGCTATCCTGACCGTCATCGGTTATTCTATCAACGATACCGTGGTTGTCTTCGACCGTGTACGTGAATACCATCACCTCTATCCGAAGCGCGCGAAACTGCAGAATATGAACGATGCCCTCAACCACACGTTGAGCCGTACGTTCTCGACCTCTATGTCCACCCTCGTGGTATTGCTGGCTATCTTCTGCTTCGGCGGTGAGACTATCCGCGGTTTCGTCTTCGCACTCCTCATGGGTGTCATCGTAGGTACCTATTCTACCCTGTGCATCGCCACTCCGTTGGCTTACGACATCCAGATGGCTCAACAACGCCGTCGCGAGCGCAAAGAGTTGAAGAAGTAATAAATCTATGGTGTGGGTGGCAATTATGTACCACCCGCACCATAATCTATAACTAATACCAAACAACAACAAATTTTATTTCAATGAAAAAATCAATGAGTTTCGCAGCAGTTGCCCTCATGGCATTGGCTGCATGTGTCACCTCTTGCACCAAAGAGGACATCGTGGCAACGACCATTTCTACAGACCCTACATCCGTGGTTATGTACGTTGACTCCACCGTACAACTGAAGGCTGTCGTTGAACCTACCAATGCTAAGGTTACGTGGCGGAGCGAAGATATGAACACCGCTTCTGTAGATGCTAATGGTGTTGTTACAGCAAAGGCTGCCGGTGAGGTGAAAATCTTCGCAGAATCTGGCAACATACAAGCTGCTACGAAGGTACAGATATTCAATAACCCTGTTACCTGTGAACTCGAGATGCTTGAAGTGAAACAGAAGAAATGCACAGTAGCCGTTACCCCATCGAATGAAGAGGGCTACTATTACTGCGGCTATGCTGATGCGGCTACCATAGGAAGCCTAAGCGATAGCGAAGTTACAGAAAACGTACTGGCAAATCTGCAAGAGACGATAAAGCAATACGCTTCTTTTGGCTACAATGTCACCTTGAAAGATTTCTTGCAACAAGGAACCAAAAACCTGATTGCAAGCGGTATGACTGCCAGCACAGACTACGTGTTGTTTGCCTTTGGTATAGATGTGGACAATGAGAAGGCAAGTCCTATTGTTAAGCGTCTTCCTTTCCGCACCACCGATGTAGTTCCTTCTTCGATGACGATTACATTGCAGTTTGACTCTGCTTCGTATGTTACTAAATCAAGCGGCAAAGTGGATACGCTGATTTACTTCTCGGCTCACCCCTCTACAGAGGAAACATACTTGCTCGGCGGTGCAGAGAAGGGCTATCTGACAGAGAAATTCAATGGCGACCCTGCTGTATATATGCAGAATATGGAAGCAAGTTACGATAGTAAGGGTACATTGGAGAAATACTTGAGAACGGGCGTAAACAAAATCTATGCAGAGAACCCTGTAGACGGTTCGCAGTGGGTTATCATTGCAGCCGGCTATGATGGTGGTTTTACCACTAAGATGTTCACAACCGAGTACACTTACAATGCTCCTAAGAATGGTAAGCCAGCACGTCTGGTACCGCGCGTACAAGAGGACGATGCTCTTGAAATAGAGGAAGTATTGCCGTTCTCTTACATCCCCGGCATGTGCCACTAATCTGAGCATACATATCTTTGGGTAGTCTTTTGGCTCCCAAATCAATCGAAGAGGTTGTCCACCAAGTATGGGCAGCCTCTTTTATGCATTTAGTGCTGTGGGGACAATGCGTCTCATACCGTTTCCGATGACAAAACTTACTACTATACTTTTTCGCGGCTTTGCTCCTTATTGTATAAGAAAAGCGACCGCTTTAATAGGCAGTCGCTCCGCAAAACATTCCGTTATTCAATGTCATTCTTGAACATGGAATTTATGTCTAATTTGTGACGATACGGCGTAGTCGTCCGTTTATTCAAGTCCGATAACGATATTTGTGTCTAACAAGAACCTCATTATGCCGGTTTGGGGTCATTGCCTTTGGCTTCCCCCTCTCCCTCTGTCTCGGGTGGAGTAGGGAGTATGCCGTATTGGTCGAATCGGTCGGCGAAGCGTGGTTGCTCCTTGATTTTTATCTTGCAGCGTGTGGCGGAGTAACGCCAACGCCCTACGGCAAGCCTTACCTCCTCTATGATACGTGCCGCCTCCTGCGGTCCGATGTGATACACTGTAGCCGCTTTGAGCAGGTTCTCCAACGACGCTTCATTGGATTTCTCCGTCACCAACAGCCGCATTGTAGTCTCGTGGCTCGGGTGAAAACCATAAGCAGGGGCTAATTTCCACCCCTTGGGTGTGAGGATAAACGAGTAGTTGCCGTAGTTGTCTTCGTGATTGCCAATGCATATCGAATAGGCAATGCGGCGATATATCTCGCGTATATCCGTCTTGGGGTCTGCCATTGTCTTGTTGCCTGCTATTGCACGAATCAGGTGCATATAGCCGTGTCCCGTCTCGGCAGAGGCATTGTCAGGTGCATCCAGCAGTGTGTTGGCACTCATATAATGTATGCGCCGTTGCTTGTCATCGCGATCGAAACGCCGTGAGAGCAGTACATGCTTCCGTTCATACCCCTTCGTGTCCACCAACCGGCAGAAGGCGAGGTTGATGCCTGCTGCGTAAGCCACCCGGTAGCACATGTATTCCCATAGCGGCACATTGTATTCGTCCTTCGCCGAAGGAAACTTGGCTATATAGCGGACGTTGTTGTTCGGGTCGATGATGACGGCTTTCGGACGTTTGCCGCCAATGACAGCCCCATAGCGAATCAGCGTGTCCATCGTTTCAATGGTCAGTTCTTCGGGGTGTGTCTCGTATATATCCAGCAGATGGCGGTAGTCAGCCAATGCGGTGAGAGGCAGGTATGTATTGCCGTCCGTGGTCTCGCCCACAAAGGTCCGTTGCCCCGTCATACGGAACCGGAAAGCACCCATACGTGCCTCGTCGTCCACAAAAGGAAGATAACAGAACTCGTTGAGACGGTAGTACTGCCGCCCCTCCGCTTCGGCAAGCATCTTCTCGCGCGTCTCTATCAGCCCCCGCCCCCATGCACCGGGGAGACAGTCCTTGAAACAGCCGAAGATATTGTTCATACTATGCTGTGCAACCGTGGTATTCCTCAGGTCTCCGCTCAGCCGCATATTCGGATAGGCGTCTATCCAAAAAGGGTGAAAATTAAACTGATACGCCCCTTTTCCCCACGGGTGCCGATAGCCGAGAGTGCCCACAGGCTGCGGCGTCTGCGTATTTGCCAGATATACTTCTACTTGCTCTTGCATGACCTGATTGCTATTATTTGCAGGGCAAAGATACGAAAAAAAGTCAGAACTCCCAAACGCGCGATGGTGTACTAATTAAAGAATGAAAAATTAAGAATGAAGAATGAAGAATGAAGAATGAAGAATTGCAAGTAAGAGATGCAAAGAAAAAGAGGGGTTGCTTTTGAGGCAACCTCTCTTCCGTAATGTGCAACGATTGATAATCAGATTATTCGATAGTTGCGGCGACTTGATGCCAAACATACTGTCTGATCGTAGTGTAAACGCTTTGAGATTTGAAGGCTGCAATGTCGGCGGCTTGTTTTTGAGCATCATTGAGTCGCTCATTAGTCGCTACGCAGATCTTTCCGAAGCGTGTCTGTGCTGCCTTTTCGCTGTCGCTGAAAGGTGTGCTTCTCTTGCCACAAGTACTTGAGTAACAGGGATTTTCAATCATCTCTTGATTGCTAGTAGCCGCTCTGCGAACCATGTAAATCACCTTGTCTGCTTTCGATAATTTTCCGCTCACTGTCTTAACAGGAGCAATGTACGTGATTTTTGCCATAATTAATAAATAATTTTGTTTTAGTTATTATTATTGAGTTATGGTCTTTCTTTATGAAGTCGCGACCAACGACTTGTTTAATTATGAATTATTGAATTGCAAGTGTTGTCTTTTTTTATGTTTAGTAACATACGAGAGAGCCAACCCTCGTATGCTGATGAACATCACTTTTTCAAAGTGAGATTCTGAGATTTTGAGATTCGCAAGCCTTTCTTATTTCTCCATTAAAGCCATTAAAGCCCCATTAAAAAGAAGACCATTAAAAAGGCTGACCGGGAACTACTTTATCTTCGTATAACTGCCGTCCTCATTTTCTATTATCTTGCCTGTCTTTTTCCATGTGAATTTAATATTTGCAATGGATGGATGCCAATTGTGTTGATCTTGCAATTGTTCTATATCATCATCTGTAAAAGTAGTATTCAAGTCATTGTACAACCTTTTCGGGCAGTATTTGCCGCCGTAGTTGGATGATACGGAAGTGGCTGATAGTCTGCGTATTTTGTCCAAAAACAGTACCATTGCATTTCGGAAGGTACTTTCCGCATACCACAGTGCATATTCGGCTGCATTTTTCTCTTTTACCGTTCCTTTTGGTTTGGATTTGGTACCTTTCAAAGCACTTCCGTCTATGATTGAATAAGCCAATCCTGCTTTCATACCATATTCGGCAGCCCGAATAGCATACTGCATAAAGTACTCATTTTCATTGGCATATTCCAATTTTTTGTTTTTTAACCATAGTTCGATAGCCTCGGCTACCAGTGGAGCGGAAAAATGCCCCTGCGTATCATGCAATTCGTATGCTATGTCTTTTATTCTGTCCTGTTCGTTTTTTGTGTAAGGCGCAAAACGAGGGATATCAAACAAATCAATTTTTGGCATCAGACAGAACACTTGTCGTGAGCAAAGCCCGTCTTCTACTTCATTTTGGTCGAAGAATCGTTCGACAGCCAGTGGTGTCCCGTTCCATAAGTTACAAATTTTTACAATTCCACTTGCCGTTACACTATCCGGACCTACTCGGTCCTGTCCCCATAGGGAGCCGTCGTAACTGAGGCGGTAAAGTACCTTTTTAGTACTTAACTTGGAAGCCTCGGTTCGGCTTAACTCGTCGATCTCGTCACACTGCATAAACATTGTATCGCCATCTGCATTTTCGATGTAGTATGCAAGTTTTGCCAAGGTAGTATCGGGGAGGATATTCGCGAGATACACCTTTGGATCTACAGGTTGTTTACCACTGTTTTTACTCAGTTTGAGTTTTTCTTTATACTCATCCTGCAGTTGTTTTTGTTCCGAATCATGATCGTATAAAGGAGTTTTTAGAAGTTCTACGAATGATTTATAGAAACTTTTACCACTCGCAGGTGCGCCTACTACTGTCACACCAAAGACGAAACTGCGTGGGTCTCCGTTGATCCAGTCGTAGTTGCAATGGTGAAGTAAAGCTCCCTCTATTGCCATTTCCAGCAATAACGCCTGCGCGTGATATTGTTGTGGAACTTTTGATAAAATTAACTTTTGTAACGGGTTCAACGGAGGTAGTGGTAAAGAATTGAAATCATATTTCTCCTTTTTTGTCATCTGTTTTGCCGCTTCAATTGCCGCCGTTACTACCTTTGCGGGTCTGCCTGTATTATCTTGATTGCAAGCATATTCACATTGGTCATATTGTTCGTCGAAATCGTTCCATTTCGGTAGGATGTTGTACAACCATTGCGGGTTGTTTACAATGGTGCAAAGATATCCGCAAAGAGACCCATAAATATCGTGTCTTTGACCTACCTTTGGTTCACCGCCCAAACTGTTGATCAAACAGGTGACAATATGTTCCCACTTTGCACCATTGTATGTTTCGGGCATATTGCCACTCATTACCAAGGCTTGATGCTGTGTGTTGTTCACAGCTTTGGGGGTGTTGTTGTGTGTGTAACTTAACACTCTCTTGCCCTCTTCATTAGCAGCCAAAGCCTCTTTGAGGTCGTTGAAGTACCAATCCTTTTCCTGTGGCTCTATAACCCAATATGATTGATGTACAAAGTAACTGCCCCGACTTGGCTCATACACTTTTTGATCATATTCATTAGCCTCTAACCCCAAGGCCTTGCATATACGGAGTTGTGCTCCGCTGATTGTCTCGCCTTTGCGAAGGCTGCCGACGATGTGAAAACCATCACCACTTACACTGATGTAAGCGTAATCAATACCCTGTTCCTCAACAAATTCAGGTGTCAATTTTGCCTGTAACCACTCGCGGACATTCACGTTGTGATTGTGACTGAAATGATCAAAATCCGCAACATACTTTCTGTTCCACAATGCATTTGCATCGGTCCGATGCATATCGCCGATGAAGGCATACGAATGGACAGTTTGCAAACTGAAATTACCTTTGATAGCCTTCTTTTCGGCTTCGTAGTCATCCCCACCATTGGGGTACTTTTCGTTAAGCAATCGGATTTCGTCCTGCCACTGTTGCAGACGTGGATCATTAGAAATCTCGAGGAACTTCTCCCAAGACAACGGCTTAACCGCTCCAAAGTGCATCTTGCCGTCCTTACCTTCGTAGCGCTCTTGCCAGCAATACTTGCAGATGCGTCCGTTTGGGAGGAGATAATTCTTTTTGATCATTTTTGTGATTTCTTCACTTTTAGCGTTGCTGCTACCTGTTTCTTTTACTTCGGCGTCCCGAAGGGCTGCACTGACGTGCTCGACCAATTCATCAATTTTTTTCATTTTATTATAAAATTCATTTTGTTTATTTTTAGCAGGCGATGACGTCCTCGCCCTTTTCAATTATACAAACTTTTTTCAATCGATTATTTTTCTCACTTGCCAAGCGCTTAGGCATGTTCCTTGTGTGTTAAATTGCGTCTCGTAGGCTTTTAGGTTGTAGAATACTTCCACCTTCGTGCCCATGGGATATGGAAAATTGATCAAATTTCCGTGAACTTGGAACCACGCGGATTGTGGGTATTGCTCGTTGGTTGTTACTTTGAATTTGCGTGTTTCGTAACCGATGTCCGAAAACTTGCTTTCGTGGAAAACCACGTCGCCCAAACCTGCCACTCTGCCTATCATCGAGTGGACTTGTTTTTGATCATATTGATCATAATTTTTCTTCTCTGTCATTTCTTCTTGTTTTTTATACTGACTTTTATTTTTCTTCATAGCAATTATACACATTCTTTTTTCATTCTGCTCTTTCTCTATCGCCTCTAATTTCTATTCTAATCTCTAATTTCTAATTTCGCCTACGCGTATGGCGATGATTTTTTGATCATAAAACGAAAATCGTTGTTTTGCTATGTCTCTCTTTTTGAGTTTCTATATATATAAATAGTTGTCAAAAAGAATTTCTGCAGTAATTATGCAAAAAAAATACTTTTTTCAAGAGAAAAACAGAAAAAGAGTGTTTGTTGAGCAAAAAAAAGTTTGATCAACGAAATTGTACGTGCGCATACATAACGTATTATAATAGGTACGTGCGCGCACGCGCGCGTAGTATACAAAAAATAAAATAAATGCGAATGTTGATCTGTGTGAGTACAGGACAGGGAAAGCACTCGGTAAGGTCTCGGGGAGGGTAGGGGTTAGGGGTTAGGGGTTAGAGGGTAGAGGGTAGAGGGTAGAGGGTAGGGGGTAGGGGGCTTTTTATCTCAGAATCTCAGAATCTCAAAAAAATATAGGTACCACATGTCCTCTCATAGGGTATACAAAGCATTGACTTGAAAATAGTTATATATATTACACTATGTATAACACACTATAATATATGTATAAATATACAATATATATACTTATTTGTGTATATTTATACATTTACAATACATACCCCTTACAAGAAAGTGAGATTCTGAGAGAATGAGATAAGATTTGAAGATTTGTACACTCGACTTATTTGTAGTATCTTTGTAGTCGATATTCTTGTTTTGTTATGCGGAAGATAGTGAATGACCCTGTGTTCGGTTTTTTGTCGGTGCCTAATGATGTGCTGCTTAACGTGTTGCAGCACCCTTATGTGCAGCGGTTGAACAGGATAAGACAGTTAGGACTGAGTTTTTTTGTGTATCCGGGAGCGATGCACAGTCGTTTCTTGCACTCGTTGGGGGCAATGCACCTGATGGAAGAGGCCATCACCTCGCTACGCCAAAAGGGTGTGGATATATCTCATAATGAGGGCATTGCAGCCATGGCGGCGATACTGCTCCACGACATCGGACATGGTCCGTTCTCGCACGTGATGGAGCATACGCTGGTGGACGGCATCACGCATGAGGAGGTGAGCCTGCGGATGATGGAGCGGATTAACCGCGACTTGGGCGGGCAGTTGGATATGGCAATGGCGATATTCAAAGACGAGTACCCGAAGCACTTCCTGCATCAGTTGATTAGCAGCCAGTTGGACGTGGACAGATTGGACTATCTCTGCCGCGATTCGTTCTTCTGCGGAGTGACGGAGGGGAGCGTGGCGAGTGCGCGCATACTGAAGATGATGAATGTGGTGGACGACAAACTGGTGGTGGAAGCAAAGGGCATCTACTCGGTGGAGAAGTTCCTCGTGGCACGGCGGCTGATGTACTGGCAGGTGTATCTGCACAAGACATCGGTGGCGGCTGAGCAGTTGCTAATCAAGATATTAGAGCGTGCCAAACGGTTGGCGGCAGAGGGCACGGAGTTGTTCTGTTCGCCTGCGCTGCACTATTTCCTGTACAACCATGTTACAGCGGAGGAGTTTGCGGCAAGCGACTACCCGTTGGAGCAATACGCATTGCTGGACGACTCGGACATAATGAGTGCCATCAAGGTGTGGATGAGCAGTGATGACAAGGTGTTAAGTATTCTGAGTCAGTGCTTTACGAACAGACGGCTGTTCAAAGGACGGCTGCTGGACAAGCCTTTGAGTGAGGAGGAAAAGCAGGAGTTGCGGGAGCAGTATGCCGCACATTTCGGGGTGAGCGAGCAGGACGCGGAGGACTTCTTTGTGGAGCATGTGTCGACCTCGAACACCTATTCGGAGAAGGATGACTCGATAGATATTCTGTTCAAGGACGGCGCCACGCGCGACATTGCCGAGGCATCGGATATGCTCAATCTGCAGACGCTCACCTACAAACCCAGGAAATTGTACCTGTTCTACTACAAAATATAAGGTCTATCACGCCTATTAACTATTAATTATTAACTATTAACTAACAATCATGGAATTTTCAGCACAACAAATAGCCGCGCTATTGGGCGGCAAGTTATACGGTAACGGCAATAAGACGGTGAGCGACGTAGCCCCTATCGAGCAGGCAACGGAGGGTAAACTCTGTTTCCTCTGCGAGGAGAAATATATGCAATACCTGCCTGATACACAGGCTTCTGTGGTGTTGGTAACAGCCAGTCTGCTGAACGGGCAGGAACCGCACAGCGGGGCAGCAGTGATTGCCGTGGAGAATGCCCGTAGTGCGATGGGGCAGTTGCTGCAGTTGGTGGCAAAAGCCATGAACCCGCCGCGCAAAGGGGTAGAGCAACCGTGCTACATCAGCGAGGGCGTGGAGGTGCCCGAAGATGCTTACATCGGGGCTTTTGCCTATATCGGCAAGAATGTACGGATAGGTAAGGGCGTGCAGATATATCCGAATACGTATATAGGTGATAATGTGCGGATTGGAGATGGCACGATTCTGTATGCGGGGGTGAAAGTGTATTACAATTGCGTGGTAGGCAAGGGCTGTATCCTGCATGCGGGCGTGGTGATAGGTGCCGACGGTTTCGGCTTTGAGCCGGATGCACAAGGGGTGAATCAGAAACTGCCGCAGATAGGCAATGTGGTGGTAGAGGACGATGTGGAGATAGGTGCCAACACGACCGTGGACAGGGCAATGATGGGTAGCACGCGCATACATCGTAACGTAAAGATTGACAACCTTGTACAGGTGGCGCACAACGTGGAAGTGGGTGAATCGACGTTTCTCTGTGCGCAAGTGGGGATAGCCGGCTCCACCAAGGTGGGCAGCCATTGTATTCTTGCCGGACAGGTGGGCGTGGCAGGGCATATCGAGATAGCCGACCGCTGTGTCTTCGGTGCGCAAGCAGGTGTGGCAGGCAGCGTCCGCAAGGCAGGTATGTATCAGGGTTCGCCTGCCATTGACGCGATGAACTGGCGGCGGTCGAGTGTCGGCTTCAAGCAGTTGCCCGACATCATACGGCGATTGAACAAAATAGGAGTAAAAAACTCTTAGTCCCGTCGGACTTATCCGCCCGATAAAACAACAAATGTCTAACAACCAATAACAAATCCTCTCTGACGCCCTCCTTTGAAGGTGGGGCGGGGGAGGTCCAGAATTATGAAAAAACTGCTTCTATTGGCGACGATGTTCGCTGTTGTATTGAGCGTTAATGCTCAGCGTCGTATGCAGGTGTGGGAAGGCAACACCTACATGCAGTTCTTCATCACCGATGTGGATAGTGTAACATTCTTGCCGTTCCCCGAAGGTATCCTGCAAGAGTGCGAGGAGATACACGATACCGTTATCCTTACTAAGCGGGATACGGTGTATGTGAAGGATACTGTCTATATCAACAAGTGCAATCCTGAAGGGCAAGGTGTGTTCTCGGTATCTGCGGACAAGCAAGTGTCTTTTGCCAAAGGCAACCTTCTGTACCAAGCCTCCACGAACAAATGGTGCTTTGCCAATAATCAGTACGACTATATCGGCAGTGATAACGCTAATATCTCCGATACCTATACAGGTTGGATAGACCTTTTCGGTTGGGGAACCGGCAATAATCCCACCAATACAAGCACCACATATAACGACTATCAGACATTTGTAGATTGGGGTACCAATACTATCGGTACCGATGCTCCCAATACGTGGCGCACACCCGCCTGTGAAGAGTGGTATTACATCTTCTATGCTCGTGCAAATGCACAGAAACTCTTTGGTTTGGGCAAGGTGAATGGAGTGAATGGCACCATTATACTGCCTGACAATTGGATTGCTCCTGTCGGCATTACATTCACCCCAAGTACCGAAAAAGGTTTAGCCGACCAAGGTGGTTACTATTACGATGATAATGTGAACTCGCACTGGTCAGACAACACTTACACGCTCTCTGATTGGCAGCAGATGGAAAATGCGGGTGCAGTCTTTCTCCCTGCGGCGGGCGGTCGTAGCGTTTATGGCGTGAGCGATGTGCAGAAAGACGGCTATTATTGGTCGAGTACGGTGTATGATGGCACCGATGCGTACCGTCTGTCCTTCCGCAGTTACCGCTTCTATACACGGAGCAACAACAGCCGCTGCTCAGGCTTCTCGGTGCGTCTCGTCCAAGATTTGTAGACTTCTCACCGGGTAACTTCGTCTGTTGTGTTTTGCAAAGAACAGATTGCTGCTTATTTTGTTTATTTGAGAAAACAATATCGGATAATTTTTGTTTATTTGAAAAAACAATAGTACCTTTGCAGCGTAAATCATACAGACAAGAGTTATGAGAGAATTGTTTGGAGTTTTCTATCGCCGTTTGGCGAATACTGATACAAGTTTTACTCGGTATTTGTATCATCGTATCCGTTGGAGTGCCCATTTGCTGGGCATTCTCGGAGCCCGCGGTGCCGGCAAGACCACGATGATACTGCAACGGATACGGATGGAGTTTGGTACCGCTCCGACACAAGCCTTGTATGTCAGTTTGGATAACCTGTATTTCTCCACGCACACGCTCTTGGACTTGGTGCGCGAGTTTCATCAGAACGGTGGTACACACCTGTTTTTGGACGAGGTACACCGCTATCCGAATTGGTCTGCCGAACTCAAGCAGATATACGACGACTACCCGCAACTGTATGTCGTGTTTACAGGCTCATCGCTTTTGCAGTTGGAAGACGGTGAAGCAGACCTCTCTCGTCGTGCCACGATGTACTACCTGCAAGGGCTCAGTTTTCGCGAATACTTGGAGTTTGACCGCGGGCTGTCTTTTCCTGCTTATAGTATTGAAGATGTGCTGCATAACCACGTGTCTATTGCGGCAGATGTGGTGAAGATGCTACACCCATTACCTGCTTTCCGCGAGTATTTGGAGTATGGCTACTATCCTTTTTATAAGGAAGATAAGGAGGCTTATCACGACAAACTGCTAGCCACGTTCACGCAGATAATGGAGCAGGACCTGCCTGCCGTGGTGGATATTGAGTACACGACTATCCAACGTATCAAGAAACTGTTCGGGCTGATAGCGCAGTTGGTACCATTGGTGCCTAACATCACCGCACTCAGTCGGGACTTGGGCACTACCCGCCTTACACTGCTTAATTATCTCTATTATCTCAGCCGTGCAAAGGCTGTCTTGACGCTTGACAAGGCATCAGGTGGCTTGAAACCGATGGCAAAACCCGAAAAGATTTATCTGGGCAACACGAACTACGCCTACGCTTTTGCTCGCGAGAAGACGGATGTGGGCAATGTGCGTGAGACATTCTTTGTCAATCAGATGGAGGCTACGCACCGGGTGACGTATGCCCCGTCGGATGCCGATTTTCTGATAGACGATACCTATACTTTTGAGGTGGGCGGTGCCAACAAATCACAACAACAAATACGCGGGGTGGCGAATGCGTATCTGGTGTTGGACAATATCGAACAAGGGTTTGCCAGAGAGATACCTCTTTGGCTGTTTGGTATGCTGTATTGAGATGAGGCATGACTAAGAAAAATGAAAAGTCAATCACATCAAATTCGTGCCGTCCGGTAAAATGTCATGATAACTTGCATAAGTCACAGAAATGTAGTATCTTTGCGGGCTAATTTGGATACGAGGGCTTTTTATGGTACAAAACAGCATACAGAGAAACAGGCATACTGAGCCTATGCATACGTGTCGAGTGAAGAGTATTCGCTTGTGCGTATGGTGCGTATTGCTGTGTGCTATGACAGCATGCGGCGAGTATCAGCAGTTGCTGAAGTCGAAAGACCCCGAACTGAAATACCAGAAAGCATTGGTGTATTTCAATGACAAGCAGTACGTGAAGGCACAGACGTTGCTGGACGATGTCAGCACCTACTACAAAGGTACAGAGCGTTCTGAGGACATATTGGCATATCTGGCGCGTTGCTACATGGGACAGAAAGACTATGCTTCGGCAACGGAGTACTATCAGGCTTATATCCGCAACTACCCGAAGGGCAAGTACATTGTGGAGGCACGCTTTCAGGTGGGGCATTGCTACTACTTGGATTCACCCGATGCACGCTTGGACCAGACTGAGACCAAGAAAGGGATAGAGTTCTTCACGCAATTCGTAGAACTATACCCCGAGAGTCCTTACGCAGAGCAAGCCTATACGGAGATGGGTGAGTTGTATGACAAATTAGCATACAAAGAGTATCTGAACGCTAAACTATACTATAACTTAGGCTCGTATTTGGGCAATAACTACCTGAGTTGCGAGATAACGGCACGCAATGCGCTGCGCACCTATCCGACGAACAAGTATCAGGAGGAACTGAGTTGGCTGATACTGCAAGCCAAATATCAGCAGATGCTCAACTCGTTTGAGGCAAAGAAGTTGGAACGCGCCCGTGATACGGAGGATGAGTACTATAGTTTCATCACCGAGTATCCCGATTCCAAGCACCGCAATGCCGCTGAGCGTATCGGCAAAGATGTGCAGAAGATAACCAAGAAACAATAAAAGACGTAAGTATATGATTGATTACAAGCAAAGCAAAGCCCCGCATACTACCATCACGAGGGACATGAACGAACTGACAGCCAAGGTAGGGAATGTGTATGAGACGGTGGCAATCATCGCCAAGCGCAGCAACCAAATCAGTGCTGCACTGAAGAAGGAGTTGGATTCGAAGTTGCAAGACTTCAATACTCCCAGCGATTCCTCAGAGGAAACCTTTGAGAATCAGGAGCAGATAGATATTTCGCGCAGTTACGAGTTGCTGCCCAAGCCCACGTTGATGGCGACGCAAGAGTTCATCGACGGTGAGTTGATATACCGCGGCAGCAATCGCGACGAGGCACTGAAGTAGATTTACGATTTGCGAATTTACGATGTACGATTTATTTGAGGACTTGGAAATAAATCGTAAATACTCCTCAATCATACATAAATAATAAAATCGTAAATAACTAAATCGTAAATTGTAATTGCTGAAGGGTAAACACATATTAGTAGGTATCAGCGGCGGTATTGCCGCCTACAAGATACCCGAGTTGATACGTCTGCTGACGAAAGCAGGCGCGGAAGTGCAAGTAACGACTACCAAGAATGCATTGGAGTTCGTTACTTGTCTTGCTTTGCAGACATTGAGCGGGCATAAGGTGTATAGCGATGTGTTTGCGGCTATCAATGAGCACAGTACGGAGCATATATCGCTGCCCGATTGGGCGGATATGATGATAGTAGCCCCTGCTACGGCGAATGTGATAGGCAAGATGTCAGCAGGCATAGCCGATGACGCACTGACGACAACCTTTGCTGCAATGCGCAAGCCCGTAGTGATAGCCCCGGCCATGAACGACAAGATGTATGCCGCACCTGCGACACAAGAGGCGATACGTGTGCTGTCATCGCGTGGGAATATCACCATGCTGGATTGCGCAGAGGGGTCTTTGGCGTGCGGTACGACAGGCAAAGGGCGTATGCAAGAGACGGATGTGCTGTTGGCAGCGGTAGAGTATGCCTTGTCGGACAAGCCGCTACAGGGCAGACAAGTACTCATCACTGCCGGTCCGACCCATGAGGCAATAGACCCTGTGCGGTATATCAGCAATGCCTCCACAGGCAAGATGGGGTACGCATTGGCACGGGTATGCCTGCGTATGGGGGCTGAAGTGACGGTGGTGAGCGGTCCGACAAATATCTCCATGCACGCATGGGAGGCGTTTGCGCCCCTGCGGATGGTGAATGTGTCGTCGGCACGAGAGATGGCAGCGGCTACCGTAAGTGCCTTTGCACAGGCGGACATCACCATACTATGCGCCGCTGTGGCGGATTTCACCCCTGCGGAACCTGCGGTGCAAAAGATAAAAAAGCAGCCCGGTCAGACGGCTCTGACCCTGCAGTTGCAAACCACACAAGACATTGCAGCCACGCTGGGAGACTGCAAGCGGGATAATCAGGTGTTGGTCGGGTTCGCCCTGGAGACCAACAACGAGGTGCAGAACGCGACACGCAAGATGCAGAGCAAGCACCTCGACATGATAGTACTCAACTCGTTGCAAGACGCAGGGGCTGGGTTCGGAACAGATACGAATCAAGTAACACTATTATACCCGAACGGAACACAAACACCGCTGCCATTGGCAACCAAAGACAGGGTCGCGGAAGAAATTATAGAGGCTATCCTACATAGCGACTGTGTGACAAGCCCCCTATAAATTCCCCAATGACGATGCGGCACGCATTGTCAACGAACCACCCAAGCATTCACATCATCTTTATTCCCCCTCCTTTGAAGGTGAAGGAAATACCGCCTTATTGCGGATTTCCGATTGATGCCCTGTGGGCATCATAGAACTCCTTAGTCAGTTAGGGAAGGTCTAATATGTCAAAGAACACGGGCTGCTTACGTCTGCAG
>DJSG01000031.1:57214-59160 GCA_002440265.1 Bacteroidales bacterium UBA6340 | reverse complement strand
GATTTTACACAGTTCTCTGACTTGAAAATTATGAACATTCAGAAAAAACTCAACAGAAGACCACGAGAAAAATTGAACTTTTCAACCCCGAAAGATTGCTTCTTCAATTATTTTCCCTAACTTTGCACAAAATTGCATTTGTTATTGGACAGTACACATATATCGCATCTTGTTCAAAATGACAAAATCGCAAAAAAAGAGTTGCTCAACTCAAACAAAACCGCTATCTTTGCACCCCGAAAACATGGGGCTATTGTTTTTCCCCCATGCCACAACCCTAAAAAACTGAAAACAATGCGTACTACAGATGAACTGCAAGGCGTCAGCCTGCTTGGCGCGAACCGTACCCAGTACCCTACGGACTACGCCCCCGAGATGCTTGAGACATTTGTCAACAAGCACCCCGAAAACGAGTATCTCGTCACTTTCCATTGTCCCGAGTTCACCTCTCTCTGCCCCAAAACAGGGCAGCCGGACTTTGCCACTATCATCATCTCCTACATCCCGCGCGAGCGCATGGTGGAGTCCAAGTCGTTGAAACTCTATCTGTTCTCGTTCCGCAACCATGGTGATTTCCACGAGGACTGCATCAACATCATTCTCAACGACCTTGTCCGCCTCATGGACCCCAAGTACATCGAGGTTACGGGTATCTTCACTCCCCGCGGCGGCATCAGTATCTACCCCTTTGCCAACTACGCGGATGCCGACCACCAAGCCCTCAAGCAGCAGCGTCTCTCCTCCCGCTTCGCCGAGGTTATTAACCATTAACTATTACTTATTACAATGAAAGACAGCATCATCATCCTCTCCGGCGGCTTGGACTCCACCACCATGCTCTACGAATACAAGGACGGCATCGCCCTCGCCCTCAGTTTCGACTATGGCAGCAACCACAACGCCCGCGAACTCCATTTCGCCCGCCTGCATTGCGAGCGTCTCGGTATCCCGCACATTATCATACCGTTAGACTTCATTCATCAGTACTTCCACAGTTCTCTCCTCGAGGGGGCTGACGCTATCCCCGAGGGCAACTATGACGACGACAACATGCGTTCCACGGTCGTTCCTTTCCGCAACGGCATCATGCTGGCTATCGCTGCGGGTATGGCGGAGACACGCGGGCTGCGGCGTATCATGATGGCTAACCACGCAGGCGACCATGCTATCTATCCCGACTGCCGCCGGTCCTTTGTGGACGCTATGAATCAGGCGATTATGGCGGGTACCTACGAGGGCATCACCCTCTTCACACCTTATACCAACCTCACCAAAGCGGATATCGCCCGTCATGGCAAAGCCCTCGGCATCGACTACTCAGAGACATGGAGTTGCTACAAGGGCGGTGAAAAGCACTGCGGCAAATGCGGCACCTGCACCGAGCGCATCGAAGCCCTCCGTGAGGCAGGTATCATCGACACCACGGAATACGAGACTCCCCCTACCCCCTCAGAGAGGGGGAATTCCGTATCTTCCAAACAATGACAGACAACTTTATATACGAACATTCAGATATTTAGAAAGCCCCTCCTTTGGAGGGGTTGGAGAGGTCTATGTATTATGTAGAAAAGCGTTTGGAGATTTCCGCTGCACACAATCTCAATCTCTCGTACGAGAGCAAGTGCGAAGCCCTGCACGGGCACAACTGGATTATCGTCGTCTATTGCAAGTCGCGCGAACTCAATCAGGACGGCATGGTTACAGATTTCACGCACATCAAACGGGTGGTCAAGGACACTTTCGACCACAAGTACATCAACGAGGTGTTGGATGTCAATCCTTCCGCCGAGAACATCGCCCGCTGGATATGCGACCACATCGAGAACTGCTACAAAGTCAGCGTCCACGAATCCGAGAACAACTGTGCCATCTACGAACGCGACTAATCATTTGGACGACGCGAGCCGCGTTGCCCTCCGGTATAGTTCCGACATTCTCTCGGCAAT